>NZ_JAHWIW010000009.1:0-161402 GCF_025377065.1 Pseudomonas sp. HD6422 | reverse complement strand
TGCAACTTTTTCCAAGAAAAAAGTTGCCCGCCGTAAAGGCGGAAGGGGCCAGTAGCGCCGCTACACACAATGGATCACCTCACGATCTAAATGCCAAGCCAAGCCAAGCCAAGCCAAGCAAAGCTCCCCCCGACAATCCGTGAAGAACCATAAAAAAGCCCCGCACTAGGCGGGGCTTTTCCTTGGTGCAGGGGGTAAAGCTGGCTTACATCATGCCGCCCATGCCACCCATACCGCCCATGTCAGGCATGCCAGCAGCTGGCTTGTCTTCCGGCAGGTCGGCAACCATGGCTTCGGTGGTGATCATCAGACCGCCGATCGAAGCTGCGGCTTGCAGGGCCGAACGGGTGACCTTGGCTGGGTCGAGGATACCCATCTCGATCATGTCGCCGTATTCGCCGGTTGCAGCGTTGTAGCCGTAGTTACCCGAACCTTGCTTGACCTTGTCAGCAACAACGCTTGGCTCGTCGCCGGCGTTGGCGGTGATCTGGCGCAGCGGGGCTTCTACAGCGCGGCGCAGCAGCGAGATACCGACGTTCTGGTCTTCGTTGTCACCTTTGAGGTCGACAATGGCAGCCAGGGCGCGAACCAGGGCAACACCACCGCCAGGCACCACGCCTTCTTCGACAGCTGCACGGGTAGCGTGCAGGGCATCTTCGACGCGGGCTTTCTTCTCTTTCATTTCAACTTCGGTGCCAGCACCGACCTTGATCACGGCAACACCGCCAGCCAGCTTGGCCAGACGCTCTTGCAGCTTCTCACGGTCGTAGTCCGAAGAGGTTTCTTCGATCTGAGCACGGATCTGCTTGACGCGTGCTTCGATGTCGGCGTCAACGCCAGCACCATCGATGATGGTGGTGTTTTCCTTGGACAGGATGACGCGCTTGGCGTTACCCAGGTGCTCCAGGGTGGTGGTTTCCAGGGTCAGGCCGATTTCCTCGGAGATGACCTGGCCGCCGGTCAGGACGGCGATGTCCTGCAGCATGGCCTTGCGGCGGTCGCCGAAGCCTGGCGCCTTGACCGCTGCAACCTTGACGATGCCGCGCATGTTGTTGACGACCAGGGTCGCCAGTGCTTCGCCTTCGACGTCTTCAGCCACGATCAGCAGCGGACGACCGGCCTTGGCAACGGCTTCCAGTACTGGCAGCAATTCGCGGATGTTGGAGATCTTCTTGTCGACCAGCAGCAGCAGCGGGCTTTCCAGCTCGGCAACCATGGTGTCTGGCTTGTTGACGAAGTAAGGCGACAGGTAGCCACGGTCGAACTGCATGCCTTCTACGACGGACAGTTCGTTTTCCAGGCCCGAGCCTTCTTCAACGGTGATCACGCCTTCTTTACCGACTTTTTCCATGGCTTCGGCGATGATTTCACCGATGGAGTTGTCGGAGTTGGCGGAGATGGTACCGACCTGAGCGATGGCCTTGGAGTCGGCGCATGGCTTGGACAGGTTCTTCAGTTCGGCGACGACGGCAGCGGTGGCCTTGTCGATACCGCGCTTGAGGTCCATCGGGTTCATGCCGGCAGCGACGGCCTTCAGGCCTTCGTTGACGATGGCCTGGGCCAGGACGGTAGCGGTGGTGGTGCCGTCACCGGCAGCGTCGTTGGCCTTGGAAGCGACTTCCTTGACCAGCTGGGCGCCCATGTTTTCGAAGGCGTCTTTCAGCTCGATTTCTTTGGCGACGGAAACGCCGTCCTTGGTGATGGTCGGCGCGCCGAAGCTCTTGGCCAGAACCACGTTGCGGCCTTTCGGGCCGAGGGTCGCTTTTACCGCGTCAGCCAGAACGTTGACACCAACCAGCATTTTCTTACGAGCGGAATCGCCGAATTTTACGTCTTTAGCAGCCATGATCGTTTAATCCTTGAAATTCTTTGGAGTAACGGTAAGTCGGAAAAATCAGCCTTCGACAACGGCGAGAATTTCGTTCTCGCTCATTACCAGCAGGTCTTCGCCGTCGACTTTCACGGTGTTGCTGCCCGAGTAAGGGCCGAAAACCACCTTGTCACCCACTTTCACGGCCAGCGCACGTACTTCACCGTTGTCCAGGATGCGACCGGTGCCGACGGCGACGACTTCGCCGCGGTTTGGTTTTTCAGCGGCCGAACCCGGCAGGACGATACCGCCAGCGGTTTTCGATTCTTCTTCGCTGCGACGGATGACTACGCGGTCATGCAGAGGACGAAGCTTCATTGTCGATCTCTCCCAAATTGTGGTTTTCATCGGCCGGTGTCGACACCGGCGGTTTTGATGCGGTCCGGCGTTGCCGGGAGTGACCCGCCAGGGGCGAGTCACCTGTGTAATGTCTGGTGTCGCCACCAGAAACCTTGCGGTGACCACATACATGAGGTCGCCCGAAACAATTACAAGGCCTTGAATATAAAATTTTTCATCCTGGCCAGGCACGACGAAAAACGGCCCCTCGCGGGGCCGTTGCAAATGTGGGGTTACTTGTCGCGACGCTCGTACTCGCCTTCGATGACATTCGGCCGTTGGCCTGCCTCTCGCGGTCGTGCCTGAAAAGGATCGTCCTGGAACGCCCGCTGGCGCATGGCCTGCTCCTCGGCCCGCTGGCGCATCTTGCGCGCGGCCAGGTGGCGGGTGAACGGCAGCAGGCAGAGCACGCCCAGCACGTCGCTGATGAAGCCTGGCAGGAGTAACAGGCCGCCGCCGACGGCCATCATCATGCCCTGGAACATGTCTTCGGCGGGTAGCTCGCCACGCTGCAGGCTTTCACGCGCACGCAGCGCCGTGGCCAGACCGGCCACGCGCAGCACCAGTACACCTAGTGCGGAGCCGGCGATGATCAGCAGCAGCGCCGGGAAAAAACCGATGGCGGCGCTGACTTTGACGAAGACAAACAACTCCAGCACCGGAAAAATCAGAAACAGCAGTAGAAAAGCACGCATCAAGGGTTCCTCGACGGAAGATAACCTTCCAATAAGACCTCAGATGGATGCGCACGCTCCGAATTTCAAGCCTCGGTAACCGCAGCGGTCGGCCATTGGTCGGCGCGGGCCAGCAAAACCAGGGCCTCGCGGATTTGTGTCGGTGTATTGCAGACGCTCGGGAAAGGCAGCCAGTAGATGCCCTGGCCAATGCGCAGATGCATACCCTCGCTGTCGATGCCGACCATCTCAGCCTGGGCATGGCGCGGCAGACCGGTGAGCTCGACATAGTGGGCGATGGCATTGGCATGGTCAGCGTTCATGTGCGCGATCATGCCCGCCTCGGCCTTGCCAGCGAAGGGATTGGCGAGGGTGACCTGGTCTAGCCAGTGGATCGCGCCGAACCCGCCGATGTAGCGATGGCGTACCGGCTGCAGCACCCAGAAATCGAAGTCGTGAGCCTTGTGGTAGTCGGCGGCGTCGGGAAAGAAGCGGTAGTAGCGTTCGGCTGCGGCCTCGATGGCTTGCGTGTCCTCCAGCTTGTGCGCCTCGGCCATCACGGTCAGACGGCCGACGGCCTGGACATCCTCGGCCTCGCGCTCCCCGACCAGCAGCGAGCACTTGGGGTCCTTGTGCAGGTTGTGGGTGTGCTGGGCGATCCGGCTGATGAGGATCAACGGGTTGCCTTGGGCGTCCAGGCAATAGGGCACCACCGAACCGAACGGAAAACCGGGCATCGACTTGGAGTGGGTCGAGAGCACGCCACGGTATTCCTTGAGCAGCAGTTCCCGGGCGGGGCGGATGGCGTTGGTACTCACGAAGGACGCTCCTGGCAGCGGACTGGATGGCTGACAAGATAAGCATTATCAGGCCGAGCAGCCACTGCCATTTGTGCCCAAGCGCGCTTCAGCGCCGGCAAGCCAGCGCCTACCAGGTCACGCCGAAGCCTGCGGTGTAGCGGGTCTTGTCCAGGTCGCTGTCGCGCGTGCCGCTGATGATGTCTTTTTCCGCCTTGAGGTTGAGCGAGGCCCACTCGGTGACCTTGTAGCGCAAACCGACCTCGGCATCGAGCGAGTAATCGGCCACACCGCCCAGCGGTTTGGCGAGCTCGCCATTGGTGAACAGCTGGATGTTCTTGCCGATCAGGTAGCGGGTGTAGTCCCACTTCACCGCTGCCGAATAGAAATTGTCCTTGGCGCCGTCCTGGTACTCGAAGTCGGTGCGGTTGATCAGCGAACCCAGCGAGAACGCCCCCAGTTCGTCGTCCCAGAACTGATAACCAGGGCCAGTACCGATGGTCCGCTGGCGGGCCAGATCTTCGATCTGGTCACGCTTGTACTCCGCCCGCCCCTGCCAGAACCACTTATCGGTGATGAAGCGGTCGAGGGCGTATTCGGCGCTCCAGTTGTCGGTGGTAGTGACGTCGTCCTGGGTCTCGCGGTTGTATTCGCCTTCGGCGTTGTGCCGCCAACGGCCGTGGCGGGCGGTGGTCTTGAAGCTGATGTCGTAGTCGTCGGTGTCGGTTTCGGCGCGCTTGTAGTCCATCGCCACGTCAACGTTGCCCTTCCAGGAAAAGTCCTCGACCAGCGGCTTGGGCTTCATGATCTGCTGGATACTGGCCAGGTCGACGGTCTTGGGTGCCTCGCCATTGGCCAGGGTGACCTTGCCGGGCTCCGCGGCACTGAGCGACTTGGCTTTCTCGCCGGAATAGGCGTCTTGCTTGACCAGCAGCTCCTGATCGCTTTCCAGGGTCTGAACCTGCTTCCAGTCCAAAGCGATGGTCCCACCATAAGGGGTGTCGAGTACCAGCTTGCCACCATCGAAGACCTTGATGGTGCCGCTGAGCTTGTCACCGTTTTTCATGAAGACGGTATCGGCTAAAGCGGGGGTGGCACACAGGGAGGCGGCAAACGTGCATAGCAGGAATCTAGAATACATAAGCTGACTACGGGTTCGATTTGACGAAAAAAGCCGGGCATTATCCAGATACCGACGACCAGAACAAGGACAGACCCAGACCATGCCGTTGAGTTCAACGCTCATTTGTCGAACCATTCGTCCGGTTTCATCACAGCCCCCAGGAGCCGCGGATGTCCGCTGATCTACTCCCCGTCGCGGACAGCCCCGAGGCCCGACGAACGGCATTGTATTCGGTGCTCGGCCAAGTCCCCGCCGGCAAAGTGGTGAGCTACGGCCAGTTGGCCGAACTGGCAGGGCTCGGCCGCGCCGCGCGTTGGGTCGGTCGCACACTCAGCCAGCTTCCGGCCGATACTCGCCTGCCCTGGCACCGGGTCCTCGGCGCCGGTGGCCGCCTGAGCCTGGCATTGGGCACGCCGGGTGGCGACGAACAACGTGCGCGCCTGCGCGCAGAAGGTGTGAATGTGACCAATAATCGTGTGGATATGAACCGCCATGGCTGGCGCCCGATGGAGCACAGCGGTTAGAGTGCGCGCTTTGTTTTCGAAAACTTGAGGCAGATGTTGGCCCATGCCCCGTAAAACCTGGCGCGCTGCGCTCGCTGCTTATGCCAGCCCGTCAACCCTGGTGCTTTTGCTGCTCGGCTTTGCCGCCGGCCTGCCCTACATGCTGGTGTTTTCGACCCTGTCGGTGTGGCTGCGCGAGGCTGGTGTGGCCCGCGAGACCATTGGCTACGCCAGCCTTATCGGTTTGGCCTATGCCTTCAAGTGGGTCTGGTCGCCGCTGCTCGACCAGTGGCGCCTGCCCCTGCTCGGTCGCCTCGGCCGGCGTCGCTCGTGGCTGCTGCTGTCGCAGGCGCTGGTGGTGCTGGGGCTGGTCGGCATGAGCCTGTGCGATCCGCAGCAACACCTGTCGTGGCTGATCGCCCTGGCGGTACTGGTGGCTTTCGCTTCGGCCACACAGGACATCGCCGTCGATGCCTACCGCCTGGAGATCGCCGACGATCAACGCCAAGCCGCCCTCGCCGCCAGCTATATGGCCGGCTACCGGGTCGCTGCGCTGCTGGCCACGGCCGGCGCCCTGTTCTTCGCCGAATGGTTCGGCTCCACCGGATTCGCCTACCTGCACAAAGCCTGGGCCGGTACCTACATGCTGTTTGGCGTGATGATGCTGCCCGCGCTGTTCACCACCCTGGTCATGCGCGAGCCTGCCGTACCGATGCGCACCCAGCTGTCGGCGGCACGCTACGGTCTGGTCCATCAAATGGCCTCGGTGTTCGTGCTGATCATCCTGCTGGTCTCGGTGCCTGCCAGCTTCACGCAGATGTTCAACACCGGCTGGTCCAGCGTCATCTCCGGCGATGCCACGCCACTCGATCTGCTGCTCGAAGACCGCGCTTTCCTGCGCCTGATCCTCTACGTGTCGCTGACCTGGGCATGTTTGTCGGGCATGGGCCGACGCGGCCTGGCACCGGTGCTGACGCCGATCAACGACTTCATCACCCGTTACCGCTGGCAGGCTCTGCTGCTGCTTGGCCTGATCGCCACCTATCGTATGTCGGACACGGTCATGGGCGTCATGGCCAACGTTTTCTACATCGACACCGGCTTCACCAAGGACGAGATCGCCAGCGTCAGCAAGATCTTCGGTCTGATCATGACCCTGGTCGGCGCTGGCGCCGGCGGCCTGCTGATCGTGCGCTTCGGCATCCTGCCGATCCTGTTCATCGGCGGCGCGGCCTCGGCGGCCACCAACCTGATGTTCGTGATGCTGGCCGACATGGGCCCCAACCTGAAAATGCTGGTGGTGACGATTTCCCTCGACAACTTCAGCTCGGGTCTTGCCACCTCGGCGTTCGTCGCCTACCTGTCGAGCCTGACCAACCTGAAGTTCTCGGCGACCCAGTACGCCCTGCTCAGCTCGATCATGCTGCTGTTGCCGCGCCTGATTGGGGGCTATTCAGGGGTGATGGTGGAGAAGTTCGGTTACCACAACTTCTTCTTGATCACTGCGCTGTTGGGTGTGCCGACACTGATCCTGATTGCGCTGCACTGGCGCCAGGAAGTGGGCAAGGGCAAGCAGCAACCGGTTGAGAACCCGGCGGCCGAGCAGCCCTGAGCGTTTGCCGTGGTCGGTGCCGGCCTCTTCGCGGGTATACCTGCGAAAGGGCCGGTCCAGATACTCCTCTTCAGCCGGCCACGACCCCAGCCCGACCACCGACGACCCACCACAACGGCCACAGTGCCAGCGCTCCGGCCACCCCAGCCGCCAGGGCGAAGTGCAGCAGGCTGTCCCCTGCTCCGATCATCGCCAGCAACGCGCCACCGAGGCCGAGCAGGGCGATGGTGATCATGCCCAGCATCGCCGACACCAGGCCCTTGCTCTGCTCGCTGGCGAACAACGTCATGCGGTACAGCACCGCATTGGCCACCCCCAGACCCAAGGCATAGAGGGACATGCCGGCGACCAGGCTGGTCACCGTCGGCCACCACCAGGTCGTCAGGACCATCAGGCACAATCCCGCCAGGTACGGCCACAGAGCCCCACGCACCAGCGCCGGCAACGGGTAGCGGTCGGCGATGCGGTTGATGATCAGGTTGCCGATGATCAGGCCGCCAAACACCGGCAACTGCCACAAGGCGTACTCCAGGGTGCTCAATCCCTCGTCATGGATCAGCAACACCGGCGACAAGCCGATCCAGCCAATCAACGGCAAGCCCACCAATCCCAGTGCAGCGCTCCCGGCCACGAACCGGCGGTTGGCCAGCAACTGCCCATAGCCTGCCAGCAACGGCAACAAGTGGATCGGTGTGAACGCCAGGCGTGAGCCATCGCGCCGCTCCACCCCAAGGGTTTCCGGCATCAGCCGGTACAGCAGCAGCCAGACCAGTACCGCGCCGGCGGCGAACGCCACGAACAGCCAGCGCCAATCCAGCCATTGCAGCATCAAGGTACCCACCAACGGCCCGAGCAGCGGCGACAACAAGGCGATGTTGGCCAGCAACGCCATCATGCGCACGGCATCGGCTTCGCTGAACGCTTCGTTCAGTGCCGGATAGCTGACCGTCACCACGAAGCCCAGGCCAACGCCTTGCAACAGCCGCAACAGGTTGAACAGCGCGATGTCCTGCACCCAATAGGTGGCCACGCAGGCCAGCGCGAATGCCCCACAACCGGCCAGCAACAAAGGACGTCGACCGTAACGATCGGCCAGCGGACCGATCAGCCACTGCAGGACCACGCCGCCCAGCAGGTACAGGTTCAACGCATGCGGAATGTATTGCGGGCTGGCATCCAGGTGCTCGACCACCACCGGCATGGCCGGCATCACAGCGTCGCTGGCGAGGTACGTCAGCAGCTCGAACAGGGCCAGGGTCAAGCCGAACAGCAGGGCTCGCAAGGGAGTGATGTACAGCAGTGGTTTCATGGCGGCGTTTGGGGTGAAAGCAGGAGGGGTCAGGGTATATGCCAGAAATGGCGGAGGGTTACTGTGAACAAGTGTAAAAAGTCGGAAAAAGTCGGGGCCGCTCTGCACCCCTTCGCGGCGTTTCGGCGCGAAGGGGTGCAGAGCGGCCCCGACCTGGAACAGGCGTTACTGCGCGGCAGTCTCCTGCACCACGCGGATCACCCGCTGCGGGAACGGAATATCGATGCCTTCGGCCTTCAGACGATCACGGGCCTGCTCGTTGAGCATGAACATCACGTCCCAATAATCGGCGGTCTTGGTCCACAGCCGCAGCGACACGGTGATCGAGCTGTCGCCCAAGGTCGACACCACTGCCTGGGGCGCTGGATCGGCCAGCACGCGTGGGTCCTGGGCCAATTCCAGCAACACATTGCGGGCGGTCTGCAGGTCGGCCTCGTAGTCCACGCCGACATCGAAGATCACCTTGCGCGTGGGCTGACGGTTGGTGTTGGTGATGATCCCGTTGGACAGCGTACCGTTGGGCAGGATGACGGTCTTGTTGTCACCGGTGCGCAGCACGGTATGGAAGATCTGGATACTGTCGACGGTACCGCTGACGCCCTGCGCCTCGATCCAGTCGCCGATGCGGAATGGACGGAACAGCAGGATCAGCACCCCGCCGGCGAAGTTCGCCAGACTGCCCTGCAGCGCCAGACCGATGGCCAGGGTGGCACCACCGATGGCCGCCACGAACGAGGTGGTCTCGATGCCGATCATCGAAGCCACGCTGATCGCCAGCATGATCTTCAGCACGACATTGGCCAGGGTGCGGATGAACCCTTGCAGGGCCGGATCTTGCACCTTCAAGCCGACCAGACGGGCCAGACGGTCGCTGACCAAGTTGGTGATCCACCAACCGATGGCCAGAGTCAACAACGCCAGCAACACACGGCTGCCGTACTCCATGATCAAGGGAACCCAGGTCTGTGACTCGCGAACCAGCTGGTCGACCTCAGCGTTCAAATCCATATCCATCTCCTGATGCGTTACGGCAACTGCGGGTGAAAACCGGCCGCGGGTCTAGCAGCGGCCTCGGAACCGGTGGACAGTGCCAGCGCCAGCTCGGTTCCGGAGTAAACCTGGCTCAGTCGCGGAAGTTGTTGAACTGCAGCGGCATGTCGAATTCCTTGGTGCGCAGCAGGGCAATGGCCTCCTGCAGATCGTCACGCTTCTTGCCGGTGACCCGGACCTGCTCACCCTGAATGGCCGCCTGAACCTTGAGCTTGGCGTCCTTGATGGTGGCGACGATCTTCTTGGCCAGATCCTTGTCGATGCCTTCGCGGAACTTGGCTTCCTGCTTCTTCTCTTTGCCGGAGGCGTAGGGGTCCTTGGTTTCCAGGCACTTGACGTCGATCTTGCGCTTGACCAGGGCCAGGCGCAGGATCTCCAGCATCGCCTCGAGCTGGAACTCTTCCTCTGCGGTCAGCACCACGGTCTGTTCCTTGTCCTTGAACTCGAAGCTGCCCTTGCCCTTGAGGTCGTAACGACGATCGAGATCCTTGATGGCGTTGTCGACTGCGTTCTGTACTTCGTGCTTGTCCAGTTCCGATACCACGTCGAACGACGGCATGGCTATCCTCCATAAAATGAGCGCGCGCTCGGACTGAAGATGGAGCGCGTCAGGGTTAGGGGGTTAAAATGCGAACTCATTATAACGGGTTGCGAAACGCAGATGAGCAGCACCTGGCATATTCTCGGCGCCGGTAGCCTCGGCAGCCTCTGGGCCTGCCGCCTGGCAGCTGCGGGCAAGGCCGTGCGAATGATTCTGCGCGACGATCGCCGCCTGCAGGCCTACCAGCGAGCCGGCGGCCTGACCCTGGTCGAGCACGATCAGGCGCGCCAGTACGCCATCCCCGGCGAAACTGCCGACGCGCCCGGACCGATCCACCGTCTGTTGGTAGCGTGCAAGGCCTACGACGCCGCCCCGGCCCTGGCCCGACTGGCCCCTCGACTGGCCGAGGGCGCCGAGCTGGTATTGCTGCAGAACGGTCTGGGCAGCCAGGACGAAGTCGCCGACCAGGTTCCCCACGCCCGCTGCATATTCGCCTCCAGCACCGAAGGCGCGTTCCGCGAGGATGACTGGCAGGTACGCTTCGCCGGGCATGGTTTCAACTGGCTGGGTGACCCTGCCAACCCGACGCTGCCCGAATGGTTCGACGACCTGCAGGACGCCGGCATCCCTGGCCAATGGACCGTGGACATTCTCACTCGCCTGTGGCGCAAACTCGCACTGAACTGCGCGATCAACCCGCTGACCGTGCTGCACGAGTGCCACAATGGCGGGTTGCTGGAACATCTGGGCGAAGTCGAGGCGCTGTGTACAGAGCTGAGCCAACTGCTGCATCGGTGTGGCCAGCCGGAAGCGGCACAGGATCTTGGCGAGGAAGTGCAGCGGGTGATCCTCGCCACCGCCGCCAACTACTCTTCGATGTACCAGGACGTGCGCGCCAACCGCCGCACCGAAGTGCACTATCTGCTCGGCCATGCCTGCCGCGCCGCTGCCCGGCACGGCATGCACCTGGAGCGGCTGGAACGCCTGCACCAGCGCCTGGTCGATAATCTGCGGGCCCGTGGCTTGCCCAGCGACTGACGCTGGCACCTTGAATCGGATACGGACATTGCCTTGCCCATGACCTTGCGCAAACGCCTGGAAAACCTCCCGGTCGGGCAGAAGCTGCTGGCAGCCCTGTTGGTATTGCTGGTAACCATTCTGCTGGTGGCCAACCTGGCCTTTATCAGCGCCGCCTACTGGATCACCCAGGAAAGCATGGCGCCCCAGGCCCTGCAAACCATCGGACGGCTGGTCTCCAATCCTCAGCTGTCGGCTCGTGCCGGCGACACCCCCGAGTCAGCCACGGCGCTGCTCAGGGAACTGGATAGCTATACCCCATTGCGTGCCGCGGCCATCTATGGCGGTGACGGGCGACTGTTGGCCCAGTTGCAGCACGGCGAGCCGCTGGCGCTGCCCAAGCGCTACCGCAGTATCGATGGTTGGCGTCTGATGGAGTTTCGCAGCACCCAACTGGTGCGCCTGCCCCGCGATGCCAACCCTCCGGCCCATCTGCTGCTGGTGGCCAGCAGCGAACTACCCACCGCCTTCTACACCGGCACTCTCACCGCCAGCGCTGCGATATTGGTGTTCAGCATCCTGTTGTGGCTGCTCATCGCCCGGCAGATCAAACGCCTGATCACCCAGCCGATCAACCAGCTCGAAGAACTCAGCCGCCAGGTCACCCGCGAAGAAAGCTATGCCTTGCGCGCCACCCGTGGCAACGACGACGAGATCGGCAGCCTGGCCGAGGCGTTCAACACCATGCTGTCGCGTATCGAAGCCCGCGAGCAGCAGCTCAAGCGTACCCGCGACGAATTCCAGAATGCCTACGACCAGGCTCAGGGCCTGGCCGAGGAAACCCGCCACACCAACCGCAAGCTGGAACTGGAAGTCCAGGTCCGCAGCAAGATCGAGAAAAAACTCACGGGCTTCCAGAACTACCTCAACAGCATCATCGACTCCATGCCCTCGGCGCTCATCGCTCTCGACGAGCAGCTCTACGTCACTCAGTGGAATCACGAGGCCACGGTGCTTTCCGGCACTCCTCTGGACGAAGCGCTGAACCAGCCGATCTTCATCGCCTTCGAACCGCTCAAGCCTTTCCTGCCGCAACTCAAGGAAAGCGTCGAGAAGCATCGGGTAGCCAAGATAGAGCGGGTCACCTGGCCCAAGGACGAGGATCTGCGGCACTACGCCCTGACCTTCTACCCGCTGATGGGCGGGGGCGGCCGTGGTGTGGTGATCCGTATCGACGACATCACCCAGCGCCTGTCGCTGGAAGAGATGATGGTGCAATCCGAAAAGATGCTCTCGGTGGGTGGCCTGGCCGCTGGCATGGCCCACGAGATCAACAACCCGCTGGGGGCGATTCTGCATAACGTGCAGAACATTCGTCGGCGCCTGTCACCGGAGCTGCCGCGCAACCAGGAGCAGGCTGCCGAGCTGGGCATTGACCTGCCCAGTGTCAACCGTTACCTCGAGAGCCGCGAAGTGCCGCAGTTGCTCGACGGCATCCAGCAGGCGGGGGCCCGGGCGGCCAAGATCGTCACCCATATGCTCAGTTTCAGCCGACGCAGCAACCGCCAGCTGGCCCCCTGCGATCTGCCCGCGCTGATCGACCAGGCGGTGGAAATCGCCAGCAACGACTTCGACCTGACCATTGGCTTCGATTTCAAGGGCCAGGCCATCGTTCGCCAGTTCGACCCCGAACTGGGTCCGGTACCGTGCACCGCGAACGAACTGGAACAGGTGCTGCTGAATCTGCTCAAGAATGCCGCCCAGGCCATTCATCAGCGCCCCCAGCCTAGCGAGCCCGGGCGTATCATCCTGCGGACGCGGCTCAATCCGCCCTGGGCGGAAATCCAGGTCGAGGACAACGGCATCGGCATGCCCGAAACGGTGCGCAAGCGGACCTTCGAGCCATTCTTCACCACCAAGGAAATCGGCCAGGGCACCGGGCTCGGCTTGTCGGTTTCGTACTTCATCATCACCAACAACCACAAGGGGCAGATGGAAGTGCAGTCCACGCCCGGCCAGGGCACTTGCTTCACGCTGCGCCTGCCCCTTGGCCAGCCGGCACCTGCAGTGACCGGCCAGACGGAGGCATGACCATGGGCTATCGCCTGTCGAAAATCTACACCCGCACCGGCGACCGTGGCGAAACGGGCCTGGGCGATGGCCGGCGGGTGCCCAAGGACCACCCGCGCATCGAGGCGATCGGCGAGGTCGACAGCCTCAACAGCCAGCTCGGGCTGCTGCTGGCCGGGCTGGCCGAACACGGGCTGGATGAGGTCAGTGAGGTATTGGCGCCGTGCCAGCATCGCTTGTTCGACCTTGGGGGCGAGTTGGCGATGCCCAGTTACCAGGCGTTGAACCAGGCCGAGGTGGAACGCCTGGAGATGGCGATCGATGTCTGGAATGAGGAGATGGGGCCGCTGAAGAACTTCATCCTCCCCAGTGGTTCGGCTCTGGTGGCCCAGGCCCATGTGTGCCGCAGCCTGGCGCGCAGCGCCGAGCGACGCTGCCAGCAACTGAATGCGCTGGAGCCGCTGGAGGGGCTTGGGTTGGCGTATATCAACCGGCTTTCGGATCTGCTGTTCGTCGCGGCGCGGATCATCGGGCGGCGGCAGGGGGTGGCTGAGGTCTTATGGCAGCCTGCGGATAAGCCTCAGGGCTGATATCGCTGGGGCTGCTTTGCAGCCCATTCGCGGGGCAAGCCCGCTCCCACAGGGGCTCTGCAAGCTAAAAGATCAAGGCGATATCTGTGGGAGCGGGCTTGTCCCGCGAATGGGCCGCAAAGCGGCCCCAGATACTCAGGTCTCAGGCCAGAATGCGCGAATTCCGGCAACCCCCTGGGCTCCGGCATTCCAGGCCTTCTCCCGCTCACCCGGCCCAACCCCTCCCAGCAGGTAAACCGGCTGGTTGAAGCCCGAAATCAAGCGCTGCGCCTCATCCCACCCCAATGGCACTGCCTCGGGATGAGTCTGGGTCGCCTGCACCGGCGAGAGGGTGACGAAATCGACGCCCATCTGCTGCGCAAGCGCCAGTTCCTCTGCGTTGTGGCAGGAGGCCGCCAGCCAGCGCGCGGTCGGAAATGGTCTACCGTTGGCGGCGTATTTGCGCAACTGCGCGGCGGTCAGGTGCCAGCCGGCCGCCGGGAAGTCCCCCAACCACTCCAGCGGCCCCTTGAGCATCAGTTGCGCCTTGCCCGCGCACAGCCCCACCGCATCCACCGCGACATCCCGATACTTGGGATCGTACATGTCCGGCGCCCGCAACTGGATCAGGCGGATACCACTGGCCACCGCCTTCTGGATGCCCTTGAGCAGTGCGGGCGTTTCCAGGCCATCGGGTGTTATCAGATAGCTATCCGGCAAGCGAGCAGCGGCGACGATGGGCTTGTTAGCTTCGGGAAAATCGTACTGGGCCAGGTCACGAGGCGCCACCCAGGCCAACGGCTGGCCTTCGGCGCCGTGCGGCTCGCCGCTGAATGCCTCGACCTCACGCACCTCCAGCAGTACGTGTTTGTCCGGGTAATCATGGCTGACCGCGATCAGCGGCCGCGACCGACTCACCTCGATCCCCAACTCCTCGCGCAGCTCACGGGCCAGGGCCGCCTCGACACTTTCTCCCGGCTCCACCTTGCCCCCGGGAAACTCCCAGAGTCCCCCTTGGTGTTGAGTATCGGCACGCCGAGCAATCAGGATGCGCCCGTCGGTGCCACGGATCACCGCGGCCGCTACATGAATCCGCTTCACCCTTCACGCTCCGCCAAGCCGGCTTTTTGCCAGACCTGGAAGGCCGGCCACTGGTAGATGGTCTCGATGTAGGCCGCGGCCTCGGCCGGTACTTCGACACGATAGGTACGCAGGCGCACGGCTACGGGGGCGAAGAATGCGTCGGCCAGGGTTGGTTTGCCGAACAGGAACGGCCCACTGTCCTTGGCCACCAGACGGCATTCGGACCACAGCGCGACGATCCGGTCGATATCGATCTGCACGTCCAGGGGTACCGATTCCAGCCCCTCGTCGCGTGACAGGTCGAACGGCATGGCACCGCGCAGGGCGAAGAAGCCGCTGTGCATCTGCGCGCACGCCGAGCGAGCCTGGGCTCGGGCGGCGACGTCCGCCGGCCACAGCTGGGCGTCGGGGTGCTGCTCGTTGAGGTATTCGGCAATGGCCAGAGAGTCGGCGATCACGCCATGCTCGGTCTTGAGCAGCGGCACCTTGCCGCTGGCGGAGAATGCGAGAAGGCGCTGGCGAGTGTCGGGCTGGTTGAGTTTGATCAGCGTTTCTTCATAAGGCACGCCGGCCAGCTCGAGGGCCAGCGCACCGCGCAACGACCAGGAGGAATACAGCTTGTCGCCGATGATCAGGTGATAGGTCATGGTTCGGCTCCATTTCCGAGGGTATTCGGGCTGCTTCGCAGCCATCGTCGGCGAGCCGGCGATGGCCGGGAAGCGGCTCTAGGATGGCATCAGGTACGGTATTCGGCGTTGATCTTCACGTACTCGTGGGACAGGTCGGTGGTCCAGATGGTTTCGCTGCACTGGCCACGGCCCAGCTCGATACGGATGGTGATTTCCTCCTGAGCCATCACCTTCGAACCCTGCTCTTCGGTGTAGCTCGGGCTGCGGCCACCCTGGCTGGCGATGCAGACGCTATCGAGGTAAACATCGATCAGGCTGACGTCCAGCGCCGGCACACCGGCACGGCCAACGGCAGCGAGAATGCGGCCCCAGTTCGGATCGGAGGCGAACAGCGCGGTCTTGATCAGCGGCGAGTGAGCCACGGCGTAACCAACGTCCAGGCACTCCTGATGGTTAGCACCGCCGTTGACCTGCACGGTGACGAACTTGGTGGCGCCTTCGCCATCCCGGACGATGGCCTGGGCCACCTCCATGCACACCTCGAACACCGCTTTCTTCAGGGCTTCGAACAGTGCGCCGCTGGCTTCGGTGACTTCCGGCAGGTTGGCCTTGCCGGTGGCGATCAGCATGCAGCAGTCGTTGGTCGAGGTATCGCCATCGATGGTGATGCGATTGAACGACTTGTTGGCACCGTCGAGCATCAGATCCTTGAGCACCTGGGGCGCGACCTTGGCGTCGGTGGCGATGTAGCCGAGCATGGTGGCCATGTTCGGACGAATCATGCCGGCGCCCTTGCTGATGCCAGTCACGGTGACGGTCACACCATCGTGCTGGAACTGGCGGCTGGCACCCTTGGGCAGGGTGTCGGTGGTCATGATGCCGGTGGCGGCCTCTGCCCAGTTGTTTTCCGACAGGTTGTCCAGCGCAGCCTGCAGCGCACCTTCGATCTTCTCGACCGGCAGCGGCTCGCCGATCACGCCGGTGGAGAACGGAAGCACCGACTCCGCCGGCACGCCGGCGAGCTCGGCCAACTTGGCGCAGGTGCGTTCGGCGGCAGCCAGGCCAGGTGCGCCAGTGCCGGCGTTGGCGTTCCCGGTGTTGGTCAGCAGATAACGCACGGTGCCTTGCACACGTTGCTTGGAGAGGATCACCGGTGCTGCACAGAAAGCATTGAGGGTGAACACACCCGCGACGCTGGAGCCCTCGGCACAACGCATGACCACCACATCCTTGCGCCCTGGACGCTTGATGCCGGCAGAAGCGATACCAAGTTCAAAACCCGGCACCGGGTGCAGGGTGGGCAAAGGACCAAGACCAACAGCCATTAGAGCGCTCCTAGAAATACGGTGAACAGTCGAAGGAAGAGCGGGGCCGCTTCGCGCCCCATTCGCGGCACAAGGCCGCTCCCACAGGGACCGCGCCTCATGCAAGGGGCGATTTCCCAGTGGGAGCGGCCTTGTGCCGCGAATGGGCCGCCCAGCGGCCCCGATGTTGTCAGATTACAGCGGATGGATCAGATCACTCAATCTGACCATGGCAGTGCTTGAATTTCTTGCCCGAACCACACCAGCACGGCTCGTTGCGGCCCAGCTTGAGGTCGTTGCGCACCGGTGCGGTGGCCACCGCTACCTCAGCACCCTCTTCGGCTTGTGTCTCGCTCTCCAGGCCAGGGGCTTCGGCATGCTGGAACTGCATGCGGCTGGCCAGCTCCTCGGCCTCGCGGCGCAGACGGGCCTCCTCCTCGACCGGATCTTCGCGACGGACCTGAACGTGCGACAGCACGCGAATGGTGTCGCGCTTGATCGACTCGAGCAGTTCCTGGAACAGGGCGAACGACTCGCGCTTGTACTCCTGCTTCGGGTTCTTCTGCGCGTAGCCACGCAGGTGGATACCGTGGCGCAGGTGATCCATGGTCGACAGGTGGTCCTTCCACAGGTCGTCCAGGACACGCAGCAGAATCTGCTTCTCGAAGGTACGCAGGGCTTCGATGCCGGCCTGGTCTTCCTTCTCGGTGTAGGCGCTGGTGATTTCGTTCAGCAGCTTCTCGCGCAGGGTCTCCTCGTAGAGGTGATCGTCCTCGTCGAGCCATTGCTGGATCGGCAGCTTGATGGCGAAGTCGCTGGCCAGCGATGCCTCGAGGCCGGCCACATCCCACTGCTCGGGCAGCGACTGCGGCGGAATGTGCTGGCTGATGGTGGCATCGAGCACTTCCTTACGGAATTCGACGATGGTGTCGCCGATGTTCTCGGCCGCCAACAGGCTGTTGCGCATGTGGTAGATCACCTTGCGCTGCTCGTTGGCTACGTCGTCATATTCGAGCAGTTGCTTACGAATATCGAAGTTGCGGCCTTCGACCTTGCGCTGGGCCTTTTCGATGGCATTGGTGACCATGCGGTGTTCGATGGCTTCGCCGGACTGCATGCCCAGGGCCTTCATGAAGTTCTTCACCCGGTCGGAGGCGAAGATACGCATCAGGCTGTCTTCCAGGGACAGGTAGAAACGGCTGGAGCCAGGGTCGCCCTGACGGCCGGAACGGCCACGCAGCTGGTTGTCGATACGGCGCGATTCATGGCGCTCGGAGGCGATCACGTGCAGACCACCGGACTCGATGACCTGCTGGTGACGCTTCTGCCAGTCGGCCTTGATCTGGGCGATCTGCTCGGCGCTGGGGTTCTCCAGAGCAGCCACTTCGGCTTCCCAGTTGCCACCCAGGAGAATGTCGGTACCACGGCCGGCCATGTTGGTAGCGATGGTCAGTGCGCCAGGGGCACCGGCCTGGGCGATGATCTCGGCTTCCTTCTCGTGGTACTTGGCGTTCAGTACCTTGTGGTCGATCCCTTCCTTCTTCAGCAGGTTCGACATGTGCTCGGAGGTTTCGATGGTCGCGGTACCCACCAGCACCGGACGGCCAACCACCATGCTTTCCTTGATGTCGGCGATGATCGCGGCGTACTTCTCGTCGGCGGTCAGGTACACCAGGTCGTTGAAGTCCTTACGCGCCAGCGGCTTGTTCGGCGGGATGACCATCACGTTGAGGCCGTAGATCGACTGGAACTCGAACGCCTCGGTGTCAGCGGTACCGGTCATGCCGGACAGCTTGGTGTAGAGACGGAAGTAGTTCTGGAAGGTGGTCGAAGCCAGGGTCTGGCTCTCGGCCTGGATGTTCAGGTTCTCTTTCGCCTCGATGGCCTGGTGCAGGCCTTCGGACAGACGGCGGCCTGGCATGGTACGACCGGTGTGCTCGTCGATGAGCAGGACCTGGCCGTCCTGGACGATGTACTCGACGTTGCGATGGAACAGCTTGTGCGCACGCAGGCCAGCGTAGACGTGGGTCAGCAGGCCGAGGTTGTGCGCCGAATAGAGGCTCTCGCCTTCGGCCAGCAGGCCGGCCTGGGTAAGCATTTCTTCGATGAACTGGTGACCGGCTTCGTTGAGCTCGACCTGGCGGCTCTTCTCGTCGATGGTGAAGTGGCCTTCCTGGGTGACCTGGCCTTCGACTTCCTCGATGTGCTGGGTCAGACGCGGGATCAGGCGGTTGATCTCGATGTACAGCTTGGAGCTGTCCTCGGCCTGGCCGGAGATGATCAACGGGGTACGGGCTTCGTCGATGAGGATCGAGTCGACTTCGTCGATCACGGCGAAGTTCAGCTCACGCTGGAACTTCTCTTCCTGGCTGAACGCCATGTTGTCGCGCAGGTAGTCGAAACCGAATTCGTTGTTGGTGCCGTAGGTGATGTCGGACGCATAGGCAGCGCGCTTCTCTTCCGGCGGCTGGAATGCCGAGACGATACCTACGGTCAGGCCGAGGAATTCGTACAGCGGGCGCATCCAGTTGGCGTCGCGGCGGGCCAGGTAGTCGTTGACGGTTACCACGTGCACGCCCTTGCCGGACAATGCGTTGAGGTAGACGGCCAGGGTACCGACCAAGGTCTTGCCTTCACCGGTACGCATTTCTGCGATCATGCCCTCGTGCAGGGTCATGCCGCCGATCAGCTGTACGTCGAAGTGGCGCATGCCCATCACACGCTTGCCGGCCTCACGGGCCACGGCGAAGGCTTCAGGCAGCAATTGGTCCAGTGTCTCGCCTTTGGCCAAACGCTCCTTGAACTCTGCGGTCTTGCCCCGCAGTTGCTCGTCGGAGAGGGCCACCATCTTCTCTTCGAAGGCATTGACGATAGCTACCGTCTTGAGCATGCGTTTGACTTCACGCTCGTTCTTGCTTCCAAAAAGTTTTTTTAACAAAGGCGCAAACATATCGGCAGGATCTTCCACACTTAGGGATGGAGGGCGGCCCCATGAGTCGCCCGTGCAGCCCTGAGGCCGCATGCGAACGAGCATTCTACCCGGAAACGATGGTGAGGAAAGTGGTGGATTTCCACGATGCTGGCACAGCGCTTTGGCAGGGGCTTTTCTAAGATAGGGGCATTTTGCGGGAGTTCAACCCGCTGTTTCATGAAAGGTAGCAAGAGTGACTCGTAACCTGCCCACCGAGAGCCAGTGCAGACTACAGAGGTGTTAGACTGCCAATCTTGTAATCTCATGCATACCTCCATGGCCTTCAAACCGTCCCCCGCCCAGCCGCCATCCGCCTTGTTGCGACAGGTTCGCCCGCTGCGCCTGCTGCTCAACCAGGCCGAGCGCTTGGAGCACTTGCAGCGGCTGCTGGAAAGCCAGCTGCAGCCGGCCGCACGTGCCCATTGCCACGTGGCCTCATGGCGCGATGGCACCTTGCTTTTGGTGGTTACCGACGGCCACTGGGCCACCCGCTTGCGCTACCAGCAGAAGCGACTGATGCGTCAACTGCAAGCGCTGGAGGCTTTCGGCAATCTGCAACGGATTCAGTACAAGGTGCAGCCGCCGCTGGTGCCGGCCAAGCGGGGGAGCAACATGACCGAGCTGTCCCAAAACGCCGCTGAAAGCCTGCGCGACACCGCCGAAGGCATCGCCGACCCCAAGCTGCGCGCCGCTCTTGAGCGCCTGGCTGCACATGGCAAGGGTAAGGGTTAGGGGGCTGGCTATGGTTTTGTGGTGGGGCGGCGCTCGATATCCGCTCCACCACAAAACCCAAGCCAATACCCATAAAAAAGGCCACCCGAAGGTGGCCTCAATGAACTAGAGAGTGTTCGAACTTACACGGCCGCAACAGGGCGCATGTACGAGATCGGTGCCGTACTGGCATCTTCGAAAGTGACCACTTCCCAAGCGTCTTTCTCGGCGATCAGCTTGCGCAGCAGCTGGTTGTTCAGCGCGTGTCCGGACTTGTAGCCCTTGAACTCGCCGATCAGGCTATTGCCCAGCAGATAGAGGTCGCCGATGGCGTCGAGGATCTTGTGCTTGACGAATTCGTCTTCGTAGCGAAGACCGTCTTCGTTGAGCACGCCGTCTTCGTCGACGACGATGGCGTTCTCGACACTACCGCCCAGCGCGAGGTTGTGCTTGCGCAGGTACTCGATGTCACGCATGAAACCAAAGGTCCGGGCGCGGCTGACTTCCTTCACGAACGAGGTGCTGGAAAAGTCGACGCTGGCACTCTGGGTCCGGTCGCGTAGCACCGGGTGATCGAAGTCGATCTCGAAGCTCACCTTGAACCCGTCGAACGGCAGGAAGGTAGCGCGCTTGTCGCCCTCCTCCACTGTCACTTCGCGCAGGATACGGATGAACTTCTTGGCTGCGTCCTGCTCTTCCAGGCCGGCAGACTGAATCAGGAATACGAAGGGACCGGCGCTGCCATCCATGATCGGCACTTCCGAGGCGGAGAGCTCGACGTAGGCGTTATCGATGCCCAGGCCCGCCATGGCGGAGAGCAGGTGCTCGACCGTATCGACTTTGACGTCACCGTTGACCAGGGTCGTCGACATGGTTGTCTCGCCGACGTTGGCCGCGCGCGCCGGGATTTCGACCACAGGGTCGAGGTCGGCGCGACGGAAGACGATGCCGGTGTCAACAGGTGCAGGCTTGAGGGTCAGGTAGACCTTCTCCCCGGAGTGCAGACCGACACCTGTGGCACGGATGGTATTCTTCAGGGTGCGTTGTCTAATCATGGCATTGGCCGCTTCAGCGCAAATTGCGAACAGGTATCAACAAAGGCTGGGGATGATAACAGACCCGGCCTTTGCTGAACACCAATCACCCCTATACCCCTGATAAATTCCATCAATCGGCCTGACGACGCAGGAAAGCCGGGATATCCAGATAGTCCAAGTCATCCTGAGGATTGAGTTTAGCTGCTGCTGCGGCACCTGCATGGGCCTGGTTGCGCATCACGGTCGGACGCTCCAGGTCACGGTAGTTCACCGAAGGCTGCTCCTGACGCGCCGGTGCCGGGTTGGATGCCTCGTAGGCCTGCTGGGCGGTCTGCAGGGTGTTGTCGACCACTTTCACCGGCTTCTCGATACGTGCGCCCAGGCCGGTCGCGACCACGGTCACATGCAGTTCGTCGCGCATGTCCGGATCGATCACGGTGCCGACCTTGACCATCGCGTGGTCGGAGGCGAAGGCTTCGATGATGCTACCGACATCGGAGTATTCACCCAGCGACAGGTCTGGACCTGCGGTGATGTTCACCAGGATGCCGCGGGCGCCCTGCAGGTTGACGTCTTCGAGCAGCGGGTTGCGGATGGCCGCCTCGGTGGCTTCGCGCGCGCGGTTCGGACCGCTGGCGCAACCGGTGCCCATCATCGCCATGCCCATTTCACCCATGACGGTGCGTACGTCGGCGAAGTCGACGTTGATCATGCCTGGGCGCTTGATGATATCGGAGATACCACGCACGGCGCCGGCCAGCACGTCGTCGGCCTTGGCGAAGGCGGACAGCAGGCTGGCATCCTTGCCCAGGATGGTCAGCAGCTTCTCGTTGGGGATGGTGATCAGCGAGTCGACGCTCTCTGCCAGCATACGGATGCCCTCGTCGGCGATCTGCATGCGCTTGCGGCCTTCGAACGGGAACGGACGGGTCACCACCGCGACGGTGAGAATGCCCATTTCCTTGGCGACTTCGGCGATGATCGGTGCAGCACCGGTACCGGTACCGCCACCCATGCCAGTGGTGATGAACACCATGTTGGTGCCCTGCAGCACCTCGGCAATGCGCTCACGGTCCTCCAGCGCGGCCTGGCGGCCGACTTCCGGATTGGCGCCTGCGCCCAGGCCCTTGGTCACGCCGGTACCCAGCTGCAGAATGGTGCGCGCGCCAATGTTCTTCAGCGCCTGGGCATCGGTGTTGGCGCAGATGAACTCCACACCTTCGATGTTGCTTTTGACCATGTGGTTGACGGCATTGCCGCCACCACCGCCGACGCCGATCACCTTGATGACCGGGCTTTGCGGGACGTTGTCTACGAGCTCGAACATTTTCCCTCTCCTTTCAGTTCTCTAGTTGTCGCGCCTACCACTACTGCTTTGAAACTTAGAAGTTGCCCTGGACCCACCGCTTGAATCGCTCAAGCACTGGGGCCTTCGGTTCCTCGCCATAGCTGTTGTTGCTGCTGTTGCCGGTCAGGGGCAGGTCCTCGGACTGCTTTTGCAGCCCGTAGGTGAGCAGGCCCACGCCGGTGGAATAAATCGGGTTGCGCACTACGTCGCTCAGGCCCCGAACGCTGTGCGGCACGCCAAGGCGCACCGGCATGTGGAAGATTTCCTCGGCCAGTTCCACGGCCCCTTCCATCTTCGCGGTGCCGCCGGTGAGGACGATGCCGGCCGGCACCAGGTCCTCATAGCCGCTACGGCGCAGCTCGGCCTGGATCAGGGTGAACAGCTCGTCGTAACGTGGCTCCACCACCTCGGCCAAGGCCTGGCGCGACAGTTCGCGCGGTGGACGGTCGCCCACGCTCGGCACCTTGATGGTCTCGCCGGCACCGGCCAGCTTGGCCAGGGCGCAGGCATAGCGGATCTTGATTTCCTCGGCGTACTGGGTCGGCGTACGCAAGGCCATGGCAATATCGTTGGTGACCTGGTCGCCGGCGATCGGGATCACCGCGGTGTGACGGATCGCGCCCTCGGTGAAGATCGCGATGTCGGTGGTGCCACCGCCGATATCCACCAGGCAAACGCCCAGTTCCTTTTCGTCGTCGGTCAGCACCGAGTACGCCGAAGCGAGCTGCTCGAGGATGATGTCGTCGATTTCCAGGCCGCAGCGACGCACGCATTTCTCGATGTTCTGCGCCGCGTTGACCGCGCAGGTGACCACGTGAACCTTGGCTTCCAGGCGCACGCCCGACATGCCCAGCGGTTCGCGCACACCCTCCTGATTGTCGATCACGTAGTCCTGCGGCAGGGTGTGCAGCACGCGCTGATCGGCGGGAATGGCCACCGCCTGGGCGGCGTCGAGCACGCGCTCGAGGTCGGCGAGACTGACTTCACGGTCGCGGATGGCGACGATGCCGTGGGAGTTGAGGCTGCGGATATGGTTGCCGGCCACGCCGACGAACGCCGAGTGGATACGGCAGCCGGCCATCAGCTGGGCTTCTTCGACGGCACGCTGGATCGACTGCACGGTCGATTCGATGTTCACCACCACGCCCTTCTTCAGGCCGCGGGATGGATGGGTGCCGATCCCGACGATCTCCAGGGTACCGTCTTCGCCGACTTCACCCACCAGCGCCACCACCTTGGAGGTGCCAATGTCCAGCCCGACGATCATTTTTCCGCTATGCGCGTTTGCCATGGTCCTGCCTCTCTCTAATTCTTCGCAACGGCGGGTTGGGCCGTCGTCGGTGCAATCGGTTCCCGCCAACCAACGGCAAGTCCGTTGGCGTATCGCAGATCAATGCGGGCGATGTTGGTGATCTGCTCTTTGAGCGTCTTGTCGTAAATGGCAATGAAACGGCGCAATTTCTCCACCAGATGGTCGCGCCCCAGCAGCAACTCGATGCCCGGCCCGGCGCTGCCAGCACCGGTGGTCAGGAACCAGCTGCCTCGCTCGCGCAGCTCCAGGCGAGCGATGGAAAAGCCCAAGGGGCGCAGCATCTGGCTCAATACCTGATACTGCTGCATGACTTGCTGCTGAGCACGCTGCGGGCCGAACAGTTGCGGCAGATGCTCGTAGTTGGCCAGCTCGCGCGGGGTGAACGCCTGGCCCTGGTTGTTGAGCAAGGCTTCGTCGCCCCAGCGCGCCACCGGCAGCTGCTCTTCCAGACGCACCACCACTTCGTCCGGCCATACCCGGCGCACTTCGGCGTGGGCGATCCAGGGCATCTGTTCCAGCTCGGTACGCATGGCAGTGAGGTCGACGCTGAAGAAGCTGGCTGCGACGTACGGCGCGATTCGCTGCTGCACCGCCTGCTGGCTGATGTAGCTGAGGTCGCCCTGGACGGCGATCTTGGTGATCGGGCGGTCGGCGTATGGCATCAGGCGGATGGCGCCTTCGTAGGCACCGAAGCCTGCGGCGACCAGCAACACCGGCCATAGCAAACGCTTGAGGCCACCCAGGCTTGGCTTGGGCAGGCGCGACGACATCGGCTCATCGGCCACCAATCGGCTGGCGCCACGAGGCACCGGCTTGCTGCGGCCGGTGGCAGGTTGCTGATGACGTAACATCGCGCCTTGCATGGCTGTTAACCTCGCGTCTCGACGCTGTCGGCCAGGATCGCCAGCACCAGTTGCTGGAAGTCCAAGCCGGCCGCGCGGGCCGCCATGGGCACCAGGCTATGATCGGTCATGCCAGGTGCGGTATTGACTTCGAGCAGCCAGAACCGGCCCTGCTCGTCCTGCATCACGTCCAACCGGCCCCAGCCCTCGATGCCGATGGCATCGCAGGCGCGCGCGGTCAGGTCGATGAGCTCTTGCTCCTTGGCACTGTCCAGTCCGCAGGGAATGCGGTACTGAGTGTCATTGGCGATGTACTTGGCGTCGTAGTCGTAGAACACGTGTGGGGTGCCCAGGGCGATCGGCGGCAACACTTGGCCACGCAGTACCGCGATGGTGAACTCCGGGCCGTGAATCCATTGCTCGACCAGGACTTGCGAGTCGTAACGGGCGGCATCCCGCCAGGCAGCGACCAGCTCTTCCACGCTGTTCACCTTGGCCATGCCGATGCTGGAACCTTCATGGGCAGGTTTGACGATCAACGGGAAGCCCAGTTCCGTGCCGGCTGCAACGCAATCGTGCTCGCTGGCCAGCACTGCATGACGCGGGGTCGGAATGCCCAGGCTCTGCCACACCTGCTTGGTGCGCAACTTGTCCATGGCCAGGGCCGAGGCGAGGATGCCGCTGCCGGTGTAGGGAATCCCCAGGCATTCGAGCAGGCCTTGCATGCTGCCATCTTCACCGCCACGGCCGTGAAGGATGATGAAGGCACGGTCGATGCGCTCGTTCTGCAGGCGCACCAGCAGGTCGTCGCCGACGTCGATGGCGACCACGTCGACACCGGCGTCGGTGAGTGCCGCGATCACGGCGGCCCCGGACTTCAGCGAGACTTCACGCTCGGCACTCTTGCCACCGTAGAGCACGGCGACGCGGCCGAACGCCTTGGCATCCAGGGTCGTGTGCAGCTTGTCGTAGGCGCTGGTCATTTCGACTTCTCCTGCTTGGCGCCAGCGAACAGCGGGCTTTTCATCAGTTGCGGGGCCAGGCCGCCGACATCACCGGCACCCTGGCACAGCAGGATGTCGCCGGCACGCAGCAGCGGCTTGACCAGTGGCGCCAGCTCGGCGCCACGTTCGATGTAGATCGGGTCCAGCTTGCCGCGCTGGCGGATGCTGTGGCACAGCTGACGGCTGTCGGCGCCGGGGATCGGCTCCTCGCCGGCCGGGTAGACCTCCATCAGCAGCAGCACGTTGGCATCGCCCAGCACCTGGACGAAATCGTCGTACAGGTCGCGGGTGCGGCTGTAGCGGTGCGGCTGGTAGACGATCACCAGGCGCCGGCTCGGCCAGCCGCCACGCACGGCCTTGATCACCGCGGCGACCTCGGTCGGGTGGTGGCCGTAGTCGTCGACCAGCATCACGCTGCCACCTTCGACCGGCAGTTCGCCGTAGACCTGGAAGCGTCGGCCCACGCCCTGGAAGCCGGACAGGCCCTGGACGATGGCCTCGTCGCTGATGCCTTCGTCAGTGGCGATGGCGATGGTGGCCAAGGCATTGAGCACGTTGTGGTTGCCCGGCATGTTCACCGACACCTCGAGCGGCTCGCAGTCGCGGCGCAGCACGGTGAAATGGGTCTGCATGCCCTGCTGGCGCACGTTGATGGCGCGCACATCGGCCTCTTCGCTGAAACCGTAGGTGACGGTCGGACGCTTGACCTGGGGCAGGATCTCGCGCACCACCGGGTCGTCCAGACACATCACCGCCAGGCCGTAGAACGGCAGGTTGTGCAGGAACTCGACGAAGGTCTTCTTCAGCTTGTTGAAGTCACCTTCGTAGGTGGCCATGTGGTCGGCGTCGATGTTGGTGACCACGGCGACCATGGGCTGCAAGTGCAGGAAGCTGGCGTCGCTCTCGTCGGCTTCGGCGATCAGGTAGCGGCTGGTGCCGAGCTGGGCGTTGGTGCCGGCAGCGGTCAGGCGGCCACCGATGACGAAGGTCGGGTCCAGGCCACCGGCGGCGAATACCGAGGCCAGCAGGCTGGTGGTGGTGGTCTTGCCGTGGGTACCAGCCACGGCCACGCCGTGGCGATAGCGCATCAGCTCGGCGAGCATCTCGGCACGCGGCACGACCGGGATCCGACGTTCAAGTGCGGTGGCCACTTCCGGGTTGGCCGGGTTGATCGCGCTGGAAACCACCAGCACATCGGCATTGGCGGCATTCTCGGCGCGATGGCCGACGAAGATCTCGGCACCGAACGACTCCAGGCGCTCGGTGACCGGCGACACCTTGAGGTCGGAGCCGGACACTTCATAACCCAGGTTCAGCAGTACTTCGGCAATACCGCACATGCCCACGCCGCCGATACCGACGAAGTGGATACGACGGATACGGCCCATCTTCGGTTGAGGCATGGCTTTCTGGCTTTCAACCATGGGCCACCTCCAGGCAGATGTCGACCACGGTGCTGGTTGCTGCAGGTTTGGCCAGGCGCCGTGCGGTGCCGGCCATGGTGTGGAGTTTCTCGGGTTGCATCAGCACCTCGTTCAGGCGTTCAGCGAGCTGCGCTGCGCCAGTCGTAGCTTGTGGCATCAGGAAGGCGGCGCCCTCCCGAGCCAGGTATTGGGCATTGTGGGTCTGGTGATCGTCGATCGCGTGGGGCAAGGGCACCAGCATCGAGGGCAGGCCTGCCGCCGCCAGTTCGCTGACGGTCAGCGCACCGGCCCGGCAGACCACCATGTCGGCCCAGGCATAGGCCTGCGCCATGTCCGTGATGAATGGCTCGACCTGAGCCTCGACCCCCGCCTCGCGATAACGCTCGGCAGTGACCGCCGCGTGCTGCTTGCCGGCCTGATGGAAGACCATCGGTCGCAAGCTTTCCGGCACTTCGGACAGGGCCTTAGGCAACAATTTATTCAATGGTTCCGCGCCAAGGCTGCCACCGAGTACCAGCAGTCGCGCAGGCCGTTGACCAAGGGACTCTCGGGGCGCCTCGAGGAACAGTTCCGCGCGCACCGGATTGCCGGTGGTACGCAGCTTGTCGGTGCCCTGGAAGGTGCCGGGGAAGGCTTCGCAGACACGCGCCGACAATGGCACCAGCAAACGGTTGGCAGTACCCGCGCGGGCGTTCTGCTCATGGATGACCAGCGGCACACCACACAGGCGCGCGGCGACACCGCCGGGGCCGGTGACATAACCGCCGAAGCCCAGTACGCAGACCGGCTTGAGCTCACGGATGATGCGCCGCGCCTGCAGCACCGCTTTGACCAGGGTGAAAGGTGCCTTGAGCAACGACAGCTTGCCCTTGCCACGCAGGCCGCTGACCTGGATCAGGTGCAATGGCAAGCCTGCCTGAGGCACCAGCTCGTTCTCGATACCCCGCGGGGTGCCCAACCAATGCACGGCGTAACCCCGGGACTGGAACTCGCGGGCGCAAGCCAGGGCCGGGAACACGTGTCCACCGGTGCCACCGGCCATGATCAGTACGTTTTTGCCATCAGCGGCCATGACTGGTCTCCTCGGCAAAATCGCTCTCGTCGAACTCGTGCTCCTCGCTGCCCAGGTGCGTACGGCTCTCCCATTCGATGCGCAACAACAAGCCCACGCAGGCGCAGCAGATCACCAGCGAACTGCCGCCATAGCTGAGGAACGGCAAAGTCAGGCCCTTGGTCGGCAGCAGGCCGACGTTCACCCCGATGTTGATCAGGAACTGGCCGATCCACAGGAAGGCCAGGCCGAAGGCCATGTAGGCGGCGAAGAATTGCTTGGCCTTCTCGGCCCACAGCCCGATGTACAGTGCGCGCACGGTGACGAAAACGAACAGCGCGATGGTCACCAGCGAGCCGACCACGCCCAGCTCCTCGGCCAGCACCGAGAACACGAAGTCGGTGTGCGCCTCGGGCAGATAGAACTGCTTCTGCACGCTGTTGCCCAGGCCCACCCCGAGCCACTCGCCACGACCGAAGGCGATCAGCGCCTGGGTCAACTGGTAGCCGGAGCCGAACTGGTCGGACCAGGGGTCGGTGAAGGTGATCAGACGCGCCATCCGGTACGGCTGCGCCTGGACCAGAATGAACACCGCCACCACCGCCAGCACCACCATCAGGCTGAAGCGGAACAGCCCCACCCCGCCGAGGAACAGCATGGCCGCGGCTGCGCCCATCATCACCACGGTGGCGCCGAAGTCCGGCTCCATCAGCAGCAGGCCGGCCATCGGCAGCAGCACGATGAACGGCTTGAAGAAGCCCATCCAGCTCTCGCGCACCTCGGTCTGCCGGCGCACCAGATAGCCGGCGAGATAGATCACCACGAACACCTTGGCGATTTCCGAAGGCTGGACGTTGAAGAAACTGAAACCGATCCAGCGCATCGAGCCGTTGACCTCGCGCCCGATCCCCGGCACCAGCACCAGCACCAGCAGGCCGAAGGCGCCGATCAGCATCATGAAGCCCATGCGTTGCCAAGTGGCGATCGGCACCATCATGGTCGCGCCACAGGCGACCACGCCCAGGGCGACGTACACCAGGTGGCGGAACATGTGGTACAGCGGATTGCCCGATTGCAGGGCGGCCACTTCCGAAGACGCCGAGGTGATCATCACCAGGCCCAGGCCGAGCAGCGCCAAGCATCCGGCCAGGAAGGCGAAGTCCAGGTCGACGCCACGGCCGCTGATCAGCGGCGACGGGTAAGGCTTGAGAATGCCGAAGATCATGCCAACCCCTCCGCCGCCTGGGCGAACAGGCGCCCACGCTCTTCGAAGTTCTTGAACATGTCGAGACTGGCACAGGCTGGCGACAGCAGCACGGCATCGCCCTGTTGGGCCAGTTCGGCGCATTTGTGCACGGCCTCATCGAGGGTCTTGACCCGCACCAGTGGCACATCGTCACCCAAGGCATCAGCCAAGCGCTCGGCATCGCGACCGAGCAGCACCACGGCGCGGCAGAAACGCCTGACCGGTTCACGCAGGGCAGCGAAGTCGGCGCCCTTGCCATCGCCACCGGCGATCAGCACCAGCTTGCCTTCGATATCCGCACCCAGGCCTTCGATGGCGGCCAGCGCCGCACCGACGTTGGTGGCCTTGGAGTCGTCGTACCAGTTGACCCCGTCGCGCTCACGCACCCACTGACAGCGGTGAGCAAGGCCGGCAAATTCGCGCAGGGCCTGCAGCATCGGCTCAAACGGCAGCCCGACGGCATGCCCCAGGGCCAGTGCGGCCAGGGCATTGCTGTGGTTGTGCGCGCCACGGACCTTGAGCTCGCGAACCGGCATCAGGTTGCTGAACTCGTAGGCCAGGTATTTCTCGCCATCGACCTCACGCAGGCCGAACGCCTTGAAGTCGGGCTGGTTGAGACCGAAGGTCCAGCAAGGGCGACCCTCGACCGGCAGTGGCCGGCTCAGTGCGTCCTGGCGGTTGACCACCACCTGGCGCGCGCCGCGGAAGATCCGGTGCTTGGCCAGGTGATAGGCCGGCAGGCCACTGTAGCGGTCCATGTGGTCCTCGCTGATGTTCAGCACGGTGGCCACTTCGGCGTTGAGCTGATCGGTGGTTTCCAGCTGGAAGCTCGACAGCTCCAGGACATACAGTTCGACGTCGTCATCGAGCAGGTCCAGGGCCGGCGTGCCGAGATTGCCGCCAACGGCGACGCGCTTGCCGGCCTTGGCGGCCATCTCGCCGACCAGGGTGGTCACGGTGCTTTTCGCGTTGGAGCCGCTGATCGCGACGATCGGCGCCTTGGCATGCCGGGCGAACAACTCGATATCGCCCGACAGCACCACGCCGCGGGCAGCCGCCTGTTGCAGCGCCGGGGTGGCCAGGGCCAGGCCGGGGCTCACGTAGAGCTCGTTGGCGCGGCACAGGAAGTCGACATCCAGTTCGCCACAGCGTACTTCCACCTGCGGGTAATCACGGCGCAGGGTTTCCAGTTCCGGCGGTTGCTCGCGGGTATCGGCGACCGCAAAGGCAATGCCCCGGTTCGCCAGGAAGCGAACCAGGGACATGCCGCTCTTGCCGAGGCCGACAACGATGCGGAATTGGTCGGAAGCGATCAGTGACACGCTCGTCTACCTCAGTTTCAGGGTTGCAAGGCCGACCAGCACCAGAATCACGGTGATGATCCAGAATCGGACGATCACCCGCGGCTCAGGCCAGCCCTTGAGTTCAAAGTGGTGATGGATCGGCGCCATGCGGAAAACGCGCTTGCCGGTGAGCTTGAACGAGGCCACCTGGATCACCACCGACAGGGTTTCCATGACGAATACCCCGCCCATGATGAACAGCACGATTTCCTGGCGCACGATCACGGCGATGGTGCCCAGCGCGGCGCCGAGGGCCAGGGCGCCGACGTCGCCCATGAACACCTGGGCCGGATAGGTGTTGAACCACAGGAAGCCCAGGCCGGCGCCGATCAGCGCGCCGCAGAACACGATCAGCTCACCCGAGCCCGGTACGTACGGGATCAACAGGTACTCGGCGAATTTCACGTTGCCCGACAGGTAGCAGAAGATGCCCAGGGCACCACCCACCATCACCGTCGGCATGATCGCCAGGCCGTCGAGGCCATCGGTCAGGTTGACCGCGTTGCTCGAGCCGACGATGACGAAATAGGTCAGCACCACGAAGCCGATACCCAGCGGAATGGTGACGTCCTTGAGAAACGGTACGATCAACGTGGTTTCGACGCTGGTTGGCGCGGTCATGTACAGGAACACGGCAGCGCCCAGACCGAACACCGACTGCCAGAAGTACTTCCAGCGGCTCGGCAAGCCACGCGAGTTCTTTTCGATCACCTTGCGGTAGTCGTCGACCCAGCCGATGGCCCCGAACAACAGGGTGACGATCAGCACGACCCATACGTAGCGGTTGGTCAGGTCGGCCCACAGCAAGGTGCTGATGGCGATGGCGGACAGGATCAGCGCGCCACCCATGGTCGGGGTGCCGGACTTGGACAGGTGCGATTGCGGGCCGTCGTTACGAACGGCCTGACCGATCTGGCGGATCTGCAGGGTGCGAATCATCCACGGCCCCAGCCACAGCGCCAGGGACAACGCCGTCAGTACACCCAGGATGCCGCGCAGGGACAGGTACTGAAAGACCGCGAAGCCTTTATGGAACTGTTGCAGATACTCGGCCAACAGCAGCAGCATTAATGTTTCTCCCCGCTGGCACCGCACAGTGCGGCCACGACGTTTTCCATCGCAGCGCTGCGCGAGCCCTTGATCAAGATTGTGGTTTCGCTGGCAGTCTCGGCCAGAACGGCGTCGATCAGTTCAGCTTGAGTAGCGAAATGGCGCCCATTGGCGCCGAACGCCTGGACCGCGTGAATCATGTTGGTACCGACCGCATACAGAGCATCGACCTTGCCACGGGCATAGTCGCCCACCTGCCGATGACCCTCTTCGGCCCATTGTCCGAGCTCGCCGATATCGCCGAGCACCAGAACGGTGCGCCCGGAAAAGCCGGCGAGTATATCAATGGCCGCGCACATCGAGGTGGGATTTGCGTTGTAGCTGTCGTCGATCACCCGTACGCCGTTCGGCGCGATCTGCGCCACGCTCCGGCCCTTGACCGGCTGCACGGCGCTCAGGCCTGCGGCGATGCCGTTGAGAGTCAGACCAATGGCATGCGCGGCGGCGGCAGCGGCCAGGGCATTGCTGACGTTGTGGGTGCCGAGCAGGTTCAACTGCACGGCGACACTGCCATCGGGCCCATGCAGGGTGAACGAGGGGCAGCCACGGGCATCACGGCCGATATCGCTGGCATGGAAATCGGCTTGTGGGTTGTCCAGGGCGAAGCTCAGCACACGATGGCCGCCGGCACGCTTGCGCCAGATATCGAAGGCTTTGTCGGCCAGGTTGAGGATGGCCGTACCACCGTCGCTCAGGCCTTCGAGGATTTCACCCTTGGCCTCCACGATTTTCTCGGGGCCGCCGAACTCACCGACGTGGGCAGTTCCGGCATTGTTGATGATGACCACCTGCGGCTGGGTCAGGCCCACCGTATAGCGAATCTCGCCAATGCGCGAGGCGCCCAACTCGATCACCGCTGCACTGTGCTCCGGAGCGATTTCCAGCAGGGTCAGCGGCGCACCGAGGTCGTTGTTCAGGTTGCCCCGGGTGGCGTGTACCGGACCGCGGGTACGCAGGATACAGGCGAGCATTTCCTTGACCGTGGTCTTTCCGCTGGAGCCGGTGATGGCCACCACCGGCTTGTCGAACCGCGCACGGTTCAGCGCACCGAGCTGGCCCAGGGCCAGGCGGCTGTCGGCGACCACCAACTGTGGCAGGGAGACGCCGCTGATTTCACGCTCGACCAGTGCCGCCACGGCACCCTTGGCCTGCACATCGGCCAGGTAGTCGTGGCCGTCGAAACGCGGGCCGGCCAGGGCAACGAACAGTTGTCCGGCGCCAACGCTGCGGCTGTCGATACTGACGCCGGTGAAGCGGGCGTCGCTGCCCACCAGACGCGCCTTCAACACGCCGGTCAATTGACTGAGAATCATGGGTTCAAGCATGGGGAGCCTCCCAGGCTGCAAGTGCCTTTTCGGCTTCGATCAGATCGGAGAAGGCATGGCGCTGGCCATGGATCTCCTGGTAGTCCTCATGCCCTTTGCCGGCCAGGACGATGACGTCGTCCGCCGCTGCAGTGGCGATCAGGTGGGCAATGGCTTCGCCACGACCTGCGACGAATTCGACGTTCTCCGGCTTGGCGAAGCCTGGGCGGATGTCGTCGAAGATGCCCAGCGGGTCTTCGGTGCGCGGATTGTCGTCGGTGACCAGCACGCAGTCGGCCAGGCGCTCGGACACCTCGGCCATCAGGGGACGCTTGCCACGGTCACGGTCGCCGCCACAGCCGAACAGGCACAACAAACGGCCGTGGGCGTGCGGGCGCAGCGCTTCGAGCACTTTTTCGAGGGCATCGGGGGTGTGCGCGTAGTCGACCACCACCAGAGGTTTGTCACCGCCACCCAGGCGCTGCATGCGGCCCACAGGGCCCTGCAATTGCGGGGTGACCTTGAGGATCTCGTCCAGCGGATATTCCAGCGCCAACAGCGTGGCGACTGCAGCGAGCATGTTGCTCAGATTGAAGCGGCCCAACAGCTGGCTGCGCAGGGTCCGCTCGCCTTGGGCGGTGACCAGTGTCGCGCGTACGCCATCGTCGCTAAACTGCGCTTGGCGGCAGTACAGCGAGGCCTCAGGGTCGTCCAGGCTGTAGCTGAGCAGGCGCGTCTCGACGTGTTCGACACTTGGACGGCGGGCGAAATCGGCGGCCAGTCGGCGGCCGAAATCGTCGTCCAGGTTCACCACCTGACAGCGCAGGTTCGGCCACGCGAACAACTTCGCCTTGGCCGCCTCATAGGCCTGCATGCTGCCATGGTAATCGAGGTGGTCACGTGACAGGTTGGTCATCACCGCGATGTCGAACGCCAGCGCCGCGACACGACCCTGCTCCAGGGCATGGGAAGAGACCTCCATCGCCACAGCCTTGGCACCGGCCTTTTTCAGGTCGTTCAGGGTCGACTGCACGGTGATCGGATCCGGCGTGGTCAGGCGTCCGCTTTGCAGCTCGCCATAGAAACCCGTGCCCAGGGTGCCGATCATCCCGCAAGGCTTGCCCAGGGCGTCGAGCGCCTGCGCCACCAACTGGGTCACGCTGGTCTTGCCATTGGTGCCGGTGACTCCGACCAGGTCGAGTTGGCGGCTGGGCTCGCCATAGAAACGACCGGCGATATCCGACAGTTGCGCGACCAGACCTTTGACCGGAATCAGCGGCACATCGGTCAGTGGCAGCACAGTGGCACCGTGCTCTTCATAGGCCACCGCGGCAGCCCCCCGCGCCAACGCGTCGGCAATATGCTCGCGGCCGTCGACCTTGGCCCCCGGCACGGCCAGGAACAGATCCCCCGGACGCACCTGGCGGCTGTCGAGGGTGAGCTCACGGATCAACGGGTCGCGGCTGGCGTGGGCGAACAGCTTGCTCAATGGCATCGTCATCATCCACGCCCTCCCTTGGCGGGTACCGTACTGGCTGGCGCCGCGTTGACCTGCTGCTGCTCGCTCGGCGGCGGCAGGTTGTCGGGAGCCACGTTCATCAGGCGCAGGGTGCCCGACATGACCTTGCTGAATACCGGTGCCGATACCAGACCGCCGAAGTAACCGCCTTTTCTCGGCTCGTCGATCACCACGACGATCGCGTAGCGCGGATCGCTCATCGGGCCGAAGCCGGCAAACAGCGAGCGGTAGGCATTCTCGGTGTAACCCTTGGACCCCACGGTGGCTTTACGCGCCGTACCCGACTTGCCGGCCACGTGGTAGAACGGCACCTGGGCGCGATACACACCACGCGGCGCCTCGATCACTTGCTGCAGCATGCCCTGGATGGTCTTGGCGGTATCCTTGGGAATCGCCTGCACCGCCTCCGGCGTCTTGTCGACCTTGAGGATCGACAGCGGCACCATCTTGCCGTCGTTGGCCAGCGCTGCGTAGGCATGCACCAGTTGCAGGGCGGTGACCGACACGCCATAGCCATAGGACAAAGTGGCCGTCTCGGCTTTGCGCCACTCACGGTGGTTGGGCAGGTTGCCCACGCGCTCGCCAGGGAAGCCCAGGCCGGTGTATTGACCCAGCCCCAGCTGCGACATGACCCGATAGATCGCCTCGCCGCCGATATCGAAGGCCACCTTGCTCATGCCGACGTTACTGGAGTTGATCAGAATGCCGGTCAGGTCGAGGATCGGCCCCTCGCTGCGGGAGACGTCCCTGATGGTATAGCGACCGATCTGCAGGCTGCCCGGATAGACTTCGACCTTGTCGGTGGGCTTCCAGCGGCCGCTTTCCAAGGCAGCACTCATGGAAATCGGCTTAACCGTCGAGCCGGGCTCGAACACGTCGATGATGGCGCGGTTGCGCATCGCCGAGGGGAACATGCTACGGCGGTTGTTCGGGTTGTAGGTCGGCTGATTGACCATGGCCAGCACTTCGCCAGTCTTGACGTCCATGATCACCAGGCTGCCGGCCTTGGCATCCTGCTCGGCGATGGCGTTGCGCAGTTCGCGGGTAGCCAGGTATTGCAGGCGCAGGTCTATCGACAACGCCAAGGTCTTCCCGGCCTTGGCGTTCTTGGTTACCTGGATGTCCTTGATCAGCCGACCGCGCCGGTCCTTGATGACCTGGCGCTTGCCAGGCACCCCGGCGAGCCATTCGTCATAGGCCAGCTCCACCCCTTCGCGACCGTGGTCGTCCAGGTCGGTGAAGCCGACCATGTGCGCCGTGACATCGCCGGCAGGATAGAAGCGGCGAAACTCTTCAAGACCATAGACACCGGGCACTTTCAGATCGAGCACATGCTGGCCCTGCTCCGGGGTCAGGCCACGGACCAGGTAGATGAATTCCTTGTTCGCCTGTTGGGTCAGGCGATCGGCCAATTGCTGGGGATTCTGCCCAAGTGCGGCGGCCAGTTGCGGCCAGCGCTCCTTCGATGCCTGCATCTCCTTGGGGTTGGCCCACAGGGTGGTGACTGGGGTACTCACCGCCAACGGCTCGCCATTGCGGTCGGTGATCAAGCCACGGTGTGCAGGAATGGCAATGTGCCGCAAACTGCGCGCATCGCCCTGGCCCTTCAGGAAGTCGCGATCGACCACCTGCAGGTCGATGATGCGCCAGCAGATAGCACCGACCATCAGCGCCAGCAGGCCGAGGACTACGCGGAAGCGCCAGGGGTAGAGTGCGCCCTCGAGTTTCATCATGGCGCCACCATCCGCACTTCGTCAGCAGCGGGTACCCGCATCTTCAACTGTTCGGTGGCCAGGGTCTCGATCCGACTGGAGGCGGTCCAGGTACTTTGCTCGAGAATCAGCCGCCCCCACTCGGCCTGGGCCTTGTCGCGCTCGTTCAGCTCGCCGTACAGCGTATTGAGCAACTGGCGATTCCAATGCGCGCTATAGGACACCGCGATGGCCGAAATCAGGACAGCGACGAACAGCAGGAGCATCAGGAAGCTCCCGCCCGGCAAAGGCTTGGCGAACAGCCGGCTCACCGAAGCTTCTCCGCCACCCGCATGACGGCGCTGCGCGCCCGCGGATTGGCCTTGAGCTCGGCGTCGGAGGCGAACTGCGCCTTGCCGATGAGGCGGATCTTCGGCTCGAAGGCCTTGTGCTGGACCGGCAGGTTGCGCGGCAGATTATCGGCCTCGCCCTTGACCAGCTTGCGCATGAACAGCTTGACGATGCGATCTTCAAGCGAGTGGAAGCTGATGACCACCAGACGGCCACCCACTTCCAGTGCTTCGAGCGCGGCGTCCAGACCCGCCTCGAGGTCGCCCAGTTCGTTGTTGACGTGGATGCGCAAGCCTTGGAACGCCCGGGTGGCAGGGTTCTTGCCCTTTTCCCAGGCCGGATTGGCGACCTTGAGCACTTCGGCCAGATCGGCGGTACGGGTGAAAGGCTGGGTTTCCCGGCGTTCGACGACGGCCCGGGCCATGCGCCCGGCAAAGCGTTCTTCGCCGTACTCCTTGAACACCCGGGCGATCTCCTCCACCGGCGCCGTGGCGATGAACTCGGCGGCGCTGATGCCCTGATTCGGGTTCATGCGCATGTCCAGCGGGCCGTCATTGAGGAAGCTGAAGCCACGTTCGGGGTCATCGAGCTGTGGCGAGGACACACCCAGGTCGAGCAGCACACCGCTGACCTTGCCACTAAGGCCGCGCGCGGCGACTTCGTCACCCAGCTCGGCAAAGCTGCGCTGCACAATGACAAAGCGGCCGTCTTCGGCCGCCAGCGCTTGCCCGGTGGCAATCGCTTGAGGATCTTTGTCGAACCCCAGCAGCCGCCCTTGCGGCCCGAGTTTACTGAGGATCAGCCGGCTGTGCCCGCCACGTCCGAAGGTGCCGTCCAGATAGCAACCGTCGGCGCGCAGGGCCAATGCCTCGACAGCTTCGTCGAGCAGGACGGTGATGTGGTTGAAGCCGCTATCTATGGTCACAGGATCAGGTCACGCAAATCGTCGGGCATCGCGCCCGGTTGTTGGATAGCTGCGAGGTCGGCTGCCGAAACCGCGTTCCAGGCTTCCTCATCCCACAGCTGGAATTTGTTCAGTTGCCCCACCAGCATCGCCTTCTTGTCGAGCTTGGCGTACTCGCGCAGACGGGGCGGTACCAGGAAACGGCCACTGCCGTCGAGCTCCAGGTCCACCGCATTGCCGATCAGCAAACGCTGCAGGCGACGGTTTTCCTCACGCAACGACGGCAACGCTCGCAACTTGGCTTCTATCTGTTCCCATTCATCGAGGGGATAAACACATAAGCAGGGGTCAACTGCGTCGATGGTCACGATCAGCTGGCCATTGCAACGCGAATCGAGCTCGTCGCGGTACCGGCTCGGCATGGCGAGACGGCCCTTTGCATCGAGGCTGACGGCGTTGGCTCCGCGGAACACGGCTGCGATTCCTCACAATGGTAGCGTTTTTGTGCCAGAAAACCCACTTCATCCCACTTTCTGCCACTTGCGCACACTATAGGAATCCGTCCGCTGCACCGTCAAGGTACGTTCATAAGGAAAACCCTTACAGGACCGAGATTTAGCGCAATAAAGGAAGGGAGAAGGATTGCCAAGACAAGAAAAAAGCGTGAAAAATCAAACCCACTCAAACGGATCGAGTTCAAAGTTAAAGTGATTTATCAAGAGTAAGATCTTTTCGGTATTACCAGGAGGCTTCTGCTATCGATTCAAGCAGGAGGGGGAAGGTGGAGAGTCGATCTGTAAGCCGGGTTTTGTCGAGGACAGTCATTCCTCTACGACGGCCATCACTGGACGCCTCTAGCAACCTACCCGGTTCCGACGCGGGCCACGCCTGATGGAACCCTATTTGGTCTTGCTCCGAGTGGGGTTTACCTAGCCACGAACTGTTGCCAGACGTGCGGTGCGCTCTTACCGCACCTTTTCACCCTTACCGGCACCGAAGTGCTTAGGCGGTTATTTTCTGTGGCACTTTCCGTAGGCTCGCGCCTCCCAGGCGTTACCTGGCACTCTGCCCTATGGAGCCCGGACTTTCCTCCCCCTGCTGCTACACAACAAAAGTTGCGGAACAAAAGCAGGCAGCGACTGTCCGATCGACTCTCCGCCGACAAGGTTACCGGCAGGCACGCCCAAGAACAAGCGATACCGTTACACCTTCATTGGCTTTTCTGTTTTTCGAGGGCCGCCTGGTACAGCAGGTTCTTGCGCACACCGGTGATTTCCGCGGCCAGTGCAGCTGCGCGCTTGAGTGGCAACTCGGCCAGCAACAGATCCAGCACACGCATGGCCTCGCCACTGATGGCCTGCTCAGCCTCAGGCGGCGTCCAGCCACCGACCAGCACCACGCACTCTCCCCGCTGCTGATTACTGTCGCCCGCGACGAAGGCGCGCAACTCGGCCAGCGGCAGCCCTTTGAGCGTCTCGAAGGTCTTCGTCAGTTCACGGGCCAGTAGCGCCGGACGCTCGCCGCCGAATACCGCCTCCATGTCCTCGAGGCACTCGAGGATGCGATGGGGCGCCTCGTAGAAAATGAGCGTACGCGCCTCTTCCTTGACTTGTTCCAGGCGAGCACGACGCCCGACCGCCTTGGCTGGCAGAAACCCTTCGAAGATGAAACGATCCGACGGCAGGCCGGCCGCCGACAGGGCGGCGATCAGCGCGCACGCTCCCGGCACCGGAACCACGTTGACCCCGGCCGCCCGAGCCTGACGCACCAGGTGGTAACCGGGATCGGAAATCAGCGGCGTACCGGCATCGGAGACCAGTGCCACATCCTCTCCGGCCAGCAGCTTGGTGATGAAACGCCCGCCTTCGTCGCGCTCGTTGTGCTCATGACAGGCCGCCAGTGGCGTGTCGATACCGAAGTGCTGCAGCAGACGGATGGAGTGCCGGGTGTCCTCGGCGGCGATCAACGCCACGCCTCCCAGCACCTTCAGCGCGCGGGCGCTCATGTCGTCGAGATTGCCGATCGGGGTCGCGACCACGTACAGCGTCCCCATCACGGATTTCGAAGCCCCTGCCACATCAGTCACTGCACGCACCTGCCTTTCGGATCAAAGGCGTCATTGTAGCCCGAGCGCTTGTCACAGCGCGCAAAGAACTTGGCGAGCATCCCGTTTTCAGCCACCTATAGTGAAGGTTCGACGCCGCCAAGATCGCGCCCGGGCCCCGGCTTGGGTACAATTGCCGGCCAACTTGATCGAGTAACAGGACTTTTACATGATCGCTTGCCTGCGGCTGTTCACAGCCCTCTGCTTCGCTGCCCTGCTCGCAGCCTGCGCCAGCTCGCCCTCATCCAGCCTGGGCGAACTGCCACGCACCCCGGATGCCAGCATCGAACAGCTGCTCGACAAGGCGGCCAACAGCAAGTCGCCCGAGGATGCTGCGCTGCTGCGCCTGAGCGCCGCGGACCTTGCCTACAAGCAGAAGGACTACCCGCGCTCGGCAGGTATTCTCCAGCAGGTACCGCTGGACAGCCTCAAGCCGGCCCAACAGGTGTTCGCCAGCACCCTGGCGGCCGAACTGGCCATGAGCCGCAACCAGCCCAAGGCAGCACTGAGCGCGCTGTCGCACCCAAGCCTGGCACGTCTCGCCGAACTCCCCGAGGCACAGCAGGCACGCACCTACAACGTTCATGCCGCCGCCCTCGAAGCCGACGGCCAGACCCTGGCCGCCGCCCAGCAGCGCGTGCTGCTCGCACCGCTGCTCAGCGGCCAGGCGGCCGACGCCAACGCCGACTCTATCTGGGCCCTGGTGGCCTCGCTGCCAGCCGAGCAACTGCAACAACCCACCAATGACGCCACCCTGGCCGGCTGGACCAGCCTGGCACTGGCGGTGAAAACCGCCGGCACCCTGGAGCAGCAACAGGCCGCCATCGATACCTGGCGCACCCAACACCCCGACCACCCTGCCGCCAAGCAATTGCCCTCGGCACTGGTCAAGCTCAAGGAACTGGCCAGCCAGCCGCTGACCAAGATCGCCCTGCTGCTGCCCCAGGAAGGCCCTCTGGCCAATGTTGCCCGTGCCTTGCGTGACGGCTTCATGGCCGCGCACTTCCAAGCCCAGCAGAGCGGCCAGCCGGCCCCCACCGTGCAGGTCTTCGACAGCTCGCGCATCGGTTCCCTGGATGACTTCTACCGTCAGGCGCAGGCTGCTGGCGTGCAACTGGTCGTCGGCCCCCTGGAAAAGTCGCTGGTGAAGAAGATCGCCGCCTACCCGCAACTGCCGATCACCACCCTCGCCCTGAACTATGCCGACGCCGGCCAGAAGGCCCCGCCGCAACTGTTCCAGTTCGGCCTGGCCGCCGAAGACGAAGCCCGCGAAGTAGCTCGCCGCGCCCACGCCGACGGCATGGTCCGCGCCGTGGCCATGGTGCCGAGCGGCGAATGGGGCGATCGGGTACTCGCCGCATTCCGCCAGGACTGGGAAGCCAACGGCGGCACCCTGCTCGCCGCCGAACGTATTGCACAGCCGGTAGCGCTGGCCCAGCAGATCGCTGACCTGTTCCAGCTGCGCCAGAGCGAAGCCCGCGCCAAGAGCCTGCAAAGCACGGTGGGCGGCAATCTTTCCGCACAGCCATCGCGCCGCCAGGACATCGACTTCCTGTTCCTCGCCGCCACCCCGCAGCAGGCCCAGCAGATCAAACCGACCCTGAATTTCCAGTACGCCGGCGACGTACCGGTCTATGCCACCTCGAACCTGTACAGCGCCAGCGGTGACGTCAACCAGTACAACGACATGAACGGTATCCGCTTCTGCGAAACGCCGTGGCTGCTCGACACCAGCAACAGCCTGCGCCAGCAGGTGGTGCAACAGTGGCCGCAAGCCGCCGGTAGCCTGGGTCGCCTGTACGCCATGGGCGTCGATGCCTACAGCCTGGCCCCCCGTCTGGATCAGCTCAAGGCGCTGCCCGACAACCGCATCCAGGGCCTGTCCGGCAGCCTGAGCATCAACCCTGCACAGCGCATCGAGCGTCAGCTGCCATGGGCCGAATTCTCCGGCGGCCAAGTCAAGCGCCTGCCGGACACTCCACGCTGATGACGCAGGCATCGCCTGCGAGCGCCGGTAACAGCGCAGAAAACCAGGCCCTTGGCTTCCTCCAGGAGCAGGGCTTGCGCCTACTGACACGCAACTGGCGATGCAAAGGCGGTGAGCTTGATCTGGTCATGCTCGACGCCGATACAGTAGTATTCGTCGAAGTCCGCTATCGGCTACACGCGAGCTTCGGCGGCGCCCTCGGGAGTATCGACGGGCGCAAGCAGAAAAGGCTGGTGCATGCCGCCAGCCTGTTTCTACAAAGGGAGCCCCGTTGGGCAGAACACCCCTGCCGCTTCGACGTTGTCGCCCTGCAGGGCAGCCACCACGCAGGCCAACCGCTGCAATGGTTGAAGAACGCCTTCGAATGCTGAACCCAATCCGTTTTTTTGCTCTATGTTTCGCGGGCTGGTCCCTGTTGCGCGTCGCGCCGGCCACCGCCCCACTTAAGGTCACCAGATGGACATGCAATCCCGAATTCGCCGGCTCTTCCAAGCCAGCATCGACACCAAGCAACAGGCAATGGACATCCTGGCACCGCACATCGAGCAAGCCAGCCTGGTCATGGTCAACGCCCTGCTCAACGAGGGTAAGATGCTCGCCTGCGGCAATGGCGGCTCGGCCGGCGACGCCCAGCATTTTTCCTCCGAGCTGCTCAACCGCTTCGAGCGCGAGCGCCCGAGCCTGCCAGCCATCGCGCTGACCACCGACAGCTCGACGCTGACCTCGATCGCCAATGACTACAGCTACAACGAAGTCTTCTCCAAGCAGATCCGCGCACTGGGCCAACCCGGTGACGTGCTGCTGGCGATTTCCACCAGCGGCAACTCGGCCAACGTGATTCAAGCGATCCAGGCGGCACATGATCGCGAAATGATTGTCGTAGCTTTGACTGGACGTGACGGAGGCGGCATGGCCTCGCTGTTGCTGCCGGAGGACGTGGAGATCCGCGTTCCTTCGTCGGTGACCGCACGCATCCAGGAAGTCCACCTGCTGGCGATCCACTGCCTATGCGACCTGATCGACAGCCAACTGTTCGGGAGTGAAGAATGATCCCCAAGCGCCTCGGCCTGATGGCCCTGACCCTTTGCCTGAGCGTTACCGGCTGCAGCTCGGTACTGACCTCAACCCGCAACTCACCGATCGAGGATGATCGCGGCACACGCACCATTGGTAGCAAGATCGACGACTCGCTGATCGAAACCAAGGCCGCGGTGAACATCGCCAAGGCCAGCCCCGACCTGGACAAGGGTTCGCACATCGTCGTCAGCAGCTACAACGGTATCGTTCTTCTGGCCGGGCAGACGCCACGCGCCGATCTGAAGAACCTGGCCGAGCAGACCGCCAGCCAGGTACAACGGGTCAAGAAGGTCCACAACGAACTGCAGGTGATGCAGCCCTCCTCGATCCTGGCGCGCAACAACGACGCCTGGCTGACCACCAAGATCAAGACCCAGATGCTGACCGACAGCGCCGTGCCCAGCTCGCGCATCAAGGTCATCACCGAAAACGGTATCGTCTACCTGTTGGGCCTGGTGACCCAGCAGGAGGCCAACTCTGCCACCGCCGTGGTACAAGGCGTGTCGGGCGTACAGAAGATCGTCAAGCTGTTCGAGTACATCGACTGACGCGTCGGTGCAGGCCCTAAAGAAAAGGCGATCCGAACGGATCGCCTTTTTTGTTACTTGACCACTTTCAGACTCGGTCGGCCACTGGGACGCGGAGGCTGCCCGCCACCATTGGGCGGACCATCGTCATCCGGCTCGACACCCTCGTCTTCGGGCTCATCATCATCCATGACCGGCGGCTCGAGCTCGAACACCATGCCCTGGCCGTTCTCCCGGGCATAGATGCCAAGGATGGCGCCAGCTGGCACGTAAAGCGAATGGGCGACACCGCCGAAACGGCCTTCGAAGCTGACCGCGTCGTTGTCCATGTGCAGGCTACGCACGGCACTGGGTGAGATATTCAGGACGATCTGGCCGTCACTGGCGAAACCCTGTGGCACCTGGACCGCCGGGTATTCGGCATTGACCAGCATATGGGGGGTGCAATCGTTGTCGACGATCCACTCGTACAGTGCTCGAACCAGATAGGGGCGACTGGAGTTCATCAACGGCTCCTTAAAACTTGCGCATTTCACGCTCTGCGGAGGACAGGCTCGCCTGGAAAGGCTCGCGGGCGAACTGCCGCTCCATGTATTCCAGCAGCGGCTTGGCTTGCCGCGGCAACTCGATACCCAATACCGGCAAACGCCATAATATGGGCAATAGACAACAGTCGACCAGGCTTTGCTCCTCACTCATGAAGCAGGAGAACTCGGCAAAAACCGGAGAAACGCCGGTCAGACTCTCGCGCAACGCTTTGCGTGCGTCGGCCCGAGCGGCATCGCTGCTGCGCGGGTCGAGCACGATATCCGCCAGCGCGCACCAGTCGCGCTGGATGCGGTGGATCAGCAAGCGGCTGTTGCCACGTGCCACCGGATACACCGGCATCAACGGAGGGTGCGGGTAACGTTCTTCGAGATACTCCATTACCACGGTCGACTCATACAACGCCAGGTCGCGGTCGACCAGGGTCGGCACGCCACCATAGGGGTTCGCCTCAAGCAGCTTGGGCGGCAAACGAGCGGGGTCGACATCGATGATCTGCACGCCGATGCCTTTCTCGGCGAGCACCAGGCGCACGCGGTGAGAATAGTGATCGGCGGGATCGGAATAGCAGGCTAACCTGTTGGTCGCGCCCATGTACGGCTCCTCGCATGGGGATGCTTGTAAAACTGCAAATGCAAACGCGCCCTGGGAGCTGCCGCGCTGTAATGCGGCAGCGCCCAGGGCGCGTTCAACTAACCAGAACTACTGCGTGATCAGTGCACGTCCTTCCAGTATTCGCGCTTGAGCAAATAGGCGAATACGAAGAAGAAAGCCAGGAACAGCAACACGTAGGTACCGATGCGCTGACTTTCCAGTTTGACCGGGTTGGCCGAATAGGCCAGGAAGGTCACCAGGTTCTTGACCTTCTCGTCGAACTGCTCGGTGGTCAGGGTACCGGAATTCGGCGTGATGGTCAGCTGGTCACAGGCTTCATGGGTGAGCGGCGTGCCAGTTAGCGGGTCGAATTGCTTCTTGCCATCGACCACGCTCTGCACCTGCTTGCAACCGATCACCTGGTTGCCCTGCAGGCCAGTCAGCACGTTAGGCATGCCGACGTTGGGGAAGACCTTGTTGTTCACCCCGTAAGGCCGCGACTTGTCCTCGTAGAAGCTGCGCAGGTAGCTGTAAAGCCAATCGTTGCCGCGCACCCGCGCCACCAGGGTCAGGTCCGGCGGGGCTGCACCGAACCAGGTCTTGGCATCGCTCGGCTGCATACCGATCTTCATGTGATCGCCGATCTTGGCGCCGGTGAACACCATCTTTTCCAGCATCAGTTCGTGCGGGATGCCCAAGTCATCGGCGACCCGCTCGTACCGTTGGAACTTGGCGCTGTGGCAGCCCATGCAATAGTTGACGAAGGTGTGCGCACCATCCTGCAAGGCCGCCTTGTCGGTGAGGTCGACATCGACCTTGTCCAGCTCCAGGCCATGTTCGGCAGCGAGGGCGAAGGCCGGCATCACTGCCAGCAGTAATACTGCAATCAACTTTTTCATCAGCCAGTCACCCTTTCCGGAACCGGTTTGGTCTTCTCGAGCCTTGTGTAGAACGGCATCAGCAGGAAGTAGGCGAAGTACAGCACCGTACAGACCTGCGACAACAAGGTACGCCCCGGGGTTGGCGCCAGCACGCCCAGGATGCCGAGGATGACGAAGGCCACGCAGAACACCAGCAGGAAGATCTTGCTCAGCCAGCCCTTGTAGCGCATGGAACGCACAGGGCTGCGGTCGAGCCAGGGCAATACGAACAGCACGGCGATGGCTGCACCCATGGCGATGACCCCCATCAGCTTGTCAGGCACGGCGCGCAAGATCGCGTAGAACGGTGTGAAGTACCAGACCGGCGCGATGTGTTCTGGCGTCTTGAATGCGTTGGCCTGCTCGAAGTTAGGCTTCTCGAGGAAGTAGCCGCCCATTTCCGGGAAGAAGAACACGACAGCACAGAACACGAAGAGGAACACCACCACGCCGACGATATCCTTGACGGTGTAGTACGGATGGAACGGGATACCGTCGAGGGGAATGCCGTTTTCATCCTTTTTCTTCTTGATGTCTACACCATCAGGGTTGTTCGACCCCACTTCGTGCAGGGCCAGAATGTGCAGTACCACCAGGCCGAGGATCACGATCGGCAGTGCCACGACATGCAAGGCGAAGAAGCGGTTCAAGGTGATGCCTGAAATCAGGTAGTCACCACGAATCCATTGCGTGAGGTCAGCACCGATCACCGGGATGGCACCGAACAGCGAGATGATCACCTGGGCGCCCCAGTACGACATCTGGCCCCACGGCAGCAGGTAGCCCATGAAGGCTTCCGCCATCAGCGCCAGGTAGATCAACATGCCGAACAGCCAGACCAGCTCGCGCGGCTTCTGGTAGGAACCATAGAGCAGACCGCGGAACATGTGCAGGTAAACGACGATGAAGAACGCCGAAGCGCCGGTTGAGTGCAGATAGCGCAGGATCCAGCCGTACTCGACGTCGCGCATGATGTATTCGACCGAGGCGAAGGCCTCCTCGGCCGACGGCGTGAAGCTCATGGTCAGCCAGACGCCAGTGACGATCTGGTTCACCAGCACCAGCAGTGCCAGGGAACCAAAGAAATACAGGAAGTTGAAATTTTTCGGCGCGTAGTACTTGCTCAGGTGGTCTTCCCACATCTTGGTGGCGGGGAAGCGAGCATCGATCCAGTCCATGAACTTGCTCATCATGCGTTCTCCTGATCAACGCCGATGACGATGATGTCGTCAGACTCGTACGAATGCGGCGGCACCGGCATGTTCAGCGGAGCCGGCTGGGACTTGTAGACGCGCCCCGCGAGGTCGTAGTGGGAACCATGGCAAGGACAGAAGTAACCACCGACCCACTTCGGCCCCAGGTCGGCAGGCGCCACCTCGGGACGGAACGTAGGCGAGCAACCCAGATGAGTACACAGGCCGACGATGAGCAGGATTTCCGGCTTGATCGAGCGCACCTCGGGGTCGACGTACTTTGGTTGTACCGAAGCCTTGGATTCGGGGTCGGCGAGCTCACCGGCGATTTTCTTCAGGTTGCCGAGGATTTCCTGGGTTCGCCGCACGATGAACACCGGTTGGCCGCGCCATTCGGCCACCATCTGCTGGCCGGGTTCGACCTTGGCGACGTTGACCTTCACCGGTGCACCGGCAGCCTTTGCCTTGGCACTGGGAAACCATGACCCCACGAACGGTACCGCAGCCCCCACTGCCCCCGCCGCCCCGACCACGGATGTCGCGGCTACGAGGAAGCGGCGCCGGCCTGCGTTGACGCCGTCATTGCTCATTCAGTCCTCTCCCATCAGCTTGCTTGACCTGTTGAACCAGGCCTCTACTTAGGTTGTGTCAGTGGCATCAAAAACGGTCGCCATGGTAAGAAACAAATCCACACAGTGACAAGGTGATTACCCCGACCTGGGGCGACAACCCGCGCTTTGCTTGATCTGCGTCTATGCGACAAGTGGTCACCGACATGCTGACAGGTTAGTTCAAGCCCAAAAAAAAAGCCCGGTTCCAAGGAACCGGGCTTTTCTCGACTGCCGAAGCGGTATTAACGCTTGGAGTACTGAGGACGCTTACGCGCTTTACGCAGACCCACTTTCTTACGCTCGACTTCACGAGCATCGCGGGTGACGTAGCCAGCACGACGCAGAGCGCCACGCAGGGTTTCGTCGTATTCCATCAGAGCGCGGGTGATACCGTGACGGATCGCACCGGCTTGACCGCTGACACCACCACCGGCGACGGTGACGTAGATGTCGAACTTCTCAACGGTCTCGGTCAGCTCCAGCGGCTGGCGAACAACCATGCGAGCGGTTTCGCGGCCGAAGAAGGTGTCCAGAGGACGGTTGTTGATGGAGATGTTACCAGTACCCGGACGCAGGAAAACGCGAGCGGTTGCGGTCTTGCGACGGCCAGTGCCGTAATTTTGAGTCGCCGACATAATGAACTATCCCGTTAGATCTTCAGTTCTTGAGGCTGCTGAGCAGTGTGTGGGTGAGCAGCACCCGCGTACACTTTCAGCTTACGGTACATGTCGCGACCCAGCGGGTTCTTAGGCAGCATGCCTTTGACCGCGGTTTCGATAACACGCTCAGGGGCCTTGGCGATCAACTTCTCGAAGTTGATTTCCTTGATACCGCCCGGGAAACCGGAGTGGGAGTAGTACATCTTGTCGGAAGACTTGGCACCAGTCACACGAACCTGCTCGGCGTTGATGACGACGATGTAGTCGCCGGTGTCAACGTGAGGGGTGTATTCTGGTTTGTGCTTGCCACGCAGACGGCTAGCGATTTCGGTAGCCAGACGACCCAGGGTCTGGCCAGCGGCGTCGACTACGAACCACTCGCGCTTTACTGTTTCCGGTTTAGCAGTAAAAGTTTTCATTCTCTAAAGCCTCAGAGGCCGCCCAGCGAAAAATAGACGGCGAATCTTACTGGATAGTGCACGGCTTGCCAAGGGCAAGCGCGCAGCCGAACACTGACGCTATTGGGGGCTCGGGTCGGGCACGCCAATGTTCGACGGGGTTCTTCCTGCATGGCGGTGCATCACTTCCGCCATACGGAGAGCTGCCGAATTATCCAGATTGCACGAAAAATTTCAACCTGCTTTTATGGGCTTCTTTGCCAGGAGAGTCTTCCCGATGGAATACCGCAAGCTCGGTCGTACCGACCTCGACGTCAGCGCCCTGTGCCTGGGCACCATGACCTGGGGCGAGCAGAACACCCAGGATGAGGCCTTCGAGCAGATTTCCCGGGCCAAGGCCCACGGCATCAACTTCATCGATACCGCCGAGATGTACCCGGTGCCACCGCGTCCGGAGACCTATGCTGCCACCGAGCGCATCATCGGCAACTGGTTCCGCACGCAAGGCGACCGCGACGACTGGGTGCTGGCGAGCAAGGTCGCCGGTCCGGGCAATGGCATCAGCCACATTCGCGACGGCCAGCTCAAGCACAACCGCCAGCACATCGTCGCCGCGTTGGATGCCAGCCTGGAGCGCCTGCACACCGACCGCATCGACCTGTACCAATTGCATTGGCCAGAACGCAGCACCAACTTCTTCGGCAAACTGGGCTACCAGCACCTTCCCCAGGACCTTTTCACCCCTCTGGAGGAAACCCTAGAGGTGCTGGATGAACAGGTCAGGGCTGGCAAGATCCGCCATATTGGCCTGTCCAACGAAACCCCCTGGGGCACCATGAAGTTCTTGCAACTGGCCGAAAGCCGCGGCTGGCCGCGCGCGGTGTCGATCCAGAACCCGTACAACCTGCTCAACCGCAGCTTCGAGGTGGGCCTGGCAGAAGTGGCGATCCGTGAGCAATGCGGGTTGCTGGCGTACTCCCCGCTGGCCTTCGGCATGCTCTCGGGCAAGTACGAAAACGGCGCTCGCCCGGCAAACGGCCGCCTGACCCTGTTCAGCCGCTTCGCCCGCTACTCCAACCCACAGACGGTCGCGGCCTGCAGCCGCTATGTGCAATTGGCCAAGGACCACGGACTGGACCCGGCGCAGATGGCCCTGGCCTTCGTCACCCGTCAGCCGTTCGTCACCAGCAACATCATCGGCGCCACCAGCCTGGAACAACTGGACAGCAACCTGGCGAGCCTGGACCTGAGCCTCAGCGACGAGTTGCTGGCGGCGATCGAGGCGATTCACCAGGACCAGCCGAACCCGGCGCCTTGAGCTGAGTTCAGTGTCGCCTACTTCGCGGCGGTTCGGCGCCGCGAAGAATGCGACGCGGTCCATCGGGGTAGACACACCGGCCAAAAAATAAGACGATCCAGCCGGTGATTGACCACTCTACCCTATAAGAACAACGACAATGATGTTTACCCAACCCTCGGCGTCATTGCGCCGCGTCAGCATCCTGGCCATCGACAAGGTATTCGCTTCTACCCTGATGCAGGCCAAGGATTTCTTCCACCTGGCCAGCCTGCGCTACAGCAAGCAAATGGGCCTGGGCCTGCAACCGATGTTCGAGATCGCCCTGGTGAGCCCGGATGGGCAACCGGTGGACAGTTTCAGCAATGTGCAACTACCGGTCGACGGCACCCTGGACGATGCCGATGTGATCATTCTTCCCGCCTTCTGGGACGACTTCGACAACCTGTTGCAACGCTATCCGCAAGTGCTGCCCTGGTTGCGTGAGCAGCATGCCCGCGGGGCGGTGCTGTGCGCCGAGGCCAGCGGAGTGTTCTGGCTGGCCGAGGCAGGGCTGCTCGACGGCAAGGAGGCGACCACCTACTGGCGCTTCTTTGGCAGTTTCGCCGAACGCTTCCCACAAGTCCGGCTCAACCAGGACAAGCACCTGACCGATGCCGACAACCTCTATTGCGCCGGCGGCACCACCTCGGCCTGCGACCTTTACATCTATCTGATCGAACGCTTCTGCGGCGCCAACGTGGCCCGTGCCGTGTCGCGTGACATCCTCTACGAAGTGCAGCGCAACTACACCCCGGGACGCATGGGCTTCGGCGGCCAGAAGCTGCACCAGGATCTGATCATCCTGCAGATTCAGCACTGGCTGGAGGAGCACTTCGCCGACAAGTTCCGCTTCGAGGACGTGGCGCGCAACCATGGCATGAGCATCCGCAACTTCATGCGCCGTTTCCAGGGCGCCACCGGCGACAAGCCGCTGCATTACCTGCAGCGGCTGCGGATCGAAACGGCCAAGGGCCTGCTGTCGAGCACTCGCAAGAGCATCAAGACCATCAGCTACGAAGTGGGCTACGACGATGCCAGCTTCTTTGCACGGTTGTTCCGCCAGCACACCGAGTTGTCACCCAACCAGTACCGGCAGCAGTTCATGCAGGAGGCATGACAGCAGCTTGAGGCTTGCGTTGCTGCCCTTCAGGGCTTGTGTGCCCGCGACAGGAACTCGTGGGACTGCATCTCCAGCAAGCGGCTCAGGGTACGCTGGAACTCGAAGGCCAGGCGCCCACCGGTGTATAGGTCCTTGAGTTCGACCTCGGCCGAGATGATCAGCTTGACGTTGCGGTCGTAGAACTCGTCCACCATGTTGATGAACCGGCGGGCAATGTCGTCGGTGGTCACGCCCATCTGCTCGACGTTGCTCAGCAGCACGGCGTGGAAGATCTTGCCCAGTTCGATGTAGTCATTCTGGCTACGCGGCCCGTCGCACAGGGCACGGAAGTCGAACCAGGCGACGTCGTCGCAGGTCCGCAGGGCTGTGATCGGACGATTTTCGATCATCAGCACGTCGTTCTCGACAGCCTGGGTGCACTCCGGGGTCAACGCCTTGAAGCTGGCGCGCATGCTCTGGTGCGCCGCCTCGTTGAGCGGATGGTGGAACAGTTCGGCCTGTTCCAGATGACGCAGGCGATAATCGACCCCGCTGTCGACGTTCACCACGTCGGTGTACTGCTTGATCATGGCGATGGCAGGCAGGAAGCGCGCCCGCTGCAGGCCGTCTTTATAAAGGCCGTCCGGGACGATGTTGGAGGTCGCCACCAGCGATACGCCGTTCTTGAACAGCTCCTCCATCAAGGTGCCGAGGATCATCGCATCGGTGATGTCGGACACGAAGAACTCGTCGAAGCAGATCACCTTGGCCTCTTCGCTGAAGCGCTTGGCGATGATGGTCAGCGGATTCTTCTCACCCTTGAGAGTCTTCATTTCCTCATGCACACGCTTCATGAAGCGGTGGAAGTGCGTCCGCATCTTCTGCTTGAACGGCAGTGCCTCGAAGAAGGTATCGACCAGATAGGTCTTGCCACGACCCACCCCACCCCAGAAGTACAGGCCCTTGACCGGCGTCTGGTCCTTCTTGCCGAACAGCTTGCCGAACATGCCGGGCTTGTTGTTCTGCGCGTGCACCAGGTCATCGTACAGGCGCTGCAGGTGACGCACCGCAGTTTCCTGCGCCGCGTCATGGAAGAAGTCGGGACGTTTCAGATCTGCTTGATATCGTTCTAGGGGCGTCATGATTCGTTAGCGAGGCAACAAAAAACGGGCCGTCACTGTAGCGACCGGCCCGCCTTATGGCAATCAGACTTGCGTCAATATGCCTCAGTCCACTTGCGGGGCAAGCGCCTCGCGTAGGGTCTGGATGGCCGCGTCACGGGCCTCGGCGGCCTCGAACTGCGGTCCGTCGGCTACCTGCTCGCCGTTCAACCACAGACTGAAACCAAGCCCCTCGACCCGCACATCGGCCTCGCCACCCTGCTGCAACTGCTTGCTGACGGCACCCGCGCTCTTGCCGTCGGCGAAGCTGCGCGACAGCAGCAATTGCTCGCCATCGGCGCCCAGCAGGCGGAAGCGGAAGCTGCCGTCTTCGTCGCGGAAGCTGACGAACCGCGCAGTCTTGGTGGCCTTCTTCTTGACCTCGGCAGTGGCCTGCACGCTACTGCGGAATGAACGCAGGCCAACGGCTTCACGCAACTGCTCGAGGAACGGCGTGGCGATCTTGCGTGCCTTGGCAGCACCGGCCAGGAGAATGTCCTCCAGGTCAGATGGGCGCGAGATGAGTTGGTGATAGTGCTCACGCTTCTCTGCCAGCTGGCCGTCGAGCAGCTGGAACAGACGCTGCTTGGCTTCGCCCCAACCCAACCCCTGCAATAGCTCGTCGCGGAACTCGGCGCACTGCGCCGGGGTGGAGAAGGCCTGGAACAGGGTGAACAGGTGCGCGTTGTCCGGATCCTTGGCCTCACCGGGCGCGCGCGAGTCGGTGACGATGCGCGAGATGGCGTCTTTCATGTCCTTGGCGCTGGTGAACAGCGGGATGGTGTTGTCGTAGCTCTTGGACATCTTGCGGCCGTCCAGCCCAGGAAGGGTCGCCACGCTTTCTTCGATCACCGCCTCAGGCAGGGCGAAGAAATCCTTGCCCTGGCCGAACAGGTGATTGAAGCGCTGGCCGATGTCGCGGGCCATCTCGACGTGCTGGATCTGGTCACGGCCAACCGGCACCTTGTGGGCGTTGAACATCAGGATGTCGGCGGCCATCAGCACGGGGTAGCTGAAAAGCCCCATGGTCACACCGGCGTCCGGGTCTTCGCCGTTTTCCACGTTCTTGTCCACCGAGGCCTTGTAGGCATGGGCGCGATTGAGCAGGCCCTTGGCAGCGACACAGGTGAGCAGCCAGGTCAGCTCGGGAATTTCGGGGATATCGGACTGACGGTAGAAGGTCACCTTGTTCGGGTCCAGCCCACCGGCCAGCCAGGTAGCAGCGATTTCCAGACGCGAACGCTGGATGCGCAGCGGGTCGTCGCACTTGATCAGGGCGTGGTAGTCGGCCAGGAAATAGAACGAGTCGGCACCCGGCTGCTGGCTGGCGACGATCGCCGGACGGATGGCCCCGGCGTAGTTGCCCAGGTGCGGAGTGCCGGTGGTGGTGATACCGGTGAGAATGCGCGTGGTCATGGTGTTCGCTTATTCAGGCTTGGCTCAGTTCGAAAGGCGCGGCAGCAGCAGATCCTTCAGATCGGTCAGCTTGCCATGGAAGAAGTGTCCGCATTCTGCCACTTTCAGCAGCTCATGGGGGCGACCGAGTGCGTCGGACCAGGCGTAGACCAGCTGGGGGTCAACCACTTCATCCGCATCAGGCTGAACCAGGCTGATCGGGCACCGTTGCGGCAGTGGGAACTCGGGCGTCAGTCGCATCACTGCCGGAGCGATCATGAACAGATGCTGCAAGGTCTCGCCCTGGCTTTCCAGGCGACCGGCCAGGCTGGTGGCGACGAAGCCGCCGAACGAGAAGCCCATCAGCACCAATGGTAGTTGCGGGTGGCGCTCGCGCAGCCAGGCAGCGGCGGCTTCGGCATCGGCCACCTCGCCAGCGCCCATGTCATGGCTGCCCGCGCTCTGGCCAACGCCCCGGTAGTTGAAGCGCAAGGTCACGTAGCCGGCATCACGGGCGGTGCGTTGCAGGGTCGAAACCACCTTGTTGAGCATGGTGCCGCCCTGGACCGGGTTGGGATGGCAGATCAGGACCGCGCCGCGGGCATCGGCCACGTCCAGGTACAAGGCTTCCAACTGGCCGCAAGGGCCGTCGATGAACAAGGGGGTTTCGCGCACGAGCAAGGTACTACTCCGTGACCTCGGGTTGGGTCTATTCGTCTAGCTGAAGAATTCTGTTCTGATTTGCGATCGCTCGCGGTATACAGCGCAGGTCTGAGCCGTTAACGTAAAGCAAAGCCGTTTATAGAGGAAGGACTCGTGGAACTCTCGCTCCTTGTTTGGTTGTTGCCAACCCTGGCCCTGGTCATTGGCGTGGCGGTCGGTTTCATCGCGGCCCGCCTGCTGCCCAATGCTGCGCCAAGCAGTACCCAGCGTCAGCTGGACGATATTCAGAAGCGCTTCGACAACTACCAGCACGAAGTGGTGACCCACTTCAACAGCACTGCCGTGCTGGTGAAAAAACTGACCCAGAGCTACCAGGACGTCCAGGATCACCTGGCCGACGGCGCCAACACCCTGGCCCTCGACGACCTGACCCGTCAACGCCTGCTGGCCGCCCTGCACTCCGAAGCTGCGCAGGGCCAGCGCGACCGCCTGACGCCACCGAAGGACACCGCCGAAGTGCCACGCGACTATGCGCCGAAAACGCCGAACTCGCCGGGCATGCTCGATGAGAGCTACGGGCTGAAGCGTTGATTCGCTGAAATAGAATGCAAGAAGGCCTCGTGAGAGGCCTTTTTTGTGGGCGATATCACTGGCCCCTTCGCGGGCAAGCCCGCTCCCACAGGCGCACCGTCGAATCCCGTGGTTACCTGTGGGAGCGGGCTTGCCCGCGAAGGGGCCCGCACCGCAAACCTAGCTACACGCCTCCAACGCCTGCTCGATATCCCCCAGCAAATCCTCCACATCCTCCAACCCCACCGACAACCGCACCAACCCCTCGGAGATCCCGTGGTGCGCCCGCTCCTTGGGCGTATAGCTCGAATGAGTCATGCTTGCCGGATGTTGCGCCAGCGACTCGGCATCTCCCAGGCTCACCGCCCTGGCGAACAATTGCAGGGCGTTCATGAAACGCCGCCCAGCCTCGATCCCACCCTTGAGCTCGAACGCGATCATCCCGCCCGGCTGGCGCATCTGCCGCTGGGCCAGGTCGAACTGGGTGAACGAGGGCAGTCCGGGATAGTAAATCAGTTCAACCTGCGGCTGGCGGGCAAGAAACTCGGCTACCTGCTGCGCATTGCCGCAGTGGCGGTCCATGCGCAATGCCAGGGTCTTGATGCCACGCATCAGCAACGCCGCATCGTGGGGCGACAATACCGCCCCGGTCATGTCCTTGAGGCCCTCCTGTCGAATCCTGTCGATCAACGCCTTGCGTCCGACCACCAGGCCGGCGGTGATATCGCCATGGCCGCTGAGATACTTGGTGGCCGAATGCACCACGAGGTCCGCCCCTAGCTCCAGGGGCCGCTGCAGGTAAGGCGTGCAGTAGGTGTTGTCGACCACCACCTGCAGGTCATGGCCACGCGCGGCCTCGGCCACTGCCGCGATATCGACCAACTGCATGTTTGGGTTGGCCGGGGTCTCGAAGTAGATCATCCGCGTCTTGTGGCTGATCGCTGCTTTCAAAGCCTTGGGATCGTTGAGATCGACATGGCGGACTTTGATTCCGAATTCGCCAAGGCCATGGTGCATGTAGGCGAACGTACAACCGTAGACGGTACGCCCGACGATCAGCTCGTCTCCTGGCCGCAGCAGGGTCCACAAGGTCGAGGTAATGGCTCCCATGCCCGAAGCGAGCGCCAGCCCCGCTTCGCCGCCCTCCAGCGAGGCCATGCGCTGCTCCAGCAGGGCCAGGGTCGGGTTGGAGATGCGGCTGTAGAAATGCCCACCCTCCTCCCCGGCAAAGCACGCGGCGCCGTACTCGACGGTCGGAAAAGCGTAGGTGGCGGTCTGGTAGACCGGCGGCACCAAGGCGCCGCCATGGGAGAGCGGGTCGTAGCCGTGATGGATGGCTCGCGTGGAAAAACCGCTGTTGTTATGGGAGGCGCGCATGGCAACAACCTCTGGTGGTTTGTTCTAAGCTTATGCCACCAGGCAGCCCGAATCTTTTCAAAATTGCCCACGCAATCAGGTTGGTTTTGGAATGAAAACAATAAAAAACCCTTCAGGAGGGCACCAAATGCCAAACACGCTCGACCGTACCGATCGCGCCCTGCTCGCCGCCTTGCAGGACAACGCCCGGCTGACCATTTCCGAACTTGCCGATCAGGTGGCGCTGACCACCTCGCCGTGCTGGCGGCGGGTCAAGTTGCTCGAGGACAATGGCTACATAACAGGGTATCAGGCCATTCTGTCACCCAAGTCGTTGGGATTTGGCGTGACGGCGTTCGTCAGCATCATGATGGATTCGCATACCAAGGAGATGGCGCTGGCGTTCGAGCGGCGGTTGATGGAGATACCAGAGATCGTCGCCTGCCATAACATTTCTGGGCGATATGATTTTTTGCTGGAGATATTGGCGCGGGATTTGGAATCATTTGGGGAATTTACGCGCGAAGTGCTGCAGCGATTGCCAGGAGTGAAGGAGATCTATTCGAGCTTTTCTTATAAGGCGGCGAAGGAAAAGCGGGTGATCCCAGTGACAAAAATGCACATATGAGGCAACTATCATACCTTTTTACACACCTTCAACCCAAAATTTTAGTCCGGCCTCCACGGCATCACGCGATACTCAACCATTAAAACTCTGCAACCATGCACAAGCCGATAGACACAAAATTCTAACGTGTAATTTTTCGTACACCAACAAGAAACATTTCCTGCTAAAGCGGTAGAAAACCAAAGTATCCAGCGAAATAGCCCGCAACCAAAATGGCGCGACCTTTAGATATGTGAGCACGCCATGAAACCACTAGGCCTAATAATTTTAATATTTATCTCCGGATGCAGCAACAGTTGGTCATGGGATCCAAACAACAAAAACACAACATTTAAATGCGACATGGACCCATACCGACCAGGCTGCAAAAGAGACATAGACTACAAAGAATATTATCGTTCACTGCAGACACCCCAAACCTGATCCAACCCTGCAACGACTACAACCACAATGTCTCCAAGTCATGCCAACTACAATATTCACTGGCTCGACTTGGAGCCATTGCGGCCTAATCTAAATCCTAAAACTTACGGATAATTATGCTTCAACTCAAATTGTGGATCAAGTATAGGCAGATCAACATGTGGAAATATCTTCTCCCGGCGACGAAGTCGGCCTGGTACAAATCCTGTCCGCGCCCACCTGATATCCCCGTTCCTACCATCATAAATTTCTATATTCCCTATGTCTGTGACGGCTAGATGGTTATGGCGCCAATAGGATGTATCCCGGGTTTCAGTGGCTTGGGCCGACCATATCCGGCTTCGAGAAGGGTCATAGAGGAACCCTGAATTTTTTACTATAAAGTGAAGCGTCTCCCGCTTTCTTAGTTTAAACGTATAGCTATGCGGCTGCTTCTCATTAGCCACCCAGATCACAACACCACGATCCTCTAGCACTAAGTTTCCATCAGGACGAAGACGCAAAATATAGCGTCCGTTTGGAGATCTTATGAAATCCCCTGCACTCATCGCCTGGTTCGGGGGAAGCACAACGCCCCCAGAACCGCGGAACCGCTCGACATGAACTTTTCTGTATTTAGCCATCTTTATATACCTTAATCAAGAATCAGTGAAACCTGAAAGCAATCGTCTAGCGAGGCTCAGGCAGTCATAATTCCAGATCAGACAAAGGCGAAGCCACTCGGAAAGATCACCTAATCAGCGCCTCGAATTTTCCTACGATCAGGATTGAAATTTCACGCACAAAACCGTCCTTCTTCACTTCCTATTCTATGACAGAGTGATCTGACATACCCCCAAGGACAAGGAGAGCAGCCAACATGAAATACATTATTGTCTTGTGCACCCTGCTTTCGGGCTGCGGCGGCAGATGGCTTCTATACGAACACAACCATGAAGAGCAATTCAAGTGCGATATGGACCCTCACATGCAGTTCTGCTTAAACCCAGCAGAACTGGTCCGTTACATTGAAAGCCAAGAACAACGGAATGCTATAGACGAAATAGCGCCCGCTCTACAATGAGGCAGTACGCCACGAAGCGACTAAACCTTAGAATTTTAAACACTCTTATAATGCTATCCAGATACAGCAGTAGTTGGTCGTGGGACCCTAACGACAAGAACACGACGCTCAAGTGCGACATGGACCCATACCGACCAGGCTGCAAAAGAGATATAGACTATCAAGAACACTACCGATCACTGCAAATTTCACAAAGCTGAACTCCCCGCATCGATAACAGTTTCAAGAGGGCGTCCTTCGGAATGGCGAGATGGGCCGCTGGTGCTTGCCTTAGTTGCAGTGGCGCTCAATCTCAAACCCGCCAAAAATCCTCCGACGAGCCCCACCCCACCCAACCCAAAAACGAAAAAAACCCCGCCGAAGCGGGGTTTCTCACACAACATCAACGCTTAGATAGCACCACGCTGACGCAACGCATCCAGCACCTGCTTCACACCTTCCTCGACGCTGGTGACCTGGGTATCGATCACAACATCGGCATCCAGCGGCACATCGTACGGGAAGCTCTCGCCCGGGATGTTGTCGCCGCCCGCGGCGTACAGGCCTTGCGGGTCACGCTCGCGGCAGGCCAGTGGCGAGGCCTGGACGTAGACGGTGACCAGACGGTCCTTGCCGATCAGCGCCTTGGCCTGCTCGCGGCCCTCGGCGTCAGGGGCCACGAAGGCGGCCAGGGTCAGCATACCGGCTTCGTTGAACTGACGCGCCACGTGAGCGGCGCGGCGCCAGTTCTCGGTGCGACCGGCGCGATCCTGGGGCAGACCCTTGTTCAGATCGTGACGCAGGTTCTGGCCATCGAGCACGTACACCGCTCGCCCCATGTCGAACAGCTTGCGCTCCACGGCATAGGCCAGGGTGCTCTTGCCAGCGCCGGACAGGCCGCTGAACAGCACGGTGGCCGGCTGCTGGCCGAAGCGCAGGGCACGCTCTTCGGTGGACACGTGAGCCTGCTTGCCGTGCTGGCCGGTGCTGCCGTGCGGCAGTACTGGCGGGGCGATGATCATGCCGGCGCCGACGGTGCCGTTGGTCAGGCGGTCGATGACGATGAACGCACCGGTGGTGCGGTTGCTGTCATAGCCGTCCAGGGCGATGGCGCTGTCCAGGGATACCTTGACGCGACCGATCTCGTTCAGTTGCAGCGCGCTGGCAGCGTCCTTCTCGAGGGTGTTCACATCGACCTTGTGGGTGATGCTGGCAATCGAGCCCGGTACATAGCTGGTGGCGCGCTTGATGTCGTATTTCTTGCCCGGGAGCATCGGCTCCTCGGCCATCCACACCAACATGGCGTCGAACTGGTCGGTCACCGGCGGCACGTTGTCGGCATGCACCAGCAGGTCGCCACGGGAGATGTCGATTTCGTCTTCCATGGTCAGGGTCACGGCCTGGCCAGGACCTGCGTTTTCCAGTTCACCTTCGTAGGTGACGATGGACTTGACCCGGCTGCTCTTGCCCGACGGCAGGACCACGATCTCGTCGCCCTTGTGCACCACGCCACTGGCGAGGGTGCCGGCGAAGCCGCGGAAGTTCAGGTTCGGGCGGTTGACGTACTGCACCGGGAAACGCAGATCGGTGAAGTTGCGGTCGGCCGCGACCTCGACGGTCTCGAGAATTTCCATCAGCGCAGGGCCGGTGTACCAAGGCGAACGCTCGCTGCGGTTGACCACGTTGTCGCCCTTGAGCGCCGACATCGGTACGAAGTGCAGGCTGCTCGGAGTCAGGTTGATGGCCTCGGCGAACTTCAGGTAATCGGCCTTGATCGACTCGAAGACCTGCTCATCAAAGCCCTTGAGGTCCATCTTGTTGACCGCGACGACGATGTGCTTGATGCCCAGCAACGAAGCGATGTAGCTGTGCCGACGGGTCTGGGTCTGCACGCCATAGCGGGCATCGACCAGGATGATCGCCAGGTCGCAGGTCGAAGCGCCGGTAGCCATGTTGCGGGTGTACTGCTCGTGGCCCGGGGTGTCGGCGATGATGAACTTGCGCTTGGCGGTGGAGAAGTAGCGGTAGGCGACATCGATAGTGATGCCTTGCTCGCGCTCGGCCTGCAGGCCGTCGACCAGCAGCGCCAGGTCGACTTCCTCGCCAGTGGTGCCGGACTTCTTCGAATCACGGGTGATGGCCTCGAGGTGGTCCTCGTAGATCATCTTGGAGTCGTGCAGCAGGCGCCCGATCAGGGTGCTCTTGCCATCATCCACGTTGCCGCAGGTGAGGAAACGCAGCAGTTCTTTACGCTCGTGCTGAGCCAGATAAGCGAGGATGTCTTCGCTGATCAAATCGGATTGGTGACTCATTGCATTCAAGCTCCAAGCTGTAAGCTTCAAGCAGCAAGCTTGTCGGCGTACAGTTAGTTAGAAATTTTGTTGATCAACCCTGCGAGCATTCTGGAGAGCTCACGGGTCTCGGTAATCCAGTCGTCGGCCAGTTCAGATGGCAAGTAACCGATTTCACCAGCGATGATCAGTTGAGTTCGCAACTCGGCGCAGGATCCCTTCGCTACGCTCAGAAACCATGCCTTTTCTCGCGAACCTCCACGCTCCATCCCCTCAGCAATGTTGGAGGGAATCGAAACCGCTGCACGGGTGATCTGAGACCTGAATCCGAAATCCCGGCAGCCGGCAAATGCCTGATACATCTCAACGGCTAAACCTTTACTCCGCTGCCAAACCAGCAACTTCTCAAAATCCACTGCAGGTACTCCCTGTGCACCCGCAATGCAGGCGGCAGTCCACAAAAAATCAGAAGCTATGCGTTCTGCTTCTTTCTTGCAGCTTGCCGCTTGTAACTTAAAGCTTAGAAGTACCCCTGACGTTTCTTGTCTTCCATGGAACCGGCGCCATCGTGGTCGATGACTCGGCCCTGGCGCTCGGAAGTGCGCGTCAGGAGCATTTCCTGAATGATGTCGGTGAGCGTCTCGGCTTCCGACTCGACAGCGCCCGTCAATGGGTAGCAGCCGAGGGTACGGAAACGGACCTTCTTCTTGACGATGCGTGCCTTCTCTTCCTCGGAGAGGTGTTCGAGGATGCGATCGTCGTCGATCATGATCAGGGTGCCGTTCTTCTCGATGACTTCGCGTTCGGCGGCGAAGTACAGCGGCACGATCGGGATGCCTTCGAGGTAGATGTACTGCCAGATGTCCAGCTCGGTCCAGTTCGACAGCGGGAAGACGCGGATCGACTCGCCTTTGTTGACCTTGCCGTTGTACACGTTCCACAACTCGGGACGCTGGTTCTTCGGATCCCAGCGGTGCTTGCTGTCACGGAACGAGTAGACGCGCTCCTTGGCCCGGGACTTCTCTTCGTCGCGGCGGGCACCACCGAAGGCGGCATCGAAACCATGCTTGTCCAGCGCCTGCTTGAGGCCCTGGGTCTTCATGATGTCGGTGTGCTTGGAGCTGCCATGGGTGAACGGGTTGATGCCCTGCGCCACACCCTCTGGGTTGACGTGGGTGATCAGCTCCAGGCCCATTTCCTCGACCATCTTGTCGCGGAAGCGGTACATCTCCTGGAATTTCCACTGGGTGTCGACATGCATCACCGGGAATGGCAGCTTGCCTGGGAAGAAGGCCTTGCGCGCCAGGTGCAGCATCACGGCGGAATCCTTGCCGATCGAGTAGAGCATCACCGGGTTGTCGAACTCGGCGGCCACCTCGCGGATGATATGGATGCTTTCCGCCTCCAGCTGTTTCAAGTGCGTCAGTTTGTCGACCATGGCTACTCACGAAAAACGATCTTATGGACGGCCTGCGGGCCGTGTTCGAGCGAGCCACTTTATCACAGCGGATAATTCTATTTAGGCGGCGGACTAGACCGAAAAAGTCTAACCATATGACTGGGGGTTTGGGCCAGCGTCGTCAGATTGGATTCGGACAATCGATGAACAGATGTTCCAAGGCAAAGCGCCGCGCCAGGTAGTCGCCCAAGGCCTGCACGCCATAGCGCTCGGTGGCATGGTGGCCGGCGGCGATAAAGCTGATGCCGTTCTCACGGGCACTGTGGAAGGTCTGCTCCGACGCCTCGCCACTGATGAACAGGTCGACCCCGACAGCGATCGCCGTGTCGATGAAGCCCTGCCCGCCACCGGTGCACCAGCCGACCCGACGGATCACCTCGTCTCCTTCGACCAGCAGCGGCTCGCGCCCCGTCACTTCCTGTACCCGTCGAGCGAAATCGCGGGGGGTCACAGGCTCGGCGAGCGAGCCGACCAGCCCGACCACCTTGGCATCGTTCGGGTCCAGCGCGCCTTCGACGGTGATATCCAGCTGGCGCGCCAATTGCACGTTGTTGCCGACGTCCGGATGCACGTCCAAAGGCAGGTGGAAGGCCAGCAGGCTGATGTCGTGCTTGAGCAGGGTCTTCAGGCGGCGCTGCTTGATCCCTGTGATGCACGGGTTCTCGCCCTTCCAGAAGTATCCATGGTGCACCAGGACGAGGTCGGCCCCGGCCTCAACCGCGGCGTCCAGCAAGGCCTGACTGGCGGTCACGCCACTGACGATGCGGCTGACCTGGGGGCGGCCTTCGACCTGCAGGCCGTTGGGACAGTAATCCTGGATTTTGGTACTGCCCAGGTAGCGCTCTGCTTCCTCGACCAGGGTATTGAGTGCAACGGCCATGGAAAATCTCCTCGAAATCTGCGCTTTTCTTGGGCTCAACGCCCGTATAATGCCCGCCATTATGGGCCGTCGCTGGCATCGGGGAAACCGGTGTATGATCGCGCGCGTTCGCGACGTGTCGCGCAGCCATTGGCCCCCGCCTCTCTCAGGAATCGTTCATGTTCAAGGCTTTGCGTTACTTTGGATGGCCCCTGTTCACCGGTGTATTGATCGCCATACTGATCATCCAGCGCTTCCCGGAATGGGTCGGGCTGCCCAGCCAGGACGTCAACTTGCAGCAGGCGCCGCAGACCTCGCAGATCATGCAGGGCCCGGTGTCCTACGCCGAGGCCGTGACGCTCGCCGCCCCGGCCGTGGTCAACCTGTACACCACCAAGGTGGTCAACAAGAGTGCCCACCCGCTGTTCGAAGACCCTCAGTTCCGCCGTTTCTTCGGCGACAACCTGCCCAAGCAGCGGCGCTGGGAATCGAGCCTGGGCTCGGCGGTGATCATGAGTCCCGAGGGCTACCTGCTGACCAACAACCACGTCACCAGCGGCGCCGACCAAATCGTGGTGGCGCTCAAGGATGGTCGCGAAACCCTGGCCAGGGTCATCGGCAGCGATCCCGAGACCGATCTCGCGGTGCTGAAGATCGACCTGAAGAACCTGCCGGCGATCACCATCGGCCGCTCCGACAACATCCACATCGGCGACGTCTCGCTGGCCATCGGCAATCCGTTCGGGGTCGGCCAGACCGTGACCATGGGCATCATCAGCGCCACTGGGCGTAACCAACTGGGCCTGAACAACTACGAAGACTTCATCCAGACCGACGCGGCGATCAACCCGGGCAACTCCGGGGGCGCCTTGATCGATGCCAACGGCAACCTGATCGGCATCAACACGGCGATCTTCTCCAAGTCCGGTGGCTCACAAGGCATCGGCTTCGCCATTCCGGTGAAGCTCGCCCTGGAAGTGATGAAATCGATCATCGAGCATGGCCAGGTCATCCGTGGTTGGCTGGGCATCGAGGTGCAGCCACTGAGCCAGGAACTGGCCGAATCGTTCGGCATGGAGGGACGCCCGGGCATCGTGGTTGCCGGGATCTTCCGCGACGGTCCGGCGCAGAAGGCGGGACTGCATCTGGGCGACGTGATCCTGAGCATCAACGGCGAGCCGGCCGGTGACGGGCGCAAGTCGATGAACCAGGTCGCGCGGATCAAGCCCAACGAGAAGATCACCATCGAGGTGATGCGCAACGGCCAGCAACTGAAACTGATCGCCGAGGTGGGGCTGCGACCGCCACCTGCGCCGGTGGTCACGCCGGAAGAGAAGTAGTTGGGTTGGTTGGGGCCGCAAAGCGGCCCCGGTTACATCAATGCAGGATCTGGCTGAGGAACAGCTTGGTCCGATCGCTACGTGGCCGATCGAAGAACTCATCCGGTGACGCCTGCTCGACGATTTCCCCCTTGTCCATGAAGATCACCCGGTTCGCCACGGTGCGGGCGAAGCCCATCTCATGGGTCACGCAAAGCATGGTCATGCCATCCTCGGCCAGCCCCACCATGGTGTCCAATACCTCCTTGACCATTTCCGGGTCCAGCGCCGAAGTCGGCTCGTCGAACAACATGATCTTAGGTTTCATGCAAAGCGCACGGGCAATCGCCACACGCTGCTGTTGGCCACCGGACAACTGCCCCGGGTACTTGTGCGCCTGCTCAGGGATGCGCACCCGCTCCAGGTAATGCATGGCGATTTCCTCGGCCTTGCGCCGTGGCATCTTACGGACCCACATCGGCGCCAGGGTGCAGTTCTCGAGGATGGTCAGGTGCGGGAACAGGTTGAAATGCTGGAACACCATGCCCACTTCGCGGCGAATCGCCTCGATCTGCTTGAGGTCGTTGGTCAGTTCCACACCATCGACGACAATGCGGCCCTGTTGGTGCTCCTCCAGGCGGTTGAGGCAACGGATGGTGGTCGACTTGCCCGACCCCGACGGACCACAGAGCACGATGCGCTCACCTTGGCGCACGTTCAGGTTGATGTCTTTCAGAACGTGGAACTGGCCGTACCATTTGTTCACGCCCTGCATCTGGATGATGCCTTCGGGGCCGGCAGGCTGCTTGATCGCTTCACTCATGACGAAACTCCTAACGCTTGTGGCCAGTGTCCAGCTTGCGCTCCAGATGCATGGAGTAGCGGGACATACCGAAACAGAAAATCCAGAACACCAGGGCCGCGAACACGTAGCCCTCGGTTGCCATGCCTAACCACGCGGGGTCGGCCGCCGCCTGCTTGACGCTGTTGAGCAGGTCGAACAGGCCGATGATGATCACCAGGCTGGTGTCCTTGAACAGTGCGATGAACGTATTGACGATGCCGGGTATCACCAGTTTGAGCGCCTGCGGCAGGATCACCAGGCCCATCGAGCGCCAGTACCCCAGCCCCATGGCCGCGGCCGCTTCGTATTGCCCCTTGGGAATAGCCTGCAGCCCGCCGCGCACAACCTCGGCGACATAGGCCGACTGGAACAGGATCACCCCGATCATTGCCCGCAGCAGCTTGTCGAAGCTCATGCCTTCGGGCAGGAACAACGGCAACATCACCGACGACATGAACAGCACGGTGATCAGCGGCACGCCGCGCCAGAACTCGATGAAGGTGACGCACACGACCTTCACCGCCGGCATCTGCGAACGTCGCCCCAGTGCCAAGAGGATGCCCAGCGGCAAGGCGCCGGCGATGCCCACGGTGGCGATCACCAGGGTCAGCATCAGGCCGCCCCACTGGCTGGTGGCGACGTTCCTCAGCCCGAAATAACCGCCATGCAGCAGGATGTAGGCAAGGATCGGGTACAGCACCAGGAAGCACAGACCGTATAACGCCTTGCGCGGGAAACGGTTGATGAACAGCGGCGCAGCACCCAGCACCGCCAGCCACACGGTGAGGTCCACGCGCCAGCGCAGCTCCGTGGGGTAGTAGCCATACATGAACTGGCCGAAGCGCTGCTGCACGAACACCCAGCAGGCGCCGTCCTTGGTGCAGTCGGCGCGGGTGGTGCCGACCCAGTTGGCATCCAGCAGCGCCCATTGCAGCAACGGCGGCACGATCAGCCAGATCAGGTAGACAGCGAACAGCGTCAACAGGGTATTGAGCCAACTGGAGAACAGGTTGGCACGCATCCATGCGAGCGCGCCGACGGTTTTCACCGGTGGCGGCATGTCAGGTTTGAAAACATGGGCAGTCACGGGCGTATCCTCATCGCTCGATCAGCGCAATGCGCTTGTTGTACCAGTTCATCAGCAGCGAGATGCTGATGCTGATGGCGAGATAGACACTCATGGTGATGGCGATCACCTCGATGGCCTGGCCGGTCTGGTTGAGCACGGTACCGGCGAACAGCGACACCATCTCCGGATAGCCGATGCCAGCAGCCAGCGACGAGTTCTTCGCCAGGTTCAGGTATTGGCTGGTCAGCGGCGGAATGATCACCCGCAGTGCCTGGGGGATGATCACCTTACGCAGCGTCGGCCCCTCGCGCAGACCGAGCGAACGCGCCGCCTCGGTCTGACCGTGGCTGACCGAGCGGATGCCCGAACGCACGATTTCAGCGATGAACGCTGCGGTGTAGATGGTCAGGGCCAGCGTCAACGCCAGCAGCTCAGGGATCAGCACCCAACCGCCCACGAAGTTGAATCCCTTGAGTTCAGGCATTTCCCAGTGCACCGGGCTGCCGAACAGCAAGGCACAGGCGCCGGGAATGACCAGGAACAACCCAAGCCCTACCCAGAACTTGTGGAACGGTTCGCCGGTTTCGTCGAAGCGCTTGTTGGCATACCGCACCATCGCCATGATTGCCACCACCGCCAGCACCAGGGCGACCACGAAAGGCCAGAAGCCATCGGCCATGGACGCGCCAGGCATGTTCAGGCCACGGTTGCTGATGAAGAAGGTGTCTTCGATATTGATGCTGCTGCGCGGCCCCGGCAGGGTCAGGAACACGGCAAAGTACCAGAACAGGATCTGCAGCAAGGGAGGGATGTTGCGGAAGGTTTCCACGTAAACCGTCGCCAGCTTGCTGATCATCCAGTTCGGCGACAACCGCGCCACGCCGATGCTGAAACCGAGGATCGTTGCCAGGACCACGCCGATGAAGGTGACCAACAGCGTGTTGAGCAGGCCGATGACGAACACCCGCGCATAGCTATCGGACTCTACATAGGGAATCAGATGCTGGGCGATGCCAAAGCCGGCACTGCGGTCGAGGAAGTCGAAGCCCGAGGTGATGCCCCGGTGTTGCAGGTTGGTTTGCGTGTTATGGAACAGGTACCAGCCCAGGCCCACCACGAAGATGATCGTGAGGATCTGGAACAGCCACGCGCGCACACGTGGATCGCTCAGGGACAAGCCCTTTCGTGCGCCGATTTGATTTTGCATGAAATGCCCCGGACAGTAGGGATTCGAACAGCCTGCGGCGGCGGGATGCCGCCGCAGGAGGCAACCATCAGCGCACTGGAGGTGCGTACTGGATGCCGCCGTTGTTCCACAGGGCGTTCATGCCGCGGTCGATCTTCAGGTCGGTGCCCTGGCCCAGGTTCTTCTCGAACACCTCACCATAGTTGCCGACTTGCTTGACGATCTGCACTACCCAGTCCTTGGGCAGCTTGAGGTCCTTGCCATATTCACCATCGGCGCCCAGCAGTCGAGCGACGTCCGGGTTCTTGGTGGACTTGGCCTCGGCCTCGACGTTCTTCGAGGTGATCCCCGCCTCCTCGGCATTGAGCATGGCGAACAGGGTCCACTTGACGATGCTGAACCAGTCTTCGTCGCCCTTGCGCACCACCGGGCCCAGCGGCTCCTTGGAGATGGTTTCCGGCAGCACGACATAGTCGCTCGACGCCGCCAGCTTGGAGCGTTGGGCGAACAGCTGCGACTTGTCGGAGGTCAGCACGTCGCAACGCCCGGACTCCAGCGACTTGGCGCTTTCGTCGGAAGTGTCGAAGGTGATCGGGGTGTACTTCAGGCCATTGGCGCGGAAGTAGTCGGACACGTTCAGCTCGGTGGTGGTACCGGCCTGAATGCAGATGGTCGCGCCATCGAGCTCCTTGGCGCTGGAAACGCCGAGCTTCTTGTTGACCAGGAATCCGACGCCGTCGTAGTAGGTTACGCCGGTAAACACCAGGCCCATGCCGGCATCGCGCGAGCTGGTCCAAGTGGTGTTACGCGACAACACGTCGACTTCGCCGGACTGCAGCGCGGTGAAGCGCTCCTTGGCGTTGAGCTGGCTGAACTTGACCTTGGTGGCGTCGCCGAATACGGCGGCAGCCACGGCCCGGCAGACATCGGCGTCGATACCGATGATCTTGCCCTTGGCATCAGGTACCGAGAAGCCCGGGAGGCCGTCGCTCACGCCACACTGGACGAAGCCCTTCTTTTTGACCGCATCGAGGGTGGCGCCAGCCTGGGCGGTGCTCACGGCGCCCAGCGCGGCGGCAGCGGTCAGGACTGCCAGGGTGGTTTTCAACATCTTCATTCACAACCTCCAAAATTGCTCTTCTTGTATTGAGCCGGAATTGCACCGCGCCCTTTTGAGGCGCATCCGACCCTTGTTGGCTTGTTATTGGGTCAATTGGCGCAATGGGCTGTTCTGTGACAGCCTTCGGGTGCAGGGGTGTTACCGTCACCGGCGAGCCCGCGCATCGGGGGTTTAATAGCAAAGCGCGTACCATAGTCGCTGGCTTAAGCGATTAAGCCCCTCGTCAAGTAGGCAAAGTTGTATCGTTGCGACATTCTCTTTCGACGCGTTAATACCGACGCTTGGATTTCGAGCACGCTCGGCGTGCATCCGCACACTTTCGGAGCAGTTATGACCAACCCGCTGATTCTCGAACCCCAGAAAACCGCAGATGCCTGTGTGATCTGGTTGCACGGCCTGGGCGCCGACCGTTACGACTTCCTACCGGTGGCCGAATTCATGCAGGAGCGATTGGCTACCACGCGGTTCATCATGCCCCAGGCGCCTACCCGACCGGTGACCATCAACGGCGGCTATGCCATGCCAAGCTGGTATGACATCAAGGCCATGAGCCCGGCGCGAGCGATCGACGAAGCGCAGCTGGATGAATCAGCGCAGCAGGTCATCGACCTGATCAAGGCCGAACAGGCCAAGGGCATCAGCCTTTCGCGGATCTTTCTGGCTGGATTCTCCCAAGGTGGCGCGGTGGTGCTGCACACTGCCTATGTGAAATGGCAGGAAGCGCTGGGCGGGGTCATCGCACTGTCGACCTACGCCCCGACCTTCCACGACAGCCACGATCTGAGCGCTTGTCAGCAACGTACTCCAGCGCTGTGCGTACATGGTATCCATGACCCGGTGGTGATCCCCTCGCTGGGCCGCACCGCGTTCGAATACCTCAACCAGTGGGGCGTAGCGGCGCGTTGGCAGGAATACCCCATGGAACACGAAGTGGTCGTGGCCGAACTCGCCGATATCCACAACTGGTTGAGCGAGCATTTGCAATAAGCAGGGCTCGCCTGTAGTTGTAGGCGTTATCCACTACGCCGCGCCCAGTTCTTGCATTACACTGCCCGCGTACATTCCATAACCAGTTGACGAGACGATCGTGCTCAAGGCACTCAAGAAAATATTCGGCAAGGGAGACGCCGCATCACCGGCCGTCGATCCTGCAGCCAGCGCGCCCGCGCCCGCCGCTCGCCCTCTACCCGAGGCGGCACCGGCCAAACCACGCAGCAAGCCTGCCCCCCAACCTGTCGCCCAGGCCCCAGCGCCTGATGCGCCGCGCGCGCCGCAAACGGCCAAGGAAAAGCCTCGTCGCGAACGCAAGCCCAAGCCCCAGGCCAGCCTGTGGAAGCCCGAAGACTTCGTGGTCGAGCCGCAGGAAGGCAAGACCCGCTTCCACGATTTCAAGCTCTCCAACGAGTTGATGCACGCCATCCACGACCTGGGCTTTCCTTATTGCACGCCGATCCAGGCCCAGGTGCTCGGTCACACCCTGCGCGGCCAGGACGCCATCGGTCGGGCCCAGACAGGTACCGGCAAGACCGCTGCGTTCCTGATTTCGATCATTTCCCAGCTGCAGCAGACGCCACCGCCCAAGGAACGCTACATGGGCGAGCCGCGCGCGCTGATCATCGCTCCGACCCGCGAACTGGTGGTGCAGATTGCCAAGGACGCCATGGCCCTGACCAAATACAGTGGCCTGAACGTGATGAGCTTCGTCGGCGGCATGGACTTCGACAAGCAACTCAAGGCCCTGGAAGCCCGCCACTGCGACATTCTGGTGGCCACACCCGGTCGTCTGCTGGACTTCAACCAGCGCGGCGAGGTGCACCTGGACATGGTCGAAGTGATGGTGCTGGACGAAGCCGACCGCATGCTCGACATGGGCTTCATCCCACAGGTACGCCAGATCATCCGCCAGACTCCGCCCAAGAGCGAACGCCAGACCCTGCTGTTCTCGGCAACCTTCACCGATGACGTGATGAATCTGGCCAAACAGTGGACCACCAACCCGGCCATCGTCGAGATCGAGCCGGAGAACGTCGCCAGCGAAACGGTCGAGCAGCACGTCTACGCGGTGGCCGGCAGCGACAAGTACAAGCTGCTGTACAACCTGGTGACCCAGAACAAGTGGGAACGGGTGATGGTGTTCGCCAATCGCAAGGACGAAGTGCGGCGCATTGAGGAGAAACTGGTGCGTGACGGCATCAACGCCGCGCAACTGTCCGGCGACGTGCCGCAGCACAAGCGCATCCGCACCCTGGAAAGCTTCCGCGAGGGTCGCATCAGCGTGCTGGTGGCCACCGACGTGGCCGGTCGCGGTATCCACATCGACGGCATCAGCCACGTGATCAACTTCACCCTGCCGGAAGACCCGGACGACTACGTGCACCGCATCGGCCGTACCGGTCGAGCCGGCACCAGCGGCGTGTCGATCAGCTTCGCCGGCGAGGACGACTCGTACCAGTTGCCGGCGATCGAAGAACTGCTGGGGCGCAAGATCAAGTGCGAGATGCCGCCGGACGAGCTGCTCAAGCCGGTGCCGCGCAAGCATCATTGATTGCAGGAGCGGCCGTCTTGCTCACAATCTGAAAGCACGCCAGGCTACCAGCGTCCGGCCGCCTCCTGATCGCTTTGTCGGCCTTCGACCCAGCGCGGCCCTTCCTGGGTGTTTTCCTTCTTCCAGAACGGCGCCCGCGTCTTCAGGTAATCCATGATGAAGTCGCAGGCCTCGAAGGCCGCCTGGCGATGAGCACTGGCCACGCCAACGAAGACGATCGGCTCACCCGGTTCCAGCGCACCGATCCGGTGCAGCACCTCGACCTTGAGCAGCGGCCAGCGTTGCTGCGCCTCGGCCTCGATCTTGGTCAGGGCCTTCTCGGTCATGCCCGGATAGTGCTCGAGGAACATCCCCGCCACTTCGCGGCCATCGTTGAAATCCCGCACATAGCCAACGAAACCGACCACCGCGCCCACACCGACATTGGCGGCGTGCATGGCATTGACCTCGGCCCCCGGGTCGAAAGCCCGCTCCTGCACTCGAACGGTCATCTTCAACCTCCCGTCACAGGCGGGAAGAACGCCACTTCATCGCCCTCTTCCAGCGGCTCGTCCAGCCTGCACAATTCTTCGTTGCGTGCGCACATCAGATTCTGCTCGGCCAGCACGGCATACTCCCCACCCTTGGCCACCAAGGCCTGGCGTACATCGTCGAGCACCTGGAACGGCCCCTCCACGCGCTCGGTGTCCATGCCCAGCCGCTCGCGGTAGCGGGCGAAGTAAAGCACCTTGACCTTCATCATGCCTCCACCTTGTAGTGGCCGCTCTTGCCGCCGAGTTTTTCCAGCAGACGAACCTGCTCGATGATCATGCCTTTGTCCACGGCCTTGCACATGTCATAGATCGTCAGTGCGGCAACGCTGGCGGCTGTCAGCGCCTCCATCTCCACACCGGTCTGCCCGGCCAGCTTGCAGCGGGCGACGATACGCACGGCGTCCTGACCCTCGGCGCTGAGCTCGACCTTGACGCTGGTCAGCATCAACGGGTGGCACAGCGGAATCAGGTCACTGGTCTTTTTCGCCGCCTGTATGCCGGCGATCCGCGCAACGGCGAACACATCGCCCTTGGGGTGCTCGCCATCGACGATCATGCGCAAGGTCTGCGGCAGCATGCGCACCCGCGCCTCGGCGGTGGCCTCGCGCTCGGTCACGGCTTTTTCAGTGACGTCGACCATGTTGGCGCGCCCCTGGGAATCAAGATGTGTCAGCACTGCTCTGCTCCTGTGAAGGGAATCAGGAGTGTAAACCCGTGGGTCAGGTTTGAGCAGAGGTATGTGTCGGCAGGATTGCCCTCTGCGGGCATGCCCCCGAAAGGGCAGCCCGGCTTTTGAGGTTACAGGTGCGACTCGGCGTACTCGGCCAGTACCGAACGTGGCACCCCCTGCAGGGTGATGTGCACGCCGTGGGGGAAGTCCTTGAAGCGCTCGGTCAGGTAGGTCAGCCCTGAGCTGGTCGCGGACAGGTAGGGGGTATCGATCTGCGCCAGGTTGCCCAGGCAGACCACCTTGGAACCGGAGCCGGCACGGGTGATGATGGTCTTCATCTGGTGCGGCGTGAGGTTCTGGCACTCGTCGATCAGGATCAGACTCTGCTGGAAGCTGCGCCCACGGATGTAGTTGAGGGACTTGAACTGCAGCGGTACCCGCTCGAGGATGTACTCGACACTGCCATGGGTGCTCTCGTCGTCCATGTGCAAGGCTTCGAGGTTATCGGTGATCGCCCCCAACCACGGCTCCATCTTCTCCGCCTCGGTGCCGGGCAGGAAGCCGATTTCCTGGTCCAGGCCCTGCACGCTGCGGGTCGCGATGATGCGTCGGTAGCGCTTGCTGACCATGGTCTGCTCGATGGCTGCGGCCAAGGCCAGGATGGTCTTGCCCGAGCCTGCGGCGCCGGTCAGGTTGACCAGGTGGATATCCGGGTCGAGCAAGGCAAACAGCGCCAGACTCTGATGGATGTCGCGCGGCTTCAGCCCCCAGGCTTCCTGGTGCAGCAACGGCTCCTGATGCAGGTCGAGCAACAGCAGCTCATCGTTGCGAATACCCTTGATCCAGCCGACGAAGCCCTGCTCGTCGATGATGAACTCATTGATGTGCACGGCCGGCAGGTTGTCGATCAATTGCACGCGGTGCCAGGTGCGCCCACGCTCCTGGCGGGTATCGACTTTGCTGACCCGATCCCAGAATGAACCGGTGACTGAGTGGTAGCCCTTGGACAGCAAGGACACATCGTCGACCAGTTGGTCGGTGCTGTAATCCTCGGCGGCAATGCCGCAGGCACGCGCCTTGAGGCGCATGTTGATGTCCTTGGTGACCAGCACGACGTCCAGGTCGGCGCGCTTGCCTTTGAGTTCGAGCAACTGGTTGATGATGATGTTGTCGTTGAGGGTTTCCGGCAACAGCCGGGTCGGTTCACTGCGCGGGCTCATCAGGATCGACAGGTAGCCCTTGGGTCCGCTTTTGCCACGCTGGATCGGCACGCCCTGCTCGACATCGCTGGGCGAGGCATCTCCAAGGGTCTGGTCGATCAGGCGGATGGCCTGGCGACATTCGGCGGCGATGGTGTGTTTCCCGGTCTTGAGCTTGTCGAGTTCCTCCAGCACCGTCATCGGCAGGGCGACATGGTGCTCCTCGAAGTTCAGCAATGCGTTGGGGTCGTGTATCAGGACGTTGGTATCGAGCACATAGAGGATTGGCTGGGTGGAGGAAGGGTTGCGTCCTTGGTCATCCATACTCGGTCACCTTATGTCGAAGCCACACGGCGCGTTCTGTTACGCCGCAAAGTGACGACCGTTCTTCCCGTATCCGCGTTGCTACGGGCGGGAAGCAAACCTGGCAAGGTGGGCCTGGATGACGCCACCTGTGCTGCAGGAATCGGCTGTCTGGTTTCTTCATACCGCAAAAACGATGACTAAAAAAAGTCTTTTTACGTCCTGGTGAAGTTTATTTTGCTGAATGACGACCAGCACTTGGCGGGCACGCCAAGCAGGACTACAGTCAAAAGGTATGCCTCTCAAGGAGCCACCGCAGCGCGTTGGGCGTAATCATGGCAGTCTTCCCAGCCGATACCGCTCTGCGCCGTGCTGCGCAACAACCATTGCACTGCAGGCTGCGCTTTGGACAAGCTGTCGTGGAACTGGATCACCCCTTTGCGCCATAGCAGCATCAAGGTCATCACCCGCTGGGCCGACGCCTCGGCAGACAGGCCGGTTTCGTCCTGGGCATCGATGTCCCACAACGACACTTGCAACCCCTGGCTGGCCATGAATGCCTCGCCATCGGCACGACGCTGCCCGTAAGGCGGCCGGAACAACGGCACATACTGCTTGGGCAGCTCCGCTTGCACCCGCGCCTGGCTGCGCCGCAGGGAATCCTGCCAATCCTGCCACTGGGCGTGGGAGCGGTATTCCCAACCCTGGATGCCCACGCACTGACCGGCATAAAGGTGGGGCAAGACCTGCGCCGAGCCGCCATCACGTCGCAGTTGCAGGCGATTGCCAATGACGAAGAAAGTACCCTGCAGGCGCTGCTTGCGCAGATAGCCTGTCAGCCGATCGGTGTCGCCGCCTTGAGGGCCGGGGCCACCGACGAAGGTCAGGAGGAACATGCGGTCGTTCAGCTCATCGCCGTTGCGTTCACGATTGGACAGGCGTTCTACCTCACTGCTGGTCTGCGGCAGCAGTGCGGCCTTGCGCAGTTGCTCATCGAGATAACGGGCATGGAACTGATGACTGGGCTCGATCCACTCGGTGTAGAACTCGCCGACATCGCTGGCGAACGTAACCGAACGAGTGCGTAACTCAGCCATGGATGCCACGGGGTAGCAGAACGAGGCATCTTGCTCGCAACTGCGCAGGGCCTGCTGGTAACCCTGCCACAATCGCTGCCACATCCGCGCCCGTATGGCCCTGATTTTCTGCAGGTTGATCTGCCGCAAACCCAGTCGTGCAGCCAACGCCTTGTCGTCCAGTTGCTCGCTCTCGTGCAGCACCTGGGCAAACGCCAGAATTTCGGCCCGGGAGGCAACGTCGAACAATGCCGGGCTGTCCAACTGTTCGGGCCACACCGCGCGATCGAGCGTGGCCGGCGGCAAGGGGCCGGCTTGGACGGACAAGCTCAGGGAAATGGCCAGCAAGGCCAGGGCAATGCGCACATCCGTTCTCCGCAAATGGCCAAACCCGCACTATAACGCCTCGCGGTTATCATGGCCTGTGCCTATCGGCCACATAGTTTGGCGTAACCTCCCCCACCCCGTAGAATCGCGGCAACGCCTTTAGGAGCCGACCCGATGCTGACGGTGATTTCCCCCGCCAAGACCCTCGACTACGACACCCCACCGGTGACCGACCGCTTCACCCTGCCCCAGTACCTGGACGACTCGCAGCAACTGATCGAACAATTACGCACATTGTCACCAGCGCAGATCAGCGAGCTGATGCACCTATCGGACAAACTCGCCGGGCTCAATGCCGCGCGTTTCGGCAGCTGGACCCCAGACTTCAGCCCAGCCAACGCCAAGCAGGCGCTGCTGGCGTTCAAGGGCGACGTGTACACTGGCCTGGATGCCGAATCCCTGAGTGAAGACGATTTCACCTATGCCCAGGAGCACCTGCGCATGTTGTCGGGCCTTTACGGCCTGCTGCGCCCGCTCGACCTGATGCAGCCTTATCGCCTAGAGATGGGCACCAAGCTGGCCAACGCCCGCGGCAAGGATCTGTATGCATTCTGGGGTACGCGCATCAGCGAGTGGTTGAATCAGGCTCTGGTCGAGCAAGGCGACGACCTGCTGCTGAACCTGGCGAGCAACGAGTACTTCAGCGCGGTCAAGCGCAGCGCCCTGAAGGCGCGTGTACTGAATGTCGACTTCAAGGACCAGAAGAACGGGCAGTACAAGATCATCAGTTTCTACGCCAAGAAGGCGCGCGGCATGATGAGCCGTTTCGTGATCCAGGAGCGTATCGCCGATCCCGAGCAGCTCAAAGGGTTCGACGTGCAGGGGTACTACTACAGTGCCGAACAATCGAAGCCAGATCACCTGGTGTTCTTGCGTGATCATCCGGTTGATTGATTGGGGCTGACGCCCGGGCGCTGGAGGTCTGCAGCGCCGCACAAATCGAGCGCCGCGCGGGCGGCGCTCGATATCCGCACCAGCAAAGCCCCAAAGCGCACACCCCTCTACACCCCTCCCCCGCCAAAATTCCCCTCCCGCCCCGCAATGATGCACTCCTCGCCGGGGCCTATATCGCCATATCTCTGGCGCCAAAAAACCAACGATATTGACCTTATCGCCAAACGCCATAAGACCGTTCGTAGTTTTTTGACGAATTCTGAAAAAATTTTTCCGATGATGGCATATAAACATCTCGTGTAAGGATCGCCCTTTATATTCCGGGACGAAACCCCAGCGTGCTATCAGATTGAAACTATTTGGCACTGAAAAAAATATTTAGAAATCTTTCATCGGGGCGGAGCCAGCCAGGAACTTCTGCTACGGCCAATCGCTCATAGAGCCGTAACGATTTTCCTCCCCACGATGTGTGAGAGATGACTTACAGATGACAAACAGCAGGTATCCACTACCTGCTTGGTTAACCCAGACAGGTATTACCGGCGACCCGGAATACCCGTCACTGCAGGAGAGTCGCGCCCCCTAAAATTCGTCCTAGTGGTTGATTTCAAAGGATTTTTCCACTTGAAAAAACAAGCACAGCAACGCGCCAAGTAGCGCATTGCATTAAAGACGGCTGCATTTCAGGGCACGCCTTTTAAAGACTGGCTTTTAACTGCCTATTTAGAGTGCACAACTTTGCGCGCTCCGGATTTATTCATGCCTGCGCTCGGCGAAGTGCGATTTCGTCATGGGTCCGTGCGCCTGAAAACTGTTGTTATCAACCCAGTCCGGCGTTTCTCGGAAGCGTCGACGTGATAAACACATGAGGTGATTGCGATGCGTATCAGCATCTTTGGTTTGGGTTATGTAGGTGCGGTCTGTGCAGGTTGCCTGACGGCACGGGGCCATGAAGTGATCGGTGTGGACGTGTCCAGCACCAAGATCGACCTGATCAATCAGGGCAAGTCGCCCATCGTCGAACCGGGCCTGGAAGAATTGCTGCAACAGGGCATCGCCAACGGTCGCCTGCGTGGTACCACCGACTTCGCCGAAGCCATCCGCGCCAGCGACGTTTCGATGATCTGCGTCGGCACCCCCAGCAAGAAAAACGGCGACCTCGGCCTCGAGTACATCGAGTCGGTGTGCCGCGAAATCGGCCATGTCCTGCGTGATACCGAGCGCCGCCACACCATCGTGGTGCGCAGCACCGTCCTGCCGGGCACCGTCAAGAACGTGGTGATCCCGATCATCGAAGACTGCTCCGGCAAGAAGGCTGGCATCGACTTCGGTGTCGCGGTCAACCCTGAGTTCCTGCGTGAAAGCACCGCCATCAAGGACTATGACCACCCGCCAATGACCGTCATCGGCGAATTCGACAAGGCCAGCGGTGATGTCCTCCAGGCCCTGTACGAAGAGCTCGACGCGCCGATCATCCGCAAGCCGATCGAAGTGGCCGAGATGATCAAGTACACCTGCAACGTCTGGCACGCCACCAAAGTCACCTTCGCCAACGAAATCGGCAACATCGCCAAGGCCGTCGGCGTCGATGGCCGCGAAGTGATGGACGTGGTCTGCCAGGACAAGGCACTGAACCTGTCCCAGTACTACATGCGCCCGGGCTTCGCCTTCGGCGGCTCGTGCCTGCCCAAGGACGTGCGCGCCCTCACCTATCGCGCCTCGAGCCTGGATGTGAAAGCGCCGCTGCTCGACTCGCTGATGCGCAGCAACGAATCCCAGGTACAGAACGCCTTCGACCTGATCGAGCGCCACGACAAGCGCAAGGTCGCCCTGCTCGGCCTGAGCTTCAAAGCGGGCACCGACGACCTGCGCGAGAGCCCACTGGTGGAACTGGCCGAACGCTTGATCGGCAAGGGCTACCAGCTGGATATCTACGACGAGAACGTTCAGTACGCCCGCGTCCATGGCGCCAACCGGGAGTACATCGAGTCGAAGATCCCCCACGTCTCCTCGCTGCTCAACGACGACTTCCAGAAGGTCATCGACAACGCCGAGGTGATCGTCCTGGGTAACCGTGACGAGCAGTTCCGCGCCCTGGCCCAACAGGCGCCAGCCGGCAAGCAGGTGATCGACCTGGTCGGCTTCATGAGCAAACCGACCTGCACCACTGGCCGTACCGAAGGCATCTGCTGGTAAGCCCTCGGCCGGGCGACGCGGGTTCTGATCCCGCTCCCGCGTCGCCCCCTTTTTCCTGATTCTTCGACGGATGCTGAACATGCAAAGGCTCCAGACAGTGCTGTTGCAGTGCGCCGGTTGGCTGGCCTACATGAGCCTGCTCATGTTGCTCGCCCTGGCCCTGCCCGCCGATATCTTCGACTCGCAGTCGAAGCACTTCATCTTCCTGGTCGGTGCGGTCGGCATCTGGCGTTACTCCATGGGCGCCACCCATTTCATCCGCGGCATGATCTTCCTCTACGCGGTGTACCCGTACCTGCGCCGCAAGGTGCGCAAGATGGGCAAGTCCGCCGACCCATCGCATGTGTACCTGATGGTCACCAGCTTCCGCATCGAAGCACTGACCACCGCCCAGGTGTACAGCTCGGTGATCCGCGAGGCGATCGACTGCGGCTTCCCCACCACCGTGGTCTGCTCGCTGGTGGAGATGTCCGATGAACTGCTGGTCAAGAGCCTGTGGGCCAAGTACAACCCGCCCGAGCACGTGACCCTGGACATCGTGCGCATCGCCGGTACCGGCAAGCGTGACGGCCTGGCCTACGGCTTCCGTGCCATCTCGCGCATGCTGCCCGACGAGAACGCCGTGGTCGCCGTGATCGACGGTGACACCGTGCTGGCCGAAGGCGTGGTGCGCAAGACCGTGCCGTGGTTCAAGCTGTTCCCCAACGTCGGTGGCCTGACCACCAACGAATTCTGCGAAGTGCGCGGCGGCTACATCATGAGCGAGTGGCACAAGCTGCGCTTCGCCCAGCGCCACATCAACATGTGCTCGATGGCCCTGTCCAAGCGCGTACTGACCATGACCGGTCGCATGTCGATGTTCCGCGCAAGTGTCGTGACCAACCCCGAGTTCATCGCCGACGTCGAAAGCGACTCGCTGATGCACTGGCGCCTGGGCCGCTTCAAGTTCCTCACCGGTGACGACAAGTCGAGCTGGTTCAGCCTCATGCGCCTGGGCTACGACACCTTCTACGTACCCGATGCCGCCATCAACACGGTCGAACACCCGCCTGAGAAGAGCTTTCTCAAGGCCAGTCGCAAGCTGATGTACCGCTGGTACGGCAACAACCTGCGGCAGAACTCCCGCGCCCTGGGCCTTGGCCTGCGCCGCCTGGGTCTGTTCACCAGCATCGTGCTGTTCGACCAGCGTGTGTCGATGTGGACCAGCCTGCTCGGCCTGACCGTGGCAGTGATCGCCAGCCTCAAGTTCGGTCTCGGCTTCCTGCTGGTGTACCTGCTGTGGATCGGCATCACCCGCCTGATCCTGACCATCATGCTGCTGTGCTCCGGCCACGAAGTCGGCCCGGCCTACCCGCTGATTCTCTATTACAACCAGATCGTCGGCGCGCTGATGAAAATCTACGTCTTCTTCCGCCTCGACAAGCAGTCCTGGACCCGCCAACCGACTGCCCTCAAGCGAGACCTCGCCAGTTTTCAACAATGGTTCAACACCTGGTCCTCGCGGACCATGACCTTCTCGGCCGCCAGCATCTTCGTCGCTGTGCTGTTCATGGTCGTATGAGCCCAACCGGATCGGAACTAACAGGAACAAACACCATGAATACCGCCGTGAACGTCAACGTCGTGCATGAGTCCGAAGCCCAGCGCCAACACGCCCGGGTGCGCATTCCCGCCAAGCTGCGCTTCCTCGACAGCGAGCGCCAAGCCCACGAGGTGAAGGTCGAGGACCTCTCCGCCGGTGGCCTGAGCTTCCATACCAAACGGCATCTCTCGATCGGCGAAGTACTGCGCGGACGTCTGCAGTTCGTGGTCGACAACCTCGGCCTGTCGATGGACATCGAGTTCCAGGTGCGCTCCTACAACGTCGCCGATGGCCGCACCGGAGCCCAGTTCCAGAACCTCGAACCCCGCGATATCTCGACTCTGCGCCACATCATCACCAGTCACCTGTCCGGTGAACTGATCACCATCGGCGACGTGCTCAGCACCTTGCAGCGCGACAACTTCACCAAGGCACGCAAGCAGAAGGATACCGGTAGCGGCCTGTCCGCTTTCGGTCGGATCAAGGCCGTCGGCGTAACCCTGGGCGTGTTCGTCATCGGTGTCGCCGCCTTCGGCTTCGTCGCCAAATCGCTGTACGGCATGTACTTCGTCAGCCAGGCCGAAGCCGGCGTGGTCGCGGTCCCCACCACCAACATCACCATGCCGCGCGACGGCACCGTGCAGAGCCTGGTGCAAAGCGGCGGTCAGGTTGCCAAGGGCGCGCCATTGGCGAGCTTCACCACCAGCATGCTGGACATGCTCAAAGGTGGCCTGGGCGACTCGCAGCTGGAGCCCGCGAAGATCGAGGAACTGTTCGGCAAACAGCTGTCGGGCACCCTTACCAGCCCGTGCGACTGCGTGGTCTCGCGTCAACTGGTGGACGATGGCCAATACGCCGCCAAGGGTCAGCCGATCTTCCAACTGGTGCCGCGTACCACCACGGCCATGGTCGAGGCACGCTTCAGCTACCGCCAGTTCGACAAGGTCAAACCAGGCACCCGGGTCAACTTCCAGGTGGCCGGCGAAGACGCCGTGCGCACCGGCCAGGTCGTCAACAGCAGCAGCCTGGACAGTGAAAACCTGGCCGCCGATATCCGCGTGCAGATCAAGCCTGACGACACCCTGCCGGCCGAACTGGCCGGACGCCCAGCCGCCGTCAGCAGTGACCGTGGTCCGTCGCTCGACTGGCTGATCGACAAAGCCATGGCCCGTGGTCTGTAAGAGGATCCCGAGATGATTCCCTACAAGAAAAGCGCAAGCCTGAGCCTCTGTGCCTTGGCCACGGCCATCGCCCTGGCCGGTTGTGCCGGCCTGCCTGACCAGCGCCTGGCCAACGAGGCCCTCAAGCGCGGTGACACCGCCCTGGCCGAGCGCAACTACAAGGCCTTGGCCGACCTCGGCTACAGCGATGCACAAGTCGGCCTGGCCGATGTCAAGGTCGCCTCGCGCGACCCTGAGCAGATGCGTGAAGCCGAGGCCACCTACCGCAAGGCCGCCGCCACCTCGTCCCGTGCCCAGGCGCGCCTCGGCCGCCTGCTGGTGGCCAAACCCGACACCACCCAGGCCGAGCGTGAAGAGGCCGAAACCCTGCTCAAACTGGCTGCCAAACAGGGTGAAGGCAATACCCTGGTGCCGCTGGCGATGCTCTACCTGCAGTACCCGCAGAGCTTCCCCAACGTCAACGCCCAGCAACAGATCGATCAGTGGCGCGCCGCCGGCAACCCGGAAGCGGGTCTGGCCCAGGTGCTGCTGTATCGCACCCAGGGCACCTACGACCAGCACCTGGCTGAAGTGGAGCAGATCTGCAAAGCGGCGTTGAGCACCACCGACATCTGCTACGTCGAACTGGCCACCGTGTACCAGAAACGTGCCCAGCCCGAACAGCAAGCTGCCCTGCTCGGCCAGCTCAAGTCCGCCTACGCCCGTGGCCTGGTCCCTGCATCGCGGGTCGACAGCGTCGCCCGCGTGCTGGCCGACCGCACCCTCGGCCAGACCGACGAGAACACCGCCAAGGATCTGCTCGAGCAGGTGGCACCGGTCAATCCGGCCTCCTGGGTCAGCCTGGCACAGTTGCTCTACGACTTCCCTGAGCTGGGCGATACCGACCAACTCATGGCCTACATCGACAAGGGCCGCGAAGCCGAACAGCCGCGCGCCGAGCTGCTGCTGGGCCGCCTCTACTACGAAGGCAAGCTGGTACCGGCCGATGCCCAGAAAGCCGAACAGCACCTGCTGGCCGCAGCCGATGCCGGTGAACTCAGCGGCCACTACTACCTCGGCCAGCTTTACCGCCGTGGCTATCTGGGCAACGTCGAGCCGCAAAAGGCCGTGGATCACCTGCTGATCGCCGCCCGTGGCGGCCAGAACAGCGCCGACTACGCCCTGGCCCAGCTGTTCGCCGAAGGCCGTGGCGTGCGCACCGATAACACCAATGCCTGGGTGTTCGCCAAGCTTTCGCAGCTCAACCCGACGCCGCAGTCCACCGAGCTGCTGCAGCAGATCGACGCCCAACTCACGCCCGAGCAACGCAGCCAGGCTGAGCGCCTGCTGGAGCAGGAAGCCAAGGCCCGCGGCAGCATGGCCCAAGGCGCCAACAGCATCCTGGCCCTCGAGGCCGTTCAAGACGACCAAGCAGTAGATGGTGAGGACTCGCTATGACGCTCAACCCCTTCGTGAAAGCCGGCATTGGCCTGAGCTTCGCCCTGTTGTGGTCGTGCCCGACCCTTGCAGACATGACCGCCCAGAAGAACTTCGGCCTGGACGTGAAAATCACCGGCCAGTCCGAAGACGATCGCGACCTGGGCACCCGCTCCGGCGGTGACGTCAATGGCCTGGGCCTGGACCTGCGCCCTTGGGTGTATGGCGAGCGCGGCAACTGGAGCGCCTATGCGATGGGCCAGGCGGTCACCGCCACCGACACCATCGAGACCGACACCCTGCGCCAGAACGACGATGGCACCCGCACCGACACCTCGGTCGACGGTCGCGAGCAGGACAAGAGCTACCTCGCCATGCGCGAATTCTGGATCGGCTACAGCGGCCTCACCGCCTACCCGGGCGAGCAACTGCGCCTGGGTCGCCAGCGTCTGCGCAGCGACGACGGCATGTGGCGCGACACCAACATCGAAGCGCTGAACTGGACCTTCGACACCACCTTGCTCAAGGCCGACCTGGGCGTGGCGCAGCGCTTCAGCGAATACCGTACCGACCTGACCGAACTGGCCCCCGAAGACAAGGACCGCACCCACGTCTACGGCAACGTCGCCGCGCAATGGACACCTGGCCACTGGGTCGGCCTGCGTGCGCACCATACCCATGACAGCGGCAGCCTGAAGAACCCAGGCGAAACCGTCGACGGGCTGGACAAGACCCGCACCGGCGACCTCACCTGGCTGGGCCTGGAAGCCAACAGCGACGCCTACAACTGGCGCAACGACCACACCATCAACTATTGGGGCAGCGTCACCTGGCTGACCGGCGACCGCGACACCCTCAGCACCCAACAGGTTGGGGACGACCGGGTCGCCACCGGCAAACAGAGCGGCGACGTCAACGCCTGGGCCACCGACCTCGGCATCCGCCTGCGCCTGGACCCGCAGTGGCAGGTCGGCGCGGCCTACGCCCGTGGTAGCGGCGGCGGTGGTGACGATGGCTCGAACAACTTCGAGCAAACCGGCCTGGAGAGCAACCGCTCCAACTTCACCGGTACCCGCTCGCGTGTGCACCGCTTCGGCGAAGCCTTCCGCGGCGAGCTCGGCAACCTGCAGGCGGCCACGCTGTTCGCGTCCTGGCAACTGCGCGAGGACTACGACGCCAGCGTCATCTACCACAAGTTCTGGCGCGTCGACGGCCACCAGAACATCGGCTCCAGTGGCATCAACGCCGTGGTCGACGACAACGGCGTGAACCGCTCGCTGGTCGATGGCGAGAAAGACCTCGGCCAGGAAATGGACGTGGTCGTCACCAAGTACTTCAAGCAAGGCCTGCTGCCGGCTTCGATGAGCCAGGCGATCGACGAGCCATCGGCCCTGGTGCGCCTGCGCGCCGGCGTGTTCAAGCCAGGCGATGCCTACGGCAAGGAAGCTGACTCGTACATGCACCGCGCCTTCGTCGATGTGATCTGGCGCTTCTGACGCCGGGAGAGGACCTGTCATGAACCTTCACCCGCACCTACGACACAGCCTTCTGGCCAGCGCCCTGCTGCTGGCCAGCGGCCTGGCGGTCGCCGCCGAACCTGCGGTGATCGCCAAGGAACTGCAGCAGGCCAAGACCTACACGGTGTCTTCCGCGCCGGTCGAGCCGCTGCACCTGGACCCACCCAAGCTGCCCGACCTCAGCGGCTACACCGCTGAAGCGGTGCAGAAGAAGATCGACCGCAGCCACAAGGGCAAGGTCAGCATCCGCCGCATGTTCCAGGAGGACACCCTCAAGGAATTCGTCGGTGGCGACAACAAGGCAGCCGAGTGGGTGCAGCGCCAGCATGGCATCCCACAGGCGATCTTCGTCGACGACGGCCATATCGACCTGGTCGAGCTGAGCAAGAAGGTGCCCAACCAATACCTGCGTGAAGTCGAGCCGGGCGTCTACCTGGCGCGCCTGCCGATCGTGGTCGGCCACAAAGGCATCCTCGAGATCAATGGCAAGGTCAAGGAATTGCGTCTGTCCGAGGAAGGCGGCGCGTTCATGGTCAATGACGGCAAGCTGTTCGTCACCGACACCAAGGTCACCGGCTGGCGCGAAAAGGCCAACGGCCCTGCGACCTTCCAGACGCCCAAGGCATTTCGCCCGTTCCTGCTGTCATGGGGCGGCACCGAGACCTACATCGTCAACACCACCATGGCCAGCTTCGGTTATGCCAAGTCCAAGTCCTATGGTGTGAGCATCTCGCAGTACACGCCGAACATGGCCAAGCAGATGGGCCGCACCGAGCCCACCGGCTGGATCATCGGTTCGACCTTCAGCGACATGTGGTACGGCTTCTACTGCTACGAGACGTCCGACTTCGTGGTCAAGGACAACACCTACCACGACAACATTGTCTACGGCATCGACCCCCACGACCGTTCGCACCGCCTGATCATCGCCGGCAACACGGTGTACGGCACCAAGAAGAAGCACGGGATCATCGTCTCGCGTGAGGTCAACGACAGCTGGATCATCAACAACAAGAGCTTCGACAACAAGCTCTCCGGCGTGGTGATCGACCGTAACAGCGTCAACAACCTGATCGCCTACAACGAGATCTACCGCAACCACACCGACGGCATCACCCTGTACGAAAGCGGCGACAACCTGATCTGGGGCAACAAGCTGATCAACAACCGCCGCCACGGCATCCGCGTGCGTAACAGCGTGAACATCCGTGTCTACGAGAACGTCGCCTTCGCCAATGGCCTGGTAGGCATCTACGGCCACATCAAGGACCTGTCCGACACCGACCGCGACATCGCCCTCGATCCGTTCGACACCAAGGTGTCGCTGATCGTGGTCGGTGGCGAGCTGGTCGCCAACGGCTCCGGCCCCCTGTCCATCGACTCACCGCTGTCGGTCGAACTGTACAAGGTGAAGATGCTCGCCCCGCGCAAGGCCAGCGGCATTTCCCTCAATGGCGTGCTGGGCGAGCGCCAGGACGAAATTCTCGACCTGCTGGTGCGCCAGCAGAAAGCCGTGCTGATCGACCCGGTCGAACGCCAGACCGAAATGATCGATTAAGGAAGCCCAGACCATGACTCCACACCTGATGAAACTGCTGGGCCTGTCCGCCGCACTGCTGGCCATCAGCCAAGGCGTGCAGGCCGACGAGGTCAAGGCACCGACCTTCACCGCCGAGCCCTGCTGCCAGCTGTGCCCGGAGGCGCATGACGCCAGCCGCTACACCACCCGTTACCAACAGAACTTCACCACGCTGGTGCAAGCCCAGGGCGACTGGTTGTTCCGTACCCGCGAAGACCTGCGCACCGAGTTCGACACCACGCCAAGCGGCTACAAGCGGCTGCAGCAGGTGCACGATGCCTTCAAGAAGCGCGGCGTGGAACTGGTGGTCGTCTATCAGCCGACCCGCGGGCTGGTGAACCGCAACATGCTCAAGCCTGAAGAGAAAGCCGCCTTCAACTATCAAAAGGCCCTGGGCAACTACAAGGCCATGCTCCAGCGCTTCGCCAAGATGGGCTACAACGTGCCTGACCTGTCGCCGCTGACCAACGAGCAGTTGGCCGCCGCCGACCAGGGCAAGGATTTCTACTTCCGTGGTGACCAGCACTGGACCCCTTACGGCGCCCAGCGCGCAGCCAAGATCGTGGCCGATACCGTGCACCAGATGCCGGCCTTCGAAGGCATCCCGCGCAAGGAATTCGAAACCCACGTGTCCGGCCGCATGGGCAAGACCGGCACCTTGCACAACGTGGCCGGGCAACTGTGCGGCACCCGCTACGCCATCCAGTACATGGATCAGTTCACCACCGAACCAAAGGCGACAGCCGGCGGCGAGGCCAGCGGCGACGATCTGTTCGGCGACGCGGGCAACGCCGAGATCACCCTGGTGGGCACCAGCCACAGTGGCAAGAACTACAACTTCGCCGGATTCCTGGAACAGTACATCGGTGCCGATGTGCTCAACGTCGCCTTCCCCGGCGGCGGCCTGGAAGGCTCGATGATCGAGTACCTGGGCAGCGAGGAATTCCAGAACCACCCACCGAAGATCCTCATCTGGGAATTCTCGCCCCTGTATCGCCTGGACCAGGAAACCATCTGGCGACAGATCCTCGCCCTGCTCGACGATGGCTGCGATGCACGCCCGGCATTGATGAGCGCGAGCAAGACGCTCAAGCCCGGCACCAACGAACTGATGGTCAACGGTAAGGGCGGCGTCATCAAGAACCTGGTCAATCGCAATCTGCAGATGGACGTCAAGTTCGAGGACCCTTCGGTCAAGGTGATGCAAGCCACCCTCTGGTACCTCAACGGCCGCCACGAAGACATCAAGCTGGAAAAGCCGGAAACCTCCGACACCAATGGCCGCTTCGTCTTCCAGATGCGTGAAGACGAGGACTGGGCCGACCAGAGCCTGCTGGCATTCGAGGTTCAGGGGCCGGAGAACGGCACCCAGAAAGTCGAAGCCAAGCTGTGCAAACGCCACAACTTCGCTGTGCCGGCGCAGACCGCGCAGGCCAGCCAGTGAGGTCAGCATGAATCCAATCAAGCGAATCGCGTGCCCTTCCCTGCTGCTCCTGGCGCTGTTCGGCGGCGCCGCCCAGGCAGCGCTGGTGCCACCCCAGGGCTATTACGAAGGCATCGAGAAGATCAAGACCAGCGACGGTAATTTCCGTTGCGAGGCCGCACCCACGCCCTATACCGGTCCGCTGCAGTTCCGCAGCAAGTACGAAGGTTCGGACAAGGCCCGCTCGACGCTCAACGTAGCTGCGGAAAAGGCCTTCCGCGACTCCACCGCCGACATCACCACGCTGGAGAAAGGCGTGAGCAAGATGGTCGGGCAGTACATGCGCGACGGCCGCCCCGCACAACTCGACTGCACCCTGACCTGGCTCGGAAGCTGGGCACGCGCTGGCGCGTTGCTGTCGACCGACTACAACCACACCGGCAAGTCCATGCGCAAATGGGCCCTGGGCAGCATGAGCGGTTCGTGGTTGCGCCTGAAATTCTCCAAGTCCCAGCCCTTGGCGGCGCACCAGGCCGAGGCCGAGTTGATCGAGAAATGGTTCGCCCGCCTGGCCGAGCAGACCGTGCGCGACTGGAGCGACCTGCCGCTGGAGAAGATCAACAACCATAGCTACTGGGCGGCGTGGTCGGTCATGGCCACCGCCGTGGCCACCGACCGCCGCGATCTGTTCGACTGGGCAGTGAAGGAATACAAGATCGGCGCCAACCAGGTCGACGATCAAGGCTTCCTGCCCAACGAAATCAAGCGCAAGCAACGCGCTTTGGCCTACCACAACTACGCCCTGCCGCCACTGGCGATGATCGCCAGTTTCGCCAAGGCCAACGGTGTCGATCTGCGCAGCGAAAACAATTTCGCCTTGCAGCGCCTGGGCGAAGGCGTGCTGGCCGGCGCACGCGACCCGCAGCATTTCGCGCAGCGGGCCGGGGTGAAACAGGACATGAAAGACCTCAAGGTCGAGAGCAAGTACGCCTGGCTCGAACCCTGGTGCGCGCTGTACCAGTGCGTCGGTGACACCCAGCAGCGCAAGCACGGCATGCAGCCGTTCAACAGCTTCCGTCTGGGCGGTGATCTGACCCGGGTCTACGACCCGAATGCGCAGCTCAAGAAGTAACGCAACACCCCTCTAGGAGCGGGTAACTCCGCTCCTGGAGGAAATATTGGTCGCCCTCCGCGTTTTGCCGTGGGGGGTTAGGGGGGCGCTTTGCCCTGTGCTGTGAACAATTAGGAGAACCGGGATGGTCTTCTCGTCCAACGTGTTCCTGTTCCTGTTCTTGCCGATCTTCCTCGGCTTGTACTATCTGAGCGGGCAACGTTATCGCAACCTGCTGTTGCTGGTCGCCAGCTACATCTTCTACGCCTGGTGGCGAGTGGACTTCCTGGCGCTGTTCGCCGGGGTGACGCTGTGGAACTACTGGATCGGCCTCAAGGTCGGCGCCGCCGGCGTGCGCACCAAGCCTGCGCAGCGCTGGTTGCTGCTGGGCGTGGGCATCGACCTGGCGATCCTCGGCTACTTCAAGTACGCCAACTTCGGCGTCGATAGCCTCAATGCGATCATCACTTCGTTCGGCCTGGAGCCGTTCATCCTCACCCACGTGCTGCTGCCGATCGGTATCTCGTTCTACATCTTCGAGTCGATCAGCTACATCATCGACGTCTACCGCGGCGATACCCCAGCCACGCGCAACCTGATCGACTTCGCGGCGTTCGTGGCGATCTTCCCGCACTTGATCGCCGGCCCCGTGCTGCGCTTCAAGGACCTGGTCGATCAGTTCAACAACCGCACCCACACCCTGGACAAGTTCTCCGAAGGCTGCACCCGCTTCATGCAGGGCTTCATCAAAAAAGTGTTCATCGCCGACACCCTGGCGGTGGTCGCCGACCACTGCTTCGCCCTGCAGAACCCGACCACCGGTGACGCCTGGCTAGGGGCACTGGCCTACACCGCGCAGCTGTACTTCGATTTCTCCGGCTACAGCGACATGGCTATCGGCCTGGGCCTGATGATGGGCTTCCGCTTCATGGAAAACTTCAAGCAGCCCTACATCAGCCAGTCGATCACCGAGTTCTGGCGCCGGTGGCACATCAGCCTCTCCACCTGGCTGCGCGACTACCTGTACATCACCCTGGGCGGCAACCGCAAAGGCACCTTCAACACCTACCGCAACCTGTTCCTGACCATGCTGCTCGGTGGCCTGTGGCACGGTGCCAACTTCACTTACATCATCTGGGGCGCCTGGCACGGCATGTGGCTGGCCATCGAGCGGGCGTTGGGCATCGACACCAACCCGCAGCGCTTCAACCCGATCAAGTGGGCGTTCACCTTCCTCCTGGTGGTGGTCGGCTGGGTGATCTTCCGCGCCGAGAACCTGCACGTCGCCGCCCGCATGTATGGCGCCATGTTCAGCTTCGGTGAGTGGCAGTTGTCGGAGCTCAATCGTTCCCAGCTCACCGGCCTGCAAGTCGCGACCCTGGTGATCGCCTATCTCACCCTGGCGTTCTTCGGCCTGCGCGATTTCTACCGCAACGCCACGCCGCCCGCCGCCGTGCGTACGCCGGCGCAGGTCAATGCCGACGGCTCGATCGGTCTGGACTGGACCCGGGTCATGACCCGCGCACTGATCCTGCTGCTGTTCGTCGCCTCGATCCTGAAACTTTCGGCGCAGAGCTACTCGCCGTTCCTGTACTTCCAGTTCTGAGGTTGACGACCATGACCCGGACATTACGCATCACCTATTCGCTGTCGTTCCTCGGCTTGCTGGTCGGGCTCGGCGCCTGGTCGGTCGGCGGCCTGGAAAGCTTCAACCGCACCAGCCAGATGACCCTGCTCAACGGCAAGCTGGCCAAGGCCGCCGAGACCCATTACGACGAGCAGTTCCCGATCAAGCGCCTGGGCACCAACCTCTGGGCAGCGCTGGACTTCAAGCTATTCAACGAAGGCCGCCCCGGCGTGGTCCTGGGCCGCGAACAGTGGCTGTTCAGCGATGAGGAGTTCAAGCCGACCGCCGGTGCCGAGCAACTGATGCAGGAGAACCTGGCGCTGATCCAGGGCGTGCGTGACACCCTGCGCAAACACGGCAGCCAGCTGGTGCTGGCGATCGTCCCGGCCAAGGCGCGGGTCTACGCCGAGTACCTTGGCAAGGAGCAACCGGCCAGCCTGCACGACGACCTGTACAACCAGTTCCACGCCCAGGCCCGCCAGGCCAACGTGTTCGCCCCCGACCTGATGGCCCCGCTGGAGCAGGCCAAGGCTCGGGGTCAGGTGTTCCTGCGCACCGATACCCACTGGACGCCGATGGGCGCCGAAGTGGCGGCACAGGCACTGGCCGAAGCGGTCGGTCGCCAGAAGATGCTCAGCGGCGAGCCCCAGGCCTTCGTCACCGACGCCGGCAAGACGGCCCCGTACAAAGGCGACCTGACCAACTTCCTGCCCCTCGATCCGCTGTTCAGCGACCTGCTGCCGCCGCCGGACAGCCTGCAACAACGCTCGACCCGTCCGGCCGGGGGCAACGAAGCAGGCGGCGACGCTCTGTTCGCCGACACCCAGATCCCGGTAGCGCTGGTGGGTACCAGCTACAGCGCCAATCCGCACTGGAACTTCCTTGGCGCGCTACAGCAGGCGCTGCACAGCGACGTCGCCAACTACGCCGAAGACGGCCACGGCCCGTTGCTGCCGATGCTCAAGTACCTGCAAAGCGACGCCTTCAAGAACGCCGCACCACAAGTGGTGGTGTGGGAATTCCCAGAACGTTATCTGCCAATGAAAAACGACCTCAGCAGCTTCGATCCGCAATGGATCGCGCAGCTGAAGGGTACCCGTAAATCCGATGAAAACCTGGCGCTGTCGTCCAACCAGACGAGCCACTGATAGAGAGGAACACGCACATGACCACCAATACTTCCATTGCCAAAGCCCTCACCCTCGCGGCAGGCCTGTCTCTCGCTTCCATGCAGGCGTTTGCCGGCGCCGACGCCGCCCTGTATGGCCCGAGCGCACCGAAAGGCTCGACCTTCGTGCGTTTGTACAACGCCTCCAGCGCGCCAGCCGCCGCCACCGTCGGCAATACCCAGATCAAGCAGGTGGGCGCCCAGTCCAGCAGCGACTTCAGCTTCCTCCCAGGGGGTGACTACACCGCCCAGGTCGCTGGCAAGAGCGTGCCGGTCAAGCTCGCCGCGGACAAGTACTACACCCTGGTCAACAACGCCAACGGTGCCCCGCAGTTGATCGAGGAAGCGCCATTCAAGAACAAGCAGAAGGCCCTGGTTCGCGTGCAGAACCTGAGCGACCAGCAACTGAGCCTGAAGACCGCTGACGGCAAGACCGAAGTGGTCAAGCCGGTAGCGGCCAAGGGCACTGGTCAGCGTGAAATCAACCCGGTCAAGGTCAGCATGGCGCTGTACGCAGGAGACAAGAAAGTCGGCGACGTCAAACCCGTCGCTCTGGAGCGCGGCGAAGCGGCCGTGCTGTATGTAACCGGTTCCGGCAACGCCTTGTCGCCGGTGTGGGTAACTCGCCCCGTGGCTAGCAACTGATCCCCCTGCCTCTAAACGACTTTTATTGGAGAAACATGATGATCCCGGTAATTCTTTCTGGTGGTAGCGGTTCGCGTCTGTGGCCTCTGTCGCGCAAGCAGTTCCCCAAACAGTTCCTGGCCCTGACCGGTGAACACACCCTGTTCCAGCAAACCCTCGAGCGTCTGGTATTCGAAGGCATGGACGCGCCGTTGGTGGTCTGCAACAAGGATCACAAGTTCATCGTCCAGGAACAACTCGACGCCCTGAAGCTCGAGACCCAAGGCATCATGATGGAGCCGTTCGGGCGCAACACTGCCCCGGCAGTGGCCATGGCCGCCATGAAGCTGGTCAACGAGGGCCGCGACGACCTGATGCTGGTATTGCCCGCCGACCACGTGATCGATGACCAGAAGGCCCTGCAACGTGCCCTGGCCCTGGCCACCGTGGCTGCCGAAAACGGCGAGTTGGTGCTGTTCGGCGTGCCGGCGACCAAACCGGAAACCGGTTACGGCTATATCCGTTCGGTCCAGGACGCCTTGCTGCCCGAAGGCGTGGCGCGGGTCGCCCAGTTCGTCGAGAAACCCAACGAGAAGCGTGCCGCCGAATTCGTCTCGACCGGCGGTTATTTCTGGAACAGCGGCATGTTCCTGTTCCGTGCCAGCCGCTTCCTCGAGGAGCTGAAGAAGCACGATCCGGATATCTACGACACCTGCCTGCTGGCTCTGGAGCGCAGCGCCGAAGACGGCGATGTGCTGAGCATCGACGAAGCCACCTTCGCCTGCTGCCCGGACAACTCCATCGACTACGCGGTGATGGAAAAGACCCAGCGCGCCTGCGTGGTACCGATGTCGGCCGGCTGGAGCGACGTGGGCTGCTGGTCCTCGCTGTGGGAAGTGCACGACAAGGATGCCGACGGCAACGTCACCAAGGGTGACGTAGTGGTACAGGACAGCCGCAACTGCATGATCCACGGCAACGGCAAGCTGGTGTCGGTGATCGGCCTGGAGAACATCGTCGTGGTCGAGACCAAGGATGCGATGATGATCGCCCACAAGGACAAGGTCCAAGGCGTCAAGCAGATGGTCAAGACCCTCGACGAACAGGGCCGCAGCGAAACCCAGAACCACCTCGAGGTTTACCGTCCGTGGGGTTCGTACGACTCGGTGGACATGGGTGGCCGCTTCCAGGTCAAGCACATCACCGTCAAGCCGGGCGCCAGCCTGTCGCTGCAGATGCACCACCACCGCGCCGAACACTGGATCGTGGTGTCGGGCACTGCCGAAGTGACCTGTGACGAAAACGTGTTCCTGCTGACCGAGAACCAGTCGACCTACATTCCGATCGCCTCGGTCCACCGTCTGCGCAACCCCGGCAAGATCCCGCTGGAAATCATCGAAGTGCAGTCGGGCAGCTACTTGGGCGAGGATGACATCGAGCGCTTCGAGGATGTCTACGGGCGGACCTCGACGCCGATCGAGCGTGGCGTTTCGGTGAAGACCATCGCGCAGTAAAGCTGCAAGCTGCAAGCTGCAAGCGAAAGCGGGACGGTGGGGAGCCTACAGGTGTGGGCTCACCACCGTCCCGCTTTTGCTTGTGGCTTGAAGCTTGAAGCTTGCAGCTTATGACTTGCCGCTCCAAGATGATTCGAGACCCGAATGGAATCCGCCCAACATGATCATCGGTGCCTTTCTCATCCTCACCTGGCTGGTGCTGCTGCTGCGCTACCCGGCCAAGGCCCTGCCGATTTCCATGGCGGCCGTGTGCGGCCTGGCCCTGGTCGCGCTGTTCGTCGCCTGGCAAGACAACCGCGAGGCTTCACGCCTTGCGCGCCTGGACCTGCGCCTGAGCTATGCCCCTGATCAGTGCCCTGCGGATCGAGCGTTGCAGGTGCAGATGACAAACGGCAACAACGTGCCACTCATCGAACTGCGCTGGCGCGTGGCGGCTTATGCGCCGGGCGACAGTGTGAATCTGGCGGAAAATACCTATAACGCGCCGCGCTATCGCGGGCCAGGCGAGCTGCAACCTGGAGCGCAGTGGAAAGACTGCCTGCCGCTGCCGCCGCTGCGGTCCGGGTACCGGCCACAGACCCTTGAGTTTCGTGCTGAACGGCTGCAAGGTACGTTTGCCAACTAGATTTCCTAGTGTCTGTGCCGGCCTCTTCGCGGGGCAAGCCCGCTCCCACAGGTACCTTGTAGGAGCGGGCTTGCCCCGCGAAGAGGCCGGCACAGAAACACAACAGCCCCAAACCACAGGCGCGCTTCCATGCCCACCGTCCTCATCACCGGTTGTTCCAGCGGCATCGGCCGCGCCCTGGCCGACGCCTACCGCGATGCCGGCCATGACGTCTGGGCCACCGCCCGCAAGGCCGAAGACGTCGAAATACTCGCCAACGCCGGCTTCACCGCCCGGCAACTGGACGTCAACGACAGCGATGCCCTGGCGCGCCTGGCCGAGGAGCTCGAAGCGCAACATGGCCGCCTCGATATACTGATCAACAACGCCGGCTATGGCGCCATGGGCCCCTTGCTCGACGGCGGTGTGGACGCCATGCGCCAGCAGTTCGAAACCAATGTCTTCGCCCTGGTCGGCGTGACCCGCGCCCTGTTCCCGCTGCTGCGCCGGGCACGCGGTCTGGTGGTGAACATCGGCAGCGTATCGGGCGTGCTGGTCACGCCGTTCGCCGGTGCCTACTGCGCATCCAAGGCCGCGGTACACGCCCTCAGCGATGCTCTGCGCCTGGAACTGGCGCCGTTCGGCGTCCAGGTAATGGAAGTACAGCCCGGCGCCATCGCTTCGCAGTTCGCCAGCAATGCCCAGCGCGAGGCGGCGCAGGTACTGGCGGCCGACTCGCCATGGTGGCCGTTGCGCAGCTATGTCGAGGCCCGGGCCCGCGCTTCGCAGGACAAACCGACCCCTGCTGCAGTATTCGCCCAGGGCGTGCTGGCGGCTACACGCAAGAACCCGGCACCGGCGCTGGTGCGCCTGGGCAATGGCAGCACAGCGTTGCCTCTGCTGGCGCGCCTACTGCCGCAGCGCGTGCTGGACGCCGTCCTGCGCAAACGCTTCGGGCTCACGCGCCCGCTCTAGCAGGAGACCCGTACCACCACCTGCGCCGCCACCTCTGCGGGCGAACCCTTCGGCAGGCCATGCACAGCCACCTCGGCCAAGTCCGGCAGCGCGCTGTCGGCAGGCAGGATCACTTGCCCCCAACCGCGCTCGGCCATGCCCACGATGTAATGGCGCCACAGCACCTCGCCAACGCCGAGGGTATCGATCAGGATGTCGGTGTGCGGCACGCGTTCGATCAGTGTCCGCGTGCCCGCTTCAGTGGCCAGATCCAGCGCGATGCCGATGATCCGCGCTTTCGGCAGTTGCTCACGGACCGCCTTCAGCGCAGCATCGACCGCCATCTGACTGCGACCAATGAGCACCACCTCGACACCCGCTCCAGCCAGGCCAATGGCGGTCGCCAGGCCCACGCCCGAGGTGGCACCACACACCACTGCGCGTTTGCCGTTCAAAGCCAGATGCATCGCGGCGTCCTCGATCAGGCTTGCGCAGGCTGCTCGTCGAACGCTTGCCAGCCGCCGCCCAGGGCCTTGTACAGGCCCACCAGCGCCTGGGCTACCGCCGCCGAACTGTCGATCCACTGTTCCTCGCTGGCCAGCAACGCGCTCTGGACGCTCAGCACGTTGAGAAAGTCTACGGCCCCTTCGACGTACTGACGTTGGGCGGTCTCCAGGGCGATGCGGTTCTGCCGTACGGCCTCGGCCAGGTGATCGCGGCGCAGTTGGCTGGCGTTGTACAAGCGCAGCACGTCGTCGATCTCATGCCAGGCGCCGAGCACCACCTTGCGATAGTTCAGCGCGGCTTCCTGCTGCTGCGCCTCGCGCAATTGCAGGGTGCCCTTGAGCCGGCCACCCTCGAAGATCGGCAACGACAGCTGTGGACCAAAGGCGAAGCGGCGAGAATCCCAGGCGCCGAAGTCCGCCAACTGCATGGCCTGGAAGCCGACATTGCCGGACAGGCGAATGCTCGGGTAGAAGTCGGCCTTGGCCACGCCGATGCTGGCCGTGGCGGCATGCAGACGCGCCTCGGCCTGGCGGATGTCGGGGCGTCGCTCAGCCAGCTCCGATGGCAGGCCGATGGCGAAGGTCTGCTGCGGCGTCGGTACATCGCCGCCCTCCAGCAACTCAGCCTGCAGGCTGCGTGGCGGCTCTGCGGCAAGCAGGCTGAGGGCGTTGATCAGATCGTCACGGCGCGCCTGCAGGGTCGGCAGGCGCGCCTCGATGGAGGCCACCTGGGCACTGGCCTGGGCCACGTCCAGGCGAGTGGCGACGCCCTCGGCCTGCCGATCCTCGGAGAGCTCGAGGCTGTGCTGGGCGACTTTGAGGTTGTCCTCGGTGACCGCCAGAGTGTGTTGCACCGCACGCAACTGGATGTAGTTGCCAGCGGTTTCCGAAAGCAGTGCCAGGAGCACGCCACGACGGTCGTTTTCCGCCACTTCCACCGAGGCATCGGCCGCCTCGACCTGTCGCCGCACACGGCCCCAGAGGTCGAGCTCCCAGCCAGCGACCAGGTCGCCCTGCCACAGGTTGAAAGCCGACTTGCCGGCATGCCCGGATGGGTCACTGAGGCCTTCGGCGCTGTTGCGCGCCCGGCTGTAACCGACGTTGGCATCCACCGACGGCGCCTGCTCGGAAGCCACGGTACTGCGCAGAGCGCGGCTTTGCAGCAAGCGCGCGCTGGCCATCTGCAGGTCCAGGTTACGCTCGGCCACACGCTGGATCAGCGCGCTCAGGCGCGCATCGTGAAAACTGTCCCACCAGCGCAGTTCGAGCGGTTCGGCCTGGGGCTGACTCGCCGCCGCCTCGCCCTGCAAGGGCAACCAGCGTTGCGGCGCCTGGCTGTCGGGGCGCTGGAAATCGGGGCCAAGGGTGCAGCCGGCAAGTACGATGGCGAACAGCACCGGGCTCAGACGCAGAGCGGGCTTCATCGAGCAGTGACCTCCGTGCCTTTGAGCGTGTCGCCGTGGGTGTCGATGGTCGCTTCCACCGACATCCCCACGCGCAGGCGCTCGAGCAAAGGCTGGCCGTCATCGAAGACGATCTTCACCGGGATGCGCTGCACCACCTTGGTGAAGTTGCCGGTGGCGTTGTCCGGCTTGACGGCGGCGAACGTCACCCCGGTGGCCGGGGCGATACTTTCGACATGCCCATGCAGGGTCTGGCCGGCAAAGGTATCGACACTGATGCTCACTGGCTGGCCCGGCTGCACGTGGGTCAGCTGGGTTTCCTGGAAGTTGCCGACCACGTAGGCATGCTGCAACGGCACCACCGACAGCAGTCGCGCACCTGGGTTGACGAAGGCGCCGACACGCAGCGCTCGCTCGCCGACCATGCCGTCCACCGGCGCGGTGATTCGGGTGTAGGACAGATCCAACTGGGCTTTTTCCAGGCCGGCTTCGGCACGCTTGAGCTGGCCATCGGCGCTGGCCACCTGGGCGCTGAGGATGTCGACCTGTTTGCGCGTCGCCACCAGCGCCGCCTGGGCATTGGCCAGTCGTGCCCGAGCCTGGTCGACACGGCTGCGCGCCTGCTGGGCGTTCTGCACAGTGCCGGCGCCCTGCTCGGCCAGGCGGCTATAGCGCTTGACCTCGTGATCGGCGAAGGCCGCCTCGGCCTGGGCGGCTTTCACCGCGGCTTCGGCCTGGACGATCAGCGAGCCCTGGCGGTCCAGGGTGGCGCGGGCATCGGCGCTCTGCGCCTTGGCCACCAGCAATTGGGCCTGGGCGGCATCGAGCGCGGCCTGGTAATCACGGTCGTCGATGGTCGCCAGCAACTGGCCGGCGCTCACCTGCTGGTTGTCTTCGACCAGGACCTCCTTGATGAAGCCGGCGACCTTGGGCGCGACCACCGTGTAGTCGGCGATCACATAAGCGTCGTTGGTGCTCTGGCGCCGGTCGCTGCCAAAGATCCATGGGCCGATCAGGCCCGCCAGTACGGCCACGGCGATCACCGAGCCGATCACGATTGTCTTGCGGTTGTGGTTCATTTTCAGCGGTCTCGAATTCATCCGGCGTTCAACCCACCGCACGCGGCGGATAGACCCGGGTAGGCACGAAAGGAATCAGGCAGATCAAGGCCACGGCGACGCCGGCCATGACCAGGTAGAGGTCGGCCGAGGTCAGCACCAGGGCTTGGTCGTGGATACGTCTGGCCAGGCCGGCAGCGTTGTCGTCGATCAGCGGTGCATTGCCCAGGCTGTCCACCAGGTGGTTGGAGTGAAAGTGCCGGCGCAAGGTACCGAGGGCATCGATCAGCCCCCCGGCGACCACCGCTGCCAGGCCCTTGACGGTATTGAACCAGCTCGAGGCGAAAGGCCCTTCCTGGGGGCTCATGCCGTTGGTGGACAGCATCAGCAGAGGCAGCACCGCCATCGGTTGGCCGAACACCTGCAACAGGTAGAACGGGTAGAAATCGCCGCGGATCCATTCGGAGGTCAGCAGGCTGCTGCCCAGGCAGCTGGTTGCCAGCAGCGCCAGGCCCACCGCCAGCACCCAGCGGCAGTCCACCGCGCGGATGTTGCACAGCGCCGCAGTCAGCGGCAGCGCGATCAGTTGCGGCATGGCCACCAGCAGCATCAGAGGGCTGGTCTGAGCCGGGCGATAGCCCTGGATCTGTGCCAGGTACGCCGACGGGATGGTACCGACGCCGGAAAGCACGATCAGCACCCCGGCCAGGGTCACCAGGGCGAAACTCAGGTTGCGCCGCGACAACATGCGCAGTTGGAAGAACGGCAGCGGCTCGGACCATTCGTTGTACATGAACAACACCAACAGCAGCAGGCCGCCGCCCAGCAACCAGCTGATCAGCGGCGAATCGAACCAGCCCCAGCGGTCACCCAGGGACAGGCCGAGCACGATGCAACTGATGGCCGGCAGGCCGAGCAGCACGCCGCGCCAATCGAACTGCTTGAAGCGCTCCAGGCGCAGCGGGTCCTGGGGCAGGCCCCAGCCGACGCAAAACATAGCCAGGCCAGACGGCAGGATGATCTGCCAGAACGCCCACTGCCAACCGACGTATTCGGTCCACAGCCCGGCCAGAGGCGTGCCTAGGTTGGGGCCGAAGGTGGCTGTCAGGGCATAACCGGCCAGGCCATAGATCTTGATGCCCGGCGGCAGGAATCGCAGCGCAACGCTCATCAGCATCGGCGGCAGGGCGCCGGAGGCCAGGCCTTGGACGATACGCAGCAGCATCAGGCTGTGCAGGTTGGGAGCAAAGGGCTGGAGCAGGCCAAGCACGGCGAACACGGCAATCGCAGTCAGGGTGAAGCGGCGCAAAGAGAACGTCGTGGCGAGCCAGGGGGCGAAGGCCATGGCCGACACCGAGGCTGCGCTGTAGACCGCCAACAGCCAGGCGCCTTCGTCGGCGCCGATGCCCATGGCGCCGCGGATATCCGCCAGGGAGATCTTGGTCACCGCTTCGTTGAGGCCGGCGCACAGCACCGCCAGCAACACCCCGAGCAGGCCGACCACCACCCGCAGGCCAAAAGCCGCCTGCGCAGGCGCAGCGGCAGTCGCGGCGGAGGGGGTGGACAACGCACTCATGAACAGACATCTCCAGCAATAATTTTCAGGCTGGACAAGTCTAAGAAGGTCGAATGCTTACGAAAACTGACTTCTCGGAAGGTTTAAGTTGCGTCTGGCGCAATCCAAGTGAACCGGCACTGTCTGCTTCGCGGGCAAGCCCGCGAATAGGCCGTTATGACCGCAGCAAAACTCAAGGATCGACACTGCAAACCGCCTTCAACGTCTGACGCAACCAGCGATGCGCCGGGTCGTTGTGAAACCGCGGGTGCCAGGCCTGCAACACGTTGACCCGCTCCAGCGGCACCGGAATCTCGAACGAGCGCAGCGGCAAGCCAAGCTTGTGTACGCTGTTGAGGATGTTGGCCGGCATCGGCAGCAGCAGGTCGGAATCCGGCAGCGAGAACAGTGCCGAGTGGAAGCTGGGCGTGATCAATGCCACCCGCCGCTGCACCTTGAAATTGGCCAGCTCCACGTCGATCGGCCCATTGGCCCGACCACGCCGCGACACGCTGATCTGTGGATAACAGGCAAAGCTCTGCGGGGTGATCGGCTCCTCGAAGATCGGATGATCACGCCGTGCCAGCCCCACGTACCAGGTCTGGAACAGGCTCTGCACCTTGATCTCCGGCCCCAGGTCGACGGTGGAACTGATGATCAGATCGGTCCGCCCGTCGCGCAGCACACTGTCGTCGTCTCCGCCCGGGCTTTCCGGCACGAAGCGCAGCACCGTGCGCGGCGCCTGCTCGTGCATGCGGCGCAGCAGTGGCGCGCCGTACAGGGCGATGAACAGGTCGTTGGTGCGAATATTGAAGGCGCGCTCGAGCTTCGGCAGGTCGACCTCACCCGCGCCGCGAAACACCTCTCCAGCCTGCTCCACCAGCGCCGCCACCTGCTCGCGCAAGGCCAGCGCCCGGGGGGTAGGCACCAGGCCGCGACCGGCGCGGACCAGGATCGGGTCGCCCAGGGCCTCACGGATACGCCCCAAGGTGCGGCTCATGGCCGCCGGGCTCAGGTTCATGCGCTGCGCAGCACCGACCACGCTGCCTTCATCGAGCAAGGCGTCGAGCGCGACGAGCAGGTTCATGTCCGGGAGTTGCATGGCCGTGTTCCGTGACAGCTGTGGGAAAGGCAATGGTAACAGCTGGACGATTGCGCCAGATGTAATGCGCTCGTGCGTGGGGGGGCATTTATTCACGGGCCGTGTTAGGCCTTAAATGAAGCATTGGCAGGTCCGGCCCTTTCGCGGGGCAAGCCCGCTCCCACAGGTACTTGGGCATTGTGCAGTTCCTGTGGGAGCGGGCTTGCCCGCGAAAAGGCCGGACCTACAAGCACATCAGCCAGCCCAAGCCAAGGATCCCGCATGCCCCATCCCGTCCTGATCGCCATCGATGCCTCCCCCGCCGCCAGCGCCCTGCTCGCTCTGGCCCTGCGCTATTGCCGCCCCGACGAGCACGAACTGCACGTGCTGCTGGCCATCGACTCGACCTTCGCCGTGCATGACAAACCCGCCCCCTACACCGCCGAGGAACTGGAGGAATACCCAGCCGCCTGCGAAGAACAACGCCTGGGCGACGCTGCCGTAGCCGATGCCATGCGCCAACTGCAGGCCGCCGGTTTCGCGGCCCACGGCTGCATGGTCGCCGGCCAACCCGTCGATGCCATCGTCGACAAAGCCAAGGAACTGAACTGCGAGTTGATCATCATGGGTCACCGCCACCTGTCTGGACTGGGGCGGCTGCTCGACCCGTCGATCAGCGCCAAGGTGATCGACCAGGTGAAGGTGCCAGTGTTGGTCGGAGTGGCCTGACCGCTCATCAGCGTGCTAATGCAATCGCATTGACCAGGCAATGCATTCGCATTACCTTGGACTGCATCGCTTGATCCAAGAGGACAATGTTCATGGCCACTACCCTCGACGTCGAGTCCACATTGACCGATCGCTACCAGACCACGGTTCCCGAAACCGTGCGCCGCGCCTTGGGCCTGAAAAAACGTGACAAGATCCATTACTCGATTCGGCCGGATGGAGGGGTGATACTCACCCGCGCAGAGGCAACCGAGGACGATCCGGTACTGGGCCAGTTCCTCGATTTCCTGGCGCACGATATCGCCCGGCATCCTCAGCGGCTGCAGGTTGTCGATGCTGGCCTGCTCGCGCGCCTCGATCAACTCGTAGGCGACACGGAGGTCGATCTGGATCAACCTCTATCGGCGGATGATGAATGAGTGACGCGAGCAGGAAGCCCTTGGTTATTCATGGATGGAGCGTATTTGCCCACCCTTTGTTTCTTGCCAACCTGGCAACACTAAGCGCTCAAGTGGAAGCGCAAAAGGCTAAAGACCCTGTCGGCTATACCAAAAAAAATGCGTACAAACGGCTGGTAGCCATCAAACGACTAGCGTTCGACATCATCCCGCAAGATCCAACCAGAGCAGAATATCGCCAAGGCGGAACGCTCGGCGATGATCGCAAACACTGGTTCAGGGCAAAGTTCTTTCAACAGTATCGATTGTTTTTCCGCTACCACGCTGCCAGCAAGATCATCGTGCTGGCTTGGGTAAACGACGAAGCCAGCAAGGTCTTTAAAAGAATGCTCATCCACGGCCACCCTCCGGATGATTGGGATGAGTTGCTGAACGAAGCCGCACATCGGCAATGATTCCAGGTCACCCCTCGCCAGGCCTCACCACCACCGTACAGGTCGTCCCCGCCGCCAGCAGGAACCCCTCCGGCACTTCATCGATGTGAATCCGCACCGGCACCCGCTGCGCCAGCCGCACCCAGTTGAAGGTCGGGTTCACATCGGCGATCAACTCGCGGCTCTGGGGGTTGTCACGGTCGTAGATGCCGCGGGCGATGCTCTCCACATGGCCGGTGATGCGCTCGCCACTCATCATCTGCAATTCGGCCTGGTCGCCCACCTTGACATGCGGCAGCTTGGTTTCCTCGAAGAAGCCATACACCCAGAACGAGTTCTCGTCGACCACCGCCATCACCGCTTCACCGGTGCGGGCATAGTCGCCTTTGTGGATGTTCAGGTTGGTCACGTAGCCATCGACCGTGGCGACGATCTGGGTACGTTTGAGGTTCAGTTCTGCCGCGGCCAACTCGGCCTGGGCCTGCTGATAGTCAGCCAGGGCGGCGTTGGCGATGTTGCTGGCGTCATCGCGGTTTTCCTTGGAGATCACCAGGTTGTCCAGGTCGGCACGGCGCTTGGCGTTGACCTTGCGCATCTCCCAGGTGGCCTTGCGCGAGGCGACCAGGGCCTTGGCCTGCTCCACCGCCAGCTGGTAATGCTCGGGATCGATCTGGATCAGCAGGTCACCCTTCTTCACCCGCTGGTTGTCCTTGACCGGCACGTCCACCACATAGCCCGGTACATCGGCGGCGACGTTGATGATGTCAGCGCGCACGCGGCCGTCGCGGGTCCATGGCGTGGTCATGTAGTGCAGCCACAACTGGCGACCGATCACCACGGCGGCGGCCAGCACCAACAGGGTGGCGACCAGACTGAAGAACTTTTTCATCGAAGGTTTCTCACCAATAGAGCGACAGCGCCAAGGCGCCGAACAGACAGACGAACAGCGACAGGCGCAACAGTGCCGGGTGCCAGAAGAAGCGATAGCCGTCATGGCTGGCGATGAACCGGTCCAGGCCCCAGGCCAGGCCCAGGGCGAACAGGAACATCAGGGACATGGTCGGCATGTACACGCCATGGAAGGCGATTTCGCGGGGCATGATTTCAGGGAGCATCGTGCAGTCCTTTCGCCGGAGCCAACGGCGACTGTGGGTCGAGCAGGGAAGAGCGGATGAAATGCAGGTAGCTCTGCACGCGCCGCAGCACCGAGGTGTCGAAGTGTCGGGCGAACGGCTCGTCGGTGGCCTGCACGCGGCTGATAGCGTGATCCACCGCCACCAGGGCACGTTCGTGGTTGCTGGCATTGGGTTGCAGGAACAGCCGGGTCAACGCCCGGCCCATGACGCGGATGGCCTGGCGCCATGGCTGCGATTCGGCATAGGCCGGGTGAACCGGCGCGCGTGCCTGCTCCTTACGCAGTTCGATGATGGCGTGGCCGATCTCCAGCACGGTGAACATCCACCCCATCAGTTCGCTCTGCACCTTGGGTTTGCCGGCGGCCAGACCATATGCCTGGTGCAGCAGGTCACGGGTGCGGCTCTCGAACGCCGAGCCGAGCCCACGCAGCCCACCACCGATGGCGAACAGCACCTGCTCGCGCAGTTCCAGTTCCAGACGACTCCACAACCAGCGGCTGTTGGGCGGCAGAATGATCGCTCCGGCCGCCGCGCAGACGAACATGCCGATGACCATGCCGATGTAGTCGTTGATGAAGGTATAGGGGTCATACACGGTGAGGTTGTTGGGCACCGAGCCGATGGCGAAGAACACCAGCAGGCCGATGCCATAACCGGCGTAGGCCGGTCGTGACGAGAGGAACGCGCCCAGCACGAATACCGGAGCCAGGACCATGCACAACAGTGCGAAACCGTCGATCCAGGGAAACACGAAGAAGGTTTCGAAGAAACCGATGAAGGCGCCCAGGGCCGTGCCGCAGGCCATCTGGAAGGACATGCGCTTGGGGTTCGGCGAAGCAGCCGACAGGCCCACGGTGACCGTGGCGATCAAGGTCATCATGGCCCCGCTGGGCCAGTCGCTGAGCAGCCAGTAGCTGCCCAACAGCAACAGTACCGCCGAGGCCCGTACCCCGGCGGCAAGCGACACCAGCCAGCTGGTCTGTGCCACATACGGCTCATCCCACTGCTCACGCTGGTGGCGGTGCGCGGCCAGCGAAGCGTGGGTCTCGGCGTAGCTGTACATCTCGTCGACGAAGCGGTAGAGCAGCTCGAAGGCGGTGTGAAAGTCGAGCAGATCCGACTCGCTCGGCCCTGTCGCCAGGTAGTCGGCACGCAGGCCGCGTACCTGGGCCTGCAGGCCTTCCTTGTAGGCGGCCAGCTCCAGGGTCAGGCGCAACGCGTCGGCGTCGGTCAGGGCACGGCCGACGTAGGGCTGCAACAGCTCGATCAAGGTTTCCAGGCCTGGTTCGATAGCGCTGACGATCTGCGCAGGCCCACGTGCACGCAGGCGTTCGATGAGCCGGTGCAATGCGTTGAAGCGCGTGGTGATGGCCATGAACTCACTGTTCATGCGCACCAGCCGCCCCGAGCGGCGCCGCATGTGCGGGTCTTCGAAGGCGGTGACGTTGCGCAGGCTCTCGAGCCCGACGGCCTCGGCGACGAAGCGCACGTTGCTGGTTTCGAAACGGTCGCGCTGACTGTCGCCGCGCAGCGCCTCGACCACCACTGCGGCGAACACGCCAAAGCGCTGGTACAGGGCGTTGCGCATGGCCGCGCTGGCCGACTGCGGCAGGATCGCGGCGCTGACGAAGGTCGACACGAGGATGCCCAGGGCGATTTCCAGTACCCGCCATATGGCAGCCATGAACGCCTGGTCAGGGTGTTGCAACACTGGCAGGCCGATCATCGCTGCGGTGTAGCCAGCCAGCACGAAACCGTAGGCGCGGAAGGTGCGGTAGCGCATGGCGCCGGCCGAGCACAGGCCGACCCACAGCGCGAGGCTGGGCAGGAACAGCTCGGTGTTCTGCGGGAACAGGGCGATCAGCACCACCGCCATCGCCGAGCCGGCCAGGGTACCGAGCACCCGGTAGAAACTCTTGGCGAAGACATGCCCGCTCTGCGGCTGCATGACGATGAACACGGTGATCATCGCCGTGCGCGGCTGCGGCAGCTCCAGGCGCATGGCCAGCCACAGGGTGATGAAGGCAGCGGCCAGCACCTTGAAGATGTAGACCCAGGTCACCCCATCGGTACGCGCCCAGGCGAAGAAGCCTCGGCGCCATTCCAGACGCTGCAGCCAGCGCATGGGCAAAGTCAGCGCGCTCATTCGGCGTGGTCCGCCTGCCGGTCGAAAATGGCCAGGGTGGCCGGGGTCTTGGGCGGCGCCTGACGCGCTTGGGCGGGTACGTCATTGCCGGCCTGCAGGCCACCCCCCAACGCCGTCACCAACTCGGCATGGGCGATCAGACGCGCGGCCTGGACCTGCTGCTGGGTCTGCTGTTGGCGGAACAACAGGGTCTGGGCGTTGAGCACGTTGAGGTAGTCGGTGAGGCCACGCTGGAACGCGATCATGGCGATGTCGTAGGTCCTCTGCGCGGCAGCCACCGACTCGGCGGCGAAATGCGCTTGCTCCTTCATCGACTGGCGGCGGATCAACTGATCGGAAATGTTCTTCAGCGCACCGATCACAGTCTGGTTGTAATGCGCCACAGCCACGTCGTAACCGGCCGAAGCTACGCCCAGCTGCGAGCGCAGGCGGCCGCCGTCGAAGACCGGCAAGCTGATGGCCGGTCCGACGTTGTAGTTGAACTTGCGCCCGGTGAGAAACGCCAGCGGACCGCCACCGGTGGCCATGAAGCCGAGGCTGCCGACCAGGTCGACGTTGGGGAAGAAGCCGGCGTGGGCGACATCGATGCCACGAGCCTGGGCGGCGACCTGCCAGCGGCTGGCGACGACGTCGGGGCGCTGGCCGACCAGCTCGGCAGGCAGCGTCGACGGCAGTTTCAGTGGCGCGGCCAGAGCCAGGCTGGGTCGCTGCAGCTGCGCGCCCTCCCCCGGACCCTTGCCGGCCAGGGCCGCCAGTTGGTTACGGGTCAGAGCGATCGCCTCGTTGAGGCTGTCGATCTGGCGATGGGTTTCGGGCAGCGGCGCCTCGGCCTGGCTGACCTCGAAATGGGTGCCGATACCGGCGTCCAGGCGACGCTTGGCCAAGGCCAGGATCTGCTCCTGCTGCTCGAGCTCGGCCTTGACGATGTCGCGCTGGGCAAAATGCAGACTCAGCTGGATATAAGCCCGCACCACATTGTTCTGCAATTCCAGTTGCGCCTGGCGAGCCTCGGCTACGCTCATGTGCGCCTGGTCCACGGCCTGCTCGCTGGCATTGCGCTCGCGCCCCCAGAGGTCGAGGGCGTAGCTGAAACCGATGGCCGCGTTGTTGTCCCAGGTGTTGGCCCCGGCCAGCTCACCCGGGCCGTAGAATTGGTCTTCAGGCCAGTTGTGCCGCTTGAGCGTGGCCTGACCGTTGGCCTGCAGCTTTTCTGCCGACTCGACCACACCGGCCATGGCCTTGGCTTCACGTACCCGCGCCATGGCCATGGCCAGGGTCGGGCTACCAGCCACGGCCAGTGCCACCCAGCGATTCAATTGCGGATCGCCATAGGCCTGCCACCACTGCTGGTCCGGCCAGTGGGCGTCGGTCGCGGCTTGGCGTATGGCCGCATCGGTGGTCAGGGTGTTGGCTTGCAGCGTCTTGCTTTGCGGGGCGATGCCCCATGTTCCGATACAGCCGCTCAAGGTGAGGCTAAGGGCACAGGCACTGAACGCCTGAAGCGTTCTGATGATGCGACGCGGCACAGCTGCGATTTCCCGAGGAAGAGGTGGAGGGGCCGGGCAATTCTAGGGGGCCGCTGCACTGGCGATAAGCGTATATTCCTGCGAATCTTTGTTACCGAAACAGCGATAATCCGCCTTTGGTCGAAGGCAGAATTTAATATCTTCGCCGTTACTTCGTGACACAATTTCGCCCTCAACTTCGAGAGTGACCCATGGACACCCTGCAAAACATGCGAGCTTTCAGTTGCGTCGCCCAGCTCGGCAGCTTCACCGCCGCCGCCGCGCAACTGGATACCACCACCGCGAACGTCTCGCGGGCGGTCTCCAACCTGGAAGCCCATCTGCAAACCCGTCTGCTCAACCGCACCACCCGGCGCATCGCCCTGACCGAAGCCGGCAAGCGCTACCTGATGCGTTGCGAGCAGATCCTCACCTACGTGGAAGAAGCCGAAGCCGAGGCCAGCGACGCCCATGCGCGCCCTGCCGGGCAGTTGAAGGTGCACTCGATGACCGGCGTCGGCCAGCACTTCGTGGTCGATGCCATCGCCCGCTACCGCGAATCGCACCCCGACGTGACTTTCGATTTGACCATGGCCAACCGCGTGCCTGACCTGCTCGACGAAGGCTACGACGTGTCCATCGTGTTGGCCACCGAACTGCCGGACTCCGGTTTCGTCTCGCAGCGCCTGGGCATCACCTACAGCATCGTCTGTGCCTCGCCGGATTACGTGGCCAAGCATGGCTTCGCACACAAGCCGGTCGACCTGCTCAAGCATGCCTGCCTGCGCATGGTCAGCCCGGTGATTCCGCTGGAAAAATGGCTGTTCGACGGCCCGGAGGGCCAGGAGATGGTCAACATTTCCACCTCGCCGTTCCAGGTCAACTCAGCCGATGCCATGAAGACCGCGATCCGTTGCGGAATGGGCATGGGCGTGCTGCCGATCTACTCGGCGATCGACGGCTTGCGCGACGGCAGCCTGGTGCGGGTGTTGCCCGAGTATCGGTTGCAGGAGCTGAATTTGTACGCGATCTACCCGTCTCGCCAATACCTGGATGCGAAGATCAAGACCTGGGTCGAGTACCTGCGCAACTCGCTACCGGAAATCCTGGCCGCCCATGAGGCCGACCTGAAAACCCATGAATTGTTGATCGCCAACTGAAGAGAGGCAGCGGCAAGCTACAAGCGGCAAGAAAAAGCAGATTTGTGCATCCCGGGCTTTTTCTTAAAGCTTGCAGCTTGTAGCTTGTAGCTTTTCTCTGGAAGTAGCCCATGAAAAAGACCGTCCTGGCCTTCAGCCGCATCACCCCGGCCATGGCCGAGCGCCTGCAGCAAGACTTCAATGTGATCCTGCCGAACCCCAAGCTCGGCGACATCAATGCCCAATTCAACGAAGCCCTGCCCGAAGCCCACGGCCTGATCGGGGTTGGCCGCAAGCTGGGCCGAGCCCAGCTCGAAGGGGCTGGCAAGCTGGAAGTGGTGTCGAGCGTGTCGGTCGGCTACGACAACTACGACCTGGACTACTTCAACGAGCGTGGCATCGCCCTGACCAACACCCCGGACGTGCTCACCGAAAGCACCGCCGACCTGGGCTTCTCGCTGATCATGGGTTGCGCCCGCCGCACCGCCGAACTGGATGCCTGGACCAAGGCCGGCAACTGGCGGGCAACCATCGCCCCGCAGCACTTCGGCAGCGACGTGCACGGCAAGACCTTGGGGATCGTCGGCCTGGGTAACATCGGCGCCGCCGTGGCCCGGCGCGGTCGCTTTGGCTTCAACATGTCGATCCTGTATGCCGGCAACAGCCGCAAGACCGCGCTGGAACAAGAGCTAGGCGCGCAGTACCGCAGCCTGGAGCAACTGCTGGCCGAGTCCGATTTCGTCTGTATCGTAGTGCCGCTGTCCGACGCCACGCGCAAGCTGATCGGCGCCCGTGAGCTCAAGTTGATGAAGCCGAGCGCCTTTCTCATCAACATCGCCCGCGGCCCGGTGGTCGACGAAGCGGCGCTGGTCGAGGCGCTGCAAAAAGGCACCATCAGGGGTGCCGGCCTCGACGTGTACGAAAAGGAGCCGCTGGCAGAATCGCCTCTGTTCCAGTTACCCAACGCCCTGACCCTGCCGCACATCGGCTCGGCCACCGCCGAAACCCGGGAGGCCATGGCCAATCGGGCCATGGACAACCTGCGTGCGGCGTTGCTCGGTGAGCGGCCACGCGACCTGGTCAACCCGCAAGTGTGGAAGGCTCACTGATCCCCCGCCGGCACCTGCCCCATCAGCCCTCGGCTGTCGGGGCAGGCCTACCTGGTTGGCGGTTGGCGCTGCGCCCGACGACCTCCCGCACCACGTAACGTGGACGGTGCTTGGTTTCCTGGTAGATGCGTCCGATGTACTCGCCGAGAATGCCGATTCCGATCAGTTGCACGCCCCCCAGAAACAGCATGGTCACGATCAGCGATGGATAGCCCGGAGGGTCGCTGCCGTGCAGCAGCTGGTCGATGATCCGGTACGCGGCGAGCATCAACGCCGACAACGACACCCCGGCACCGATGTAGCTCCATAGCCTCAGCGGCACGGTGCTGAACGAGGTGATGCCATCGAGGGCGAGATTCCACAAGCGCCAGAAACCGAACTTGCTGCAGCCGGCGACACGCTGCGGCCGGTCGTACTCGACGACCTCGGTACGAAAGCCGACCCACGACAACACGCCTTTCATGAACAACTGCTGCTCCGGCAATTGCCTGATCGCCACCACCACCTTGCGGTCGAGCAGGCGGAAGTCGCCGACGTTTTCCTCGATCGAGGTCGAGGCGATCCTGTTGTGCAGACGGTAGTAGAGCCCGGCAGTCCAGCGCTTCAAGGCGCTGTCCGATTCACGGCTACGGCGTTTGGCCAGGACGACTTCGGCACCGTTGCGCCAACGCTCGATCAACGTGGCGATGAGTTCAACGGGGTCTTGCAGGTCGACATCCATCGGCACCACCACATCGCCATCGGCATATTCCAGCCCGGCGAACAGCGCAGACTCCTTGCCGAAATTACGCGAGAAATGGATGACTGAAACCCACTCGTCGGCCCTGGCCAGGTCCGCGCAGATGGCCTCGGTGGCATCGACGCTGCCATCGTTGACGAACAGGATCTCGACGGTGATGTCCCGCAGCGACGGTTCCTCGCGTACCGTGCGATAGAAATGCCCGAGGGTGTCCTCCTCGTTGAATACCGGGACGATCAAGGTCAGCTTCATGGCTCCCTCCGTTTGAATACCACAGTGCGCGAGTAGACATAACCGATGACCAGGCTGGCGGCGGAAAAACTCACCAGGGTCAGCCACGCGGCCAGACCAGCCCGATCGGCCAATGCGCCGAGCAGCAGGCTCAGGCTGCCCATACCGGTCAGGAAAAGCACATAGCGCGCGCCTGACGGCCGCACCGCGAAGGTGAAAAGCGCATTGGCGAAATACGACAGGCTTGCCGCCGCGCCGAAGGCAACCAGGTTACTCAGCGCTTGGCTGAAACCTGCGTACAGGTGCAGGACAATGAACACCAGCCAATGAAAACCTGTGTTGAACAGGCCGACCAGGGCATATCTGAACGGTTCTCGAGCCGGAGCCTTCGGCTGCTGCAGGCCTCTCACCATGCGCTTTGCTCCTCAGGCTCCCGAGGCGCGTTCAAGAGCACTAGCGCGTACTCATCCACGCGATAGACGGAAAAGAACCTGGTCTTGACCACTGGGAGGGGGTTGCGCTCGCGCAACGACAAGAAAAAGCGCTTGGTGACCCGGTTAACCTGCGTCAGCCCCGCGCGCGGCAGTGCTTCGCTCAAGACCCAGTCTTCGAAGTTGAGGATCGGACGCAAGACCGGCATGGCCTTGAAGGTGCCCCTTGCCGCAGGCAGCCACTTGCCTTTTTCATGCTGGCCGTAGAGATAGATGCGGTGGATGCCCTGTAGCCGAGGATGAGTCTGGAGGGTCGTGACCAGCGTGTACACGAACGCGTGCTGCAGTTCTTTTTGCAGCAGCAATACCCGCCCATAGGCAAACGCCATCGACAGCATAAGTGCCAAAGGCAGCGCCAGCACCCACGCCAGCCTAGGATGAATGGCGACCAGCGCGCGGCGGGCGAGCCATGCCAGCATCACCATCACCGCCCCCCATCCCATGAGCAGACGGGCCCCATGCTGGAAGTGGGCAAGTACCAGCGCCACCCCCGATATCAGGATATAAGCCGCTGGCAGTGTGAGCAGTACCAGCCCCCCAAGCGCATACGTCTCGATCCGTGCCGAATGCCCGGCCCAGATTTGCATCAGCGTCAGCTTGAGGCCAACCATGGCAAGGACCAACACGCCGATGTACACCCAACCATTGGCGGCGGTCGCCAAAAGCGCAATGTCCTGCCCTATCAATTCAAGCCGTGCGAGTATCTCGGCGGGCAACTGGGCATCGACGGACACAAGCCTGGTGCGCTGCTCGACAGTCAGCCGATAGGCCGTCTGATGGTAGAGCAGGCAACCCACCGTGAGTTGTCCCAAGCGCAAGGCCAGGCGCCGGAACACCGGTTTGCAGGCCAGGCCACTGCCGACCTGATGGAGGATCTCGATGCAACAGAGGATGGCGAATACATTGATTGCGGGTTGGTAGAGGCTGAGCACCGCGGTGAGCAGCAGACTGCCCAGCAACCAGCGCCAGGCACTTCCTGATCCTGCCGTGATCGCCCACACGCAGGCTGCCAGCGCCAGTCCCATGGCCGGCCCATCGTATTGATAACTGAGGTTCTGCAGAAAGAACGGGCTGAACCACAGCGGCAGCACCACCAGGACATCGGCAAGGACAGGCCGCTCGAAGTAATGCGCGGTAAGGCTGGCCAGGGCCCTGGCGACGATCACCACTGCCAGCAGCAGCGGCAGGGGAAAAAGGTCTGGCGCAACCCCGGCGCCACCCAGCACGGCGTACAGCCAATCGACCAGTATTCGCCCCTGCCCTGCCCAGGAATTGGCCCTGCCCTCGATCACGCCCGCCGTCATCGAGCGCCAGATGTCATCGATGTAGGCGTAATCGGCCAGAATCAGGGGCAACACGTGCAACGCCAATGCCGCCATGAATATCAGCCACAGCTGACGCTGCGACAGCGCACTGCCCTGCGGCGGGGTTTCCAGCATCCGTTCGGCTCCACGCAGCGTGAATGCCAACCAGTCTCCCCCGCCACACCCTGCTGCGCACCTGGCAGTTCTAACAGTTGCGCGCTGAGCTCACCTTTGCGCCCCTAACGCCGGCATCGGCATTCTTGGCTTGCGAAACACCAGTACGTTACCCGCCATGACCGCCAACAATCCCAACAGCGCCGGTGGCGTCCACTGATAACCCTCGGCGTAGGCCGACACGTTCAACGCCACCAGTGGGAACAGTACCGTGCAATAAGCCGCCCGCTCCGGGCCCATCCGCCCGACCAAGGTCAGGTAGGCGGTGAAGCCGATCACCGAACCCGGGATCACCAGGTACATCAACGAACCGAGGTAGCGGGCGCTCCAGTCCATGGCGAACGGGATACCGCTGAACAGACAGTACAGCACCAGCATGCCGGCGCCATAGAGCATGCCCCAGGCATTGGTGGTCATGGGTTTGAGCCCAGCCTTCTGCTGCATGCTCGAAAGCATGTTGCCGGCCGAAAAGCACAGTGTGCCGAGCAGTGCCAGGCCCAGACCGTACAAGGTCTCGCGGCTGGCAGCGTGGTGCGACAGTTCGGGCCAGAACAGCAGGCCTAGCCCAACCAGGCCCATGGCTCCGCCGCCGAGCACGTTGCCGGCGATCTTCTGACCGAAGAACAGCCGTGCGTTCAGCGCATTCCATAGCGTCGCGGTGGAAAACACCACGGCGATCAGGCCACTGGCGATCCACTGGCTGGCGGTGAGAAAACACATGAAGTTGACGCAGAACAGGCACAAGCCTTGGGCCAGGCAGATCAGGTGGCCGCGCCGGTCCATCGCTTGCAGGCGGCGGGTGAGCAATAGGATGGCGAACAGCACCAGGCCGGCCAGGGCGAACCGGTAGGCAATGGAAACCGGGATGGCGACCACTCCCAGTTGCAGTTTCAGGGCGATCCAGGTGGTTCCCCAGATGAGTACGGTGAGCAGATAGAGCGAGAGGTTCATGGCGCGGTTCCTTGGCTGCGTTGCCCGATCAGTGTTTCCTCGCCCGTCCCTGCTCCGCTTGCACAATCTTGCGCTTTTCCATCGCCATCCGCTGCCATCGCTGCCGGACAGCAGTACGATAGCCGTCAGAGGAATCGCCTATGACCCCATTGACCCAATTGCAAGTGTTCAACGCCATGCACGCCTCGCCCCACGCTCGGCTGGAGCTGAGCGCGCACCTGGGCGATGGCTTGGCGGCGGCGCTGTGGAGCAACCGCGACGATGCCCGGGACTATCAGGCGCCGAGCCACCACACGTTGTCGTGCTACATCGCCGATGGTACCGGCACCTTCCGCCGCCAGCGCCCTTCAGACAAAGGGGCACCGGACAAACTGTGCATCATGCCGGCGGGCCACGAGTCGAATTGGGTAGTCAACGGACCGATCCGCCTGGCCCACCTGTACATCAGCGAGGCGCAGTTCGCCCTCGGCTGCGTGCGCCTGCTCGACCGCGAGCCTCGGGAGCTGCAACTGCAGGAGGCGACCTTCCTCGATGATCCCCGTCAATCGCTGCGCTTTCGTCAGCTGATTGGCTTGGCCTGGGAGGAGCCTGCCGAGCGACTGATGGCCAGCAGTCTGGCGCACGAGATCGTCGACCATGCCGTGCTCAGCCAGGTCGGCCTACGCCAGGGACTGCGCCTAAAAGGCGGCTTGGCGCCGAGCCTGCGCCGACAACTGGTCGACTACATCGAAGCGCATCTGGATCAACCGATCACCTTGGGCGAACTGGCACTGCGCTGCAACCTGTCGGAATACCACTTCGCCCGCATGTTCCGCGCAAGCTTCGGCTTGCCGCCGCACCAGTATCTGCTGGCCCGCCGCCTGCACCGGGCGTGCCGCCTGCTGCGCCTGGGCGACCTGCCGCTGGGCCAGGTGGCGCTGGCCTGCGGGTTCGCCAGTGCCAGCCATTTCAGCAATCGCTTTCGCCAGGCCGTCGGGGCGACACCTGGCGAGTACCGTTTGGCATTTGCTGGGTGAGGGTCGTGGGCGGCGCTTCGGCGTCCTGATCGACCCGCGAAGCAGACGTCTCAGAACTCGAAGGTACTCGACAGGCTCACCTGCCGCGCATCGCCGATGGCGACGAAATACTGGTTCACCGCGGAAGTGTAGTAGACCTTGTCGAACAGGTTCTTCACGTTCAATTGCAAACGCACGTTGTGCTCGTCGAGCTTGGTCTCGTAGCTGGCGAAGGCATCGGCCACGGTATAGCTGGGCAGATCGAAGGTGTTGGTCGAGTTGCCCGCCCGCTTGCCTACGTAACGCGCTCCGGCACCAAAGCGCAGGCGGTCGCCGCCGAACAGACTGCCGAAGTCGTACACCGCCGACAACGACCCGCTGTGCCTGGCCACGTTCTGCAGACGGTTACCCTTGAGTTCCGGGTCCTTGGTCACCTTGGCATCGGTGAAGGCATAGCTGCCGATCAGGCTCCAGCGATCGGTCAACTGCCCGGTCAGGTCGAGCTCGACACCCCGCGAGCTGACCTCGCCGGCATTGCTGTACACCGTCTCGCCCGAGGTGCTGTCGAAGTTGGATACCAGCACATTGCGCTTGGTGATGTCGAACAGCGCCAAGGTGCCGGTGAGTTGGCCGGGCATGTCGAGCTTGGCGCCCAGTTCCCACGACTTGCCCTCCTCCGGCGCAATCGACGAATCGATCGTCACGCCGCCGGACAGCGGCGCGATGGTCGAGTTGGGCTTGAACGACTCGCTGTAACTGCCATAGAACGACAGTTGATCATCCACCTGATACACGATTCCTGCATGCGGCACCCAGGTCTGGCCGTCGATGTCGGTGTTGGCCTTGAACGGACGGCCACGGCCGGCGTACTGGTCGTACTGCTGGAAGCGTGCGCCGGCCACCAGGATCCAGTGCTCGTCCAGGTGCAACGCGTCCTGCACGAACACGGACTCGGTGCGCAGCTTGTCGGTCTGGTCGCTGTCGCTGGCGCGCACGTTGGTACCCTCGACCTCCTGGCCGTACACCGGATTCAGGTAGCTGAAGGTCGACTGGGCGCTCTGGCGGATCAGGTCGCCGCGGTAGATCTTGCGGTCCTCATGATCGACCCCGAGCAACAGGTCATGGCGCATCCCCGCCAGCTCCAGGCTGCCATCGAGGCTGACGGTGACGAACTGGTCGCGGCTCATGGCGTTGTGGGTGCCGTCGATGCTGCGGGTCAGCGTGCCGGCGGCTTCGTCCACGCCAGTCACGCGAACCTGGCTGGCGTCGTAGGTTTCCCGATTGAAGCTGTAGCCTGCGTGCAGCTTCCAGTCTTCGCCGAGCTGATGGTCGAGCTCCAGGCGATACAGGTCCGAGCGCCCTTCCATGTCATTGAACGGCTCGTCCAGGCGCCGCGTGGCTGGGATATTCAGCGGGTGGCCATTGCTGCCGAAGGCCGTGCCGCGGTCGAAGGGATAAAGGAATTCGCGGTGCTCGTAGGCCAGCACCACCTGGGTGTCTTCGCCGAGCCAGGCCAGCGATGGCGCCACCATCGACTCGCGATGGACACCGTAGTTGCGCCAGTAGTCCTCGTCCTCATGGTCGACGATCAGCCGATAGGCCAATGGACTGTCCCCCAGCGCACCGGTGCTGTCCAGGCCGCCGCCGCTGCCGTTCTTGCCACTGCCGTAGGTCGAGCCGCGCAGGTTCAGCGCCGTGTAAGGCTGCAGTTGCGGGCGCTTGCTGACCACGTTGATCACCCCGCCCGGGTCCTGGATGCCATACAGCAACGAGGCCGGTCCCTTGAGCACCTCGACCCGCTCGGTACTGGCATTGAGGTTACGGCCCTGCACCACCGGCATGCCGTCGCGCATGATCGAGCCGTCGCGGTTGTCGCCGAAGCCGCGCTTCATCACCGTGTCGGCGGTACCACCGAAGTTGTTGCCCTGGGTGATGCCACTGACATTGGCCAGGGCGTCATCGAGGTTACGTGGAGCCTGGTCGCGGATGACTTGGGCCGGTACCACGTTGATCGCCTGTGGCACTTCTTGGGTGCGGGCCTGCCCACGCATGATCGAAGCCGTAGCTGGGGGCTGGTAGCTGTAGCTATCCAACTGCGAGGTGATGGTGGTGGCCTGCAGACTCAGCGCACCGGAGCTGTCCAGTGGCTCGAGCGTCAGGGTATGGCCGTCGAGGCGGCGCCAGGTCAGGCCCGCGGGTTGCAGCAACTGTTGCAAAGCCTGCTCGGCGCTGAAGCGGCCGTTCAAGGCCGGAGCCTGGACTGCCGGTAGTTGCAGGGTGTAGACCACACTCTGTCCGGTGGCCTGGCTGAAGGCGTTGAGTGCTTGGGCCAGAGGCTGACTCGGCTGGGCGAAGACATGCACCGGCAACTGCTCGGCGGCATGGGCCAAGGGGGCGGCGAACAGCGCCGGATACAAAGAAAGACCGAGCCAGAGAGGAACGCAACGCGAGGTGAACTTCATGGACACTGACCTGTGAGAGGGTTATAGCTGCGAATGAATCGCACTTTCACCTACTACACGAATGCCGCATGCAGTTACCTCACCCGCTGGTGAAAATAATTTCCCTGCCGTGGCCCGCTCCTACAGGGGACGTTTTGGGTCGCAGGGTTAGCGGATAACGGTCAGGCGCCCGAGCATGGTATGCCGCGAGAAGCCCAACACCTGGCCCAGCGAGTCGAGCGCCTGCAGCGGCTCGCTGGTCGGGAAGCTGCCACTGACCTTGCGCTGGCCCAACTCGCTGTCGAGCAGCATGATCCGTCCAGGGTAGTAACGCTGCAGGTCGTCGACTACCTGGGCAAGCGGCACCTGGTAGTAGTTCAGCCAGCCCTGGCGCCAAGCCAGTTCACTGGAGCTGTCCACGGACTGGATAGCAGCAGCCTGGCCTTGGGCGTAGAGCATCTGTTGGTTGGCGGTCAGCTCACGCATTGGCTGCCCGGCAGCGGGCGTCACCCCGACCCGTCCGCTGCGTACCGTGACCTGGGTTGCAGCGCCCTGCTCGCGAACTTCGAATTGGGTACCCAGTACCCGGACCTCTCCCCCGTCCGCTTCCACCACGAACGGCGTGCCGGTGTGGGTCACCTGGAAGAACGCCGCGCCGCGCAACAGTCGCACGCGACGCTGGCCATGCGCGAAGTCGACGGCGATCGCGCTGCCGGCATCCAGGGTCAGCTGCGAACCATCGGCCAGTGTCACCTGGCGCAGTCCGTCGCCGCTGCGGTAGTCGGCTTGCAGATCCTGCAGCCAAAAGCCAGGGTGCCAGCCCGCGCCGGTACCCACCGCCAGCACCAGGCAGGCCGCTGCCGCCAAGGCACCGGCCCGCTGACGCCAGCGACGCCGAACGGGTGGTCGGGCCATGGCCTCGAGGTAAGGGCGCAGACTATCGCGCTCCAGCTCGGCCAACTGCGCCGCTGGCCCGGCGCTGCGCTGCCACAGCGCCTGGGCCTCGGTGTAAGCCTGGCGGTGCGCCGGGTCGGCCAGTAACCAGCGCTTGAATGCAGCACTGTGCACTTGCTCGGGATGTTCGTTGATGCGGCTCAACCAGCCCAGGGCTTCCTGGGAGGGATCGCAGAGGTTGGCATGCTGGCGGTTCATCGTCTGGCACTCCCTGGCCCGCGTGCTGGCATGGCGGGCTCGGCGACACTCGCCTTGCACGCTTCGAGGGCGCGCATCATATGCTTTTCCACCGCGCTCTGGGACAGTTGCATGGCCTTGGCGATCTCCGCGTACTTGCAACCGTGCACCCGGTTGAGCAGAAAGATCTGCCGGGTGCGTTCCGGCAAGGCGCGCAGCGCGGCTTCGATGCGTTGCAGGTCATGATCGACTTCCAGGGCGTGCTCCGGAGCCCCCGCCGCCTCGCCGTCCTCTATGCTCATGCTCGCTTCGGCCAGGCGCTCGCGGCTGCCTTCGCTGCGCAGATGGTCGATGGCCAGGTTGCCCGCGCAGCGCAGCAGATAGGTATCCAGCGCCTCGACCTTGACCTCAGGACGCCGCCAGAAGCGCAGGAACAGCTCCTGGACCAGGTCCGAGGCGGTGGCGCGGCACCCGACCCGGCGGCTGACCAACGCCTCCATGCGCGCCCGCTGGGCCAGGAAAACCTGAAGAAAGCGCGCCCGACCGTTGGCGCTGTCGGCCTCAGGTTCGGCGATGTGGCTCGGTTCGCTCACCGATCACCCGCCAAACACGGCCAACAGAGGCCCCAGCACCGCGCTGGCAGCGGCAAGGCCAAGCAACAAGCGAGGCCGATAGGGCAGGCCGAATACCCAGAGCGTAACCCCGGCCATCAAGACCGCGATCCACTCGACCAGACCGTGAGCCCAGCCACGCATCTGCACGGCCACGACCAGCGAGACCAGCAGCAGCGCCCAGCCGCCGATGCGCAGACCGCACAGTGCAGCCTGACCTGGTTTGCGCCCAAGCAACTCCGAGGCGTGTTTGTCCATGGCCAGGCACAAGGCAGCGAAGCCCGCATAGCCAATCAGGGCAACGCTCAGCATCCGTTCACCTCGGGTGTTTCGGCCACTTTGCGGGGGGCGCGCCTGGCCGCCACCTTGGGCGCACGCAGCATCTGGCTGGCGGCCCAGGCGAGGAATGCGCCAGCAGCCAGTGCAGTCAGATCGAAGCCGGCCATGACCCAGTCACCCTCCGACAGCGAACGGTTCAGGCCTTGTCCGGTGACCAGCCCGTTGAGCAACGGCAACGCGCCAAAAGCAGCGGCGCCGAGCGCCAGTTGCTCGCCCCAGGCCCGTCGTCCCGGGCGCAGCGCGGCATGCAGCAGTGACAGCGCCCAGGCCAGGAAGAACAGCCTGACTTCCCAATCCGCTCGCCCCACCAGCCCGCCCGGCAGCAACCGATTGGCCCAGAAGAACGCGGCCACGCCCAGCAACAGGCCGCTCATACTGGCGATGTTCAACACTTCGACCAGACGCAATTCCCCTGGCAGCCGCTCGTGCTTGGCATGCTTGAGCTGGCGCTTGCCCAGCCACATCACCAGGCCGGTGCCGATCACTGCGGTACCGGCCAGGCCAAAGGCGAAGTAGAGCCAGCGCAACCAGGGTCCTGCATAGTTGCCCATGTGCAGGCCGGCGAAGCTGAAGCTGGTGAGCAGGGCGGCGCTCTCCGGCGCGCCCTGGCTCAACATCGCCCCACTGCTACCGTCGAAGGTCCAGTTGGCGCTGCGTCGGTACGGCACATGATCGGCCGCCGACTGGCTGAAAATGACCCGGGCATTGCGATCGCCCGGGTTCTGCACCTGGATATAGCCCATTCGCGCCCCTGGGGCCAGCTGCTGGACCTGGTCATAGAGTCCGGCCAGCGACACCAGCGGCGTGGCGACATGGGCGGGTTTGGGTGCCTCGTCGCGGCCGAACACATCGCTGAAGTAACTGCCGGTATTGCCGCCATAGCTGGCCATGATGCTCGCCGGCATGACCATGTACATGAACAGCACCAGGCTGCTATAGCTGATCATCAGGTGGAACGGCAGCACCAGCACGCCGATGGCGTTGTGGCCGTCCAGCCAGGAGCGCTGACCCTTGCCGGGCCGGAAGGTGAAAAACTCCTTGAAGATCTTCTTGTGGGTGATGATGCCGGTAACCAGGCCGAGCAGCATGATGAAGGCGCAGAAGGTCGACAGCCAGCGGCCCCAGGGGTGCGGCATCTGCAACTGGAAGTGGAAGCGGTAGAAGAATTCGCCACCACGGCTGTCACGCGCAGCGACCGCCTCGCCGGTGCTGGCGTCCAGTTTTTTCTCGACGAACCCGCGGCGTCCGCCGTTGGGATCGCGCCAGCCCAAGCTCAGGGCGGCATCGCGCTCACTGGGCAAACGAATCATCCAACCCTCGGAATGCCCGGCGTTACCCTCGAGATAGCGCTGGGCCAAGGTCAGGCTGGCCTGTGGGTCGAGCCCATGGCGGCGGATTTCCGGGTGGGTCCAGTGGTTCACTTCCTCCTTGAAGTACGACAGGGTACCGGTAAGGAAGATGGCGAACAGCAGCCAGCCGAAAAGCAGGCCGGTCCAGGTGTGCAGCCAGGCCATGGCCTGGCGGAAGCCTTCCTTCATGGTGTCTTCATCCAGTAGGCCAACATGCTCGACAGCCCCAGGACGAGACTTGGCAACAGCACGCCGAGCCAGGCGCGTCCCGCACTGCGGCAGGCGAAGCACCCGATGAACGCCAGCAGGTAGAACACGAACGACAACATCATGCCGGTCATGGTCGCGTCTACCCGGCTCATCGGCGCCCACAAGGTGATGGCGATGCTGGCCATCGACGCCAGCAGGTAACCGCCGAACAAAGCGGCCAGGGCGCGTGAAGCGACTCCCAGGCGATAGCTTGATGAAGGGCCGGCTTTGCTTTTCATGGCGAGGTTCTTGAAAAACGGCCCACAATAATAATGATTTGGATTCTCATAAGCAAAGGCCGTGCTGCCCAGTGGCTTCCCACGCGCCATTTGCAACAGGAAGTTTATTTTCAAAAGGGGCTTGAATTCGTTCCGCCGTTGCCTGACCTTAGAGTCAAGAGGCGAAGAAATACCAAGGGCCTCAAGGGCCTAGGCACGCCTCTCCGCGAGCAAGCTGAATAAGGATTGAATCATGCAAATCCAGGTCAACAGCAGCAACCATATCGACGGCAACATCCGGCTCAACGAGTGGGTCCGCGCAACGCTGGAAAGCACACTCGAGCGCTATGACGACAGCCTCACTCGCCTCGAGGTGCATTTGGGCGACGAGAATGGCGCCAAGCCCGGCCCGCATGACAAACGCTGCCAGATCGAAGCTCGCCCCAAAGGCCATCAGCCGATTTCCGTCACCCATATCGCCGGCTCGCTGGATCAGGCCGTAGACGGCGCCGCCAGCAAGTTGAGCCACGCCCTGGAGCATTTCTACGGCAAGCTGCGCAGCAAGCGCGGTACCTTTGAACTGAGCGACCCGGAGGCCTGACCGCAATGCCTGCAACGCCCGGCCAAGTGCCGGGCGTTTTCGTTTGCAGCGATCAACGGGGGTGAACCAACCCGTCGTTAGGCCGGTCAACCCCTGCAGTCATTCCTTCGCAGATTTCGACCATGCACAATCCATTCGACCAGATCAGCGACGCCTTCACACCCGAATACCGCGTGAACCTGAGCATCGAACGCCTGGACGGCAGCATCATGCTGACCCTCTCCGACGATGCCGGCGTGGTCGCCAAGCGCTTGATCAGCCAAGCCCAGCGCAACGACCCGGTGCGCCTGCAACGGGTGATCGACAGCATCCGCCTGGGCCTGGCCATCGAGCACGGCCAGAACCCGTTGCAGGTGCTGGCCGCCCTGACCGGCGATATCCACCGCGACGGCAAATCATTCGCGGCAGCCAACTGAGGTCACCCCAGCGTCAGCAGCATCCGCCCGATCAGGCGTTCGATGTCCTGCAGGCGCAGGCCCATCACACGGTGCATGGGGTCGAACGTGTCTGGGCGGTGGAATAGCCCTACCAGGCCAATATCGTAGGTGGGTTCCTCGCCCTGTTCGAGCCAATGCAGCGACTCTTCGAGCAGGGTACGGGTCTGCACCACCTCCATCTCGACGACATGGGCGATCTCGTTGACATGCACGGTGTCCGGGTCGATCCCGTGGGGCATCAGGGCTTCTTGCAGATAGGCGCGGACGGCTTCGCTTTCATAACGCATGCTGTTCTCTCCAGATAGACTGACGCACGGTGTGCGCAACCCTCTGTCACGCCCCGTCGTCACCCCGATTGAACAGCTGCACCACCTACCACCTGCACTACATAGCTACCGCTCACCTACCCTCGTCGACTTCCTTGCCATGGGCATCCAGCGCCTTCGTCGACGGGTAGCGATACGAGGCGTAGCGCACCACCAGAATCGAGAACGCCAGCAACAGGATACCGCCGCACAGATACAGCAGGCCTTCATCCGGCGCCTTGTGGTGCGAGACATCGCCGATCAGCAGGCGCGTCAGCGCCGTGATCGCCACGTACAATAGGAAGCGGATCGGCATGTGGTTGGTCTTGAAGTAGATGCCCACCATCGCACCCAACTCCAGATAGATGAACAGCAGCAGGATGTCATCGACACTGATCCCGCCCTTGCCGAGCATGTCGAGAAAGGTCACCACTGCCGCGTAGGCGGTGATTGCACCGATGCCGAACAAGGCCAGGTAGTGGAATGCCTCCACGCACAGGTTGCCCAGCGAGTCGGCGGAGCCATGCAGGCCCTTGCGCAGCTTTTCAGCCCATTTGATGTTCACGATGTCCGATTCCCCGATACGACATGAAGGATTGTGCGCCACGGCTGTGACGCTTTTGCCATGCAGTTAAAGGGCCATGCCCCAGGGTTGGAAGGCGACCGATTGCCGCAAGACACCGGTGGGCTACCCTTTTGCCTGAACTTTTTGGTTGCGCGAGGATGGCAATTGCCATTACTGTATGCGCATACAGTATTCATGGTTCAACCAGCAAAAAGGCATAGAGGTGATGAATGGCCGTCGAAGTGGTGTACCGCAGCAGCCGCGATCCGGAGCGCTTGTTCATGGATAAGGCCGAAGCAGATCGTCATGACAAGATGCTGGAGCTGGCCGAGCGCCTGGCCGAAGTGCTGCAGAAGGCCGTGCCTTCACTGACCGAGCAGCAGGTCGAGGAAGCGGGTATCTACATGGCCAAGAACCGCGATGTGTTTGCCCGCGCATTCAAGAGCCAACCCGATGCGCTGGCGGAGTTGCTCGATGGGGCGGCGACCGAGTAGGCATTTTCTGTGTCTGTCCTGGCCTCTTCGCGGCGGTTCGGCGCGAAGAAGCCAGCACCGATAGGTAAGTCTCTACCGGTCAGCCGTATAGCAGCCGCTCGGCCAACATCTGCGCCACCCTCGCCGGTGAACGCTTTTCGGCTTGGGCATGGGCGAACACCTCGGTCAGCCGCGAGGGAATCCGCGCCAGGTGCGCGGTGATGGTGCCCAGTTCCTCGCCCCGATGACGCAGTGCCACGTAGATCAACCCACCGGCATTGATCACGTAATCGGGGGCATACAGGATCCCCCTCCCTTCCAGTTGATCGGCGACCTGCAGAGTGGTCAGCTGATTGTTCGCCGCCCCTGCGACCGCCGCGCAACGCAGTTGCATCACACTCTGCCCGGTAAGCACCGGCCCGACGCCGCATGGCGCAAAGATATCGCAGGGCGTGCTCAGCAAGGCGTCATTGGGCACCGGCCGGGCATCGAACTGCTCCACCGCCAGGCGCACACGCCCTGGATCCAGGTCGCTCACCAACAACTCGGCACCCGCCGCGTGCAGTTGCTCGGCCAGCGCATAGCCGACATTGCCCAACCCCTGGACCGCCACGCGTAGTCCTTCCAGGTTATCGCTTCCCAGGCGCGCCATCGAGGTGGCGCGAATACCGGCGAAAACGCCCATGGCCGCATGCGGCGAGGGGTCGCCCGAGGCCGTGGTACTGGTGACATGCGGGGTGGTTTGGGCGATGCAGTCCATGTCCAATGTCGAGGTACCGCTGTCCACCGCGGTGATGAAGCGGCCTTGCAGCGTATCGATGAAACGCCCGAACGCTTCGAACAGCGCGGCACGGTTCTCCACGTGCGGGTTGCGGATGATCACCGCCTTGCCTCCACCGAACGCCAACCCCGCAAGAGCGGCTTTGAAGCTCATGCCTTGGGCAAGCCGGATGGCATCGGCCATTGCGCTTTCGTCGTCGGCATAAGGCAGGTAGCGGCAGCCGCCCATCGCCGGCCCCAGGTGTTCGCTATGTATGGCAACCACGGCCTTCAGACCTGTGCTCGGATCGATGAACAGGTGCAGGGACTGGGTACGGGTGCTTTGCATCAGCGCGAACATCGGCGGGCTCCCCCTAGAGGTGCTCTCACCAGTATAGGCAGCGTCTTACAGACCACGTGGCGGGCGGACCACTGGACGAAAATCGTTGTCGGAGCTAAATATCTAGACGTGTGCGGAGAAATCTATGAATCCACGTCAATCCTGCCTGGCCTGCCTGGAACGCGAGCCTGCCGCCCTGCTGGAAGCTGCCTTGTGGATCGCCGTCGAGCATGATCGAAGCGTGGAGCCCGCCACCGGCCTGGCCACACTAGGCGACCTGCAACGTGATATCAGCGCCCGCCTGCCCATCCTGCCCTTGGCCGAACTCGCCCAACCGTTGTTGCGCGAGTTGAACGCGCACGGCTTCCAGCAGGACGAATACCACCCCCGACGCCCACAGGTGGCCTTGATGGACCAGGTCCTGCAACGTCGCCGCGGACAGCCATTGACCCTGGCCATCCTGGCGTTGGAGCTGGCCCGGCGCCTGTCCATTCCATTGGAAGGCGTAGGCTTTCCTGGGCACTTTCTGCTACGCGTGCCCGGTGCCGACCACCTGCTCGACCCATGCGGCGGTCGACGCCTGTATCCCAGCGACTGCCGCGAACTGCTGGCCCGTCAGTTCGGCCCGCAGGTGACGCTGAGCGCTGAGCACCTGCGGGCCGTCACCCCACAGCAGATGCTCCAGCGCCTGTCTCGCAATTTGCGCCAACTGTACAGCAGCGAAGGCAATCACCTGGCCGCGTTGGTCGACGCCGAAAGGGTGATGCAACTGGGCCCGGTACAAGTCGCCGACTACCTGGAGCGCGCTTCGCTCTACCAGCACCTGGATTGCCCCCAGGCCGAACGCTTCGACCTGGAGCATGCACTGTTGCTTTCCGACGATCCGGTGCAGCGTCTGAAGCTGGCCGAACGTATCGGCCAGCTACCTCCGGTCAACCGTTCGATTCACTGAGCGGGGGCATCCGCCTGCCGCGCAGGGTGCGCGATGCTGAACGCCGGATGCTGCGCCGCCAGCGCCGCAACCCGGCGAATGCGCGGATAGCCAGCAAGGTCGATGTTGAAACGCTCGGCGGCGTACACCTGGGGGATCAGGTACAGATCGGCCAAACCCGGCGAAGCGCCAAAACAGAAGCCCTGCTCGCCAATCAACTGCTCGACGGCTGCCAGCCCCTGAGCGATCCAATGGCCGATCCAGGCATTCACCTGCACCTCGTCCTGCCCCGCTTCGCGCAGCCGATTGAGCACACTGACATTGTGCAGGGGGTGGATATCGCAGCCGATGATCGCCGCCACCGCCCGTACCCGGGCGCGCTCGAGCGGATCGCTCGGCAGCAGCGCGGGCTGGGGCTGCAGCTCTTCGAGGTACTCGATGATCGCCGGCGACTGCAACAGCAATTGGCCCTGCTCGGTACGCAAGGCCGGCACCCGCCCTTGCGGGTTCATGGCCAGGTAGCCGGGGTCGCGCTGTTCGCCCTTGAGCAGATTCACCGCCACCGCCTGATACTCCAAGCCCTTGAGCGCCAGAGCGATACGCACGCGATAGGAGGAAGTGGAGCGGTAATAGCCGTACAACTCCATCGTCACACCCTCCTCAGTTGGCCGCGACCACTGTGCCTCGGCATTCACCGAAGCCGATACTGGCCACACCATCACGGGTGCAGCGCGCACGCAGGATCACTTCGTCGCCATCTTCGAGGAACTTGCGCACCTCTCCACTGGCCAGCTCCACCGGGTGCTTGCCGCCCTCGGTGACTTCCAGCAAGCTGCCATACGAACCGGCGTCCGGGCCAGACAGGGTGCCTGAGCCGAACAGATCGCCCGGTTGCAGCTGGCAGCCATTTACGCTGTGGTGGGCGATCAACTGGGCCACGGTCCAATACATGTTCAGGGTATTGCTCAAGGCCAGGCGGTGAGCCGGTAAACCTTGTTCGCGCATACGCTGGGTCAGCAGCAATACCTCCAGCTCGATATCGAACGCGCCGTGGGCCTGGTCCTTGGCGTCGAGCAGGTACTCCAATGGCTGCGGGTCGCCCTGCGGACGTGCCGGCTGAGCGCGACGGAATGGTGCCAGGGCTTCGGCAGTGACCACCCAGGGCGACAGCGTGGTGATGAAGCTCTTCGACAGGAACGGGCCCAGCGGCTGGTATTCCCAGGCCTGGATATCGCGTGCCGACCAGTCATTGAGCAGGCACAGCCCAGCTAGGTGTTCACCCGCTTCGGCGATGTCGATCGCCTGGCCCATCGCATTGCCCTGGCCGATCCAGATACCCAGCTCCAGTTCATAATCCAGGCGTGCGCAAGGGCCGAAGGTCGGCACCGTGTGCCCGGCCGGCAGTGTCTGGCCCTTGGGCCGACGCACCTCGGTGCCGGACGGGCGCAACGTGGAAGCACGGCCATGGTAGCCAATGGGCACGTACTTGTAGTTGGGCAGCAGCGGGTTATCAGGTCGGAACAGCTTGCCGACGTTGGTCGCGTGCTGGATGCCGACATAGAAATCGGTGTAGTCGCCAACCTTGGCCGGCAGGTGCATCTGACAGGCGCTGGCCGGGTAGAGCGCTTCGGCCAGCGCCGCCTGGTGCTCGCTGTGTTCGCCGAGCAATTCCAGTAGGCGCTCGCGTAGGGCGACCCGAGCTGGGGCGCCCAGCGCGAAGAAAGCATTCAGGGCACCGCCCTGGGTGGCCTCCACCGCGGCCTTGGCCTGCCCCTCGAACAGGCCCGCGGCGAGCACCGCTTCCAGATCGAGAATGGCATCGCCAATGGCCACGCCGCAACGCGGCGCCTCACCCGGGCGACTGAAGATGCCCAACGGCAGGTTCTGCAGCGGGAAGTCGCGGTGCCCGTTGGCGTGCTCAACCCAGCTACGGGCGATGGCGGTTTGGCTCATGGTTATCTCCGGTTCGGGTTGAAGGTGCTCGGCAAGGTGGCCCAGCAACTATCGTAGTCGGCCTGCAATTGCGGGCAGGCGAGGGCCTCAGCGCTCGGGCGCAGCACTTGGCTGGTCTCGAACATGAAAGCCATGGTGTCGTCGATCTTGTGCGGCGCGAGTTCGGCGTGGATGGCCTTGTGGCAGGTCTGCGCATCGGGGCCATGGGCGCTCATCACGCCGTGCAGCGAGGCTCCACCAGGCAGGAACCCATCGGCTTTGGCATCGTAGGCACCGTGGATCAGGCCCATGAACTCGTTCATCAGGTTGCGGTGGAACCAAGGCGGACGGAAGGTCTTCTCGGCCACCATCCAGCGCGGCGGGAAGATCACGAAGTCCATGTTCGCCAGACCATGCACGCTGGTCGGCGAGGTGAGCACCGTGAAGATCGAGGGATCGGGGTGATCGAAGCTGACCGTACCCAGGGTGTTGAATCGGCGCAGGTCGTACTTGTAGGGCACGTTGCTGCCATGCCAGGCGACCACGTCCAACGGCGAATGGGCAAGCTCGCAGGCCCAATGTTCACCGAGGAATTTCTGCACCAGTTGAACCGGCCCGACAGCTTCCTCGTAACGGGCCACGGGGGTGAGGAAATCACGTGGATTGGCCAGGCCGTTGCTGCCGATCGGCCCCAGGTCCGGTAGGCGCAGCGGGGCACCGTGGTTCTCGGCGATATAGCCGCGGGCCTGACCATCGAGCAACTCGACGCGGAATTTCATGCCCCGTGGAATCACGGCGATTTCCTGCGGTTCGACCTCCAGCACGCCCAGTTCAGTGGCAATGCGCAGGCGTCCCTGCTCGGGCACCAGGAGCAGTTCGCCGTCGGCATCGAAGAACACCCGATCCATCGAACGGTTGGCACGGTAGATATAGATGCTGACACCCGCCGGCTTGTCAGCGGGCGCGTTGGCGACCATCGGCAGCCAACCTTCGATGAAGTCGGTGGCTTCGCTGGGGATCGGCTGCGGATTCCAGCGCAGTCGGTTTGGCGTGGCTGCGCCCAGCGGCCGGCTGACCGGCTGGCGGGCCAGACGCTCGAAGCGCGGGTGCAGCGCCGAAGGCCGAATGCGGTATAGCCAGGTCCGGCGCAACTCGCTACGGGCCATGGTGAAGGCGGTGCCGGAGAGCAATTCGGCATACAGCCCATAGGGCGCCTGCTGTGGGGAGTTCTGCCCCACCGGCAGGGCTCCCGGCAGGGCTTCGCTGGCGAATTCGTTGCCGAAACCGCTCAGGTACTGAAGATCGGTGTCGCGGTTCATCGCTGCCTCCGGACGCTGCATTGTATTTATCGTAATCCGATTACGAATAACGTAATTTGCTCGCAAGCAGACGTCAAGCTATAAAGGCGCGACCCGAAGACTGCGGAAACCCTCAACGCCATGGCCAAAGCCAGCTCCCCTGCCGACAACGGCAAGCAGAAAGTCCGCTCGGCGGAAGTCGGCACCGATATCCTCAAGGCCCTTGCCGAGCTGTCCCCGTCCACCTCGCTGTCGCGCCTGGCGGAACATGTGCAGATGCCGGCGAGCAAGGTTCACCGCTATCTGCAGGCGCTGATCGCCAGTGGCTTCGCCGAGCAGGACGCTGCCACCAACCACTACGGCCTGGGGCGCGAGGCCCTGCGCGTGGGCCTTGCAGCACTGGGCAGCATCGATGTGCTGAAGGTCGCCGCACTGCCATTGTCCCAGCTGCGTGATGCGCTCAACGAAAGTTGTTTTCTGGCGGTATGGGGCAACCAGGGCCCGACCGTGGTGACCATCGAGCCCGCGGTGCGTGCGGTCACGGTGGTGACGCAGATCGGCTCGGTGCTGCCCTTGCTCAGTTCGAGTACCGGGCTGGTGTTCGCCAGCTACCTGCCGGAGCGCGAAACCATCGAATTGCGGGACCGCGAGCTGGACGCGCTGGGACAAAGCGCTGCCGATTACCAGGCTTTGCTGACCAGCATCCGCGAGCGCGGCCTGCACCATGTGCATGGTCTGCTGATGCCTGGGGTGGATGCCTTGTCGGCACCGGTGTTCAACGCCATGGGCGACATCGCCGCGGTGATGACCGTAGTGGGCCCGACCTCGATCTTCCATGCCGACGAACAGGGCCCAGCGGCCCAGCAACTGCAGGCTGCGGCGCGAGAAACGAGCTGGCGCATGGGGTATTCGCCGACCGCCTGAGCGGAGTCTGGACTTTTACCCAAAACGTAAAGGTGAATGTCACAAGCGGCCATTTTTCCTAGAGGATCAACCGCTTATCCTTGACTCACTGGCCGGCACGAAGGGCTCTCCCCCCCGCCTTTCAGGCCTGCGAGGTTCACCGACGTTGATTTTGAAGCTCCTTGATCTAACGTCTCGATTGGCCGCTGCGCTTGCAGCGGCTTTTTTTATGCCCGCCGTAAGGTAGTTGGCGGCTGTGAGATCGAGCGCCGCCCGCGAGGCGCTCGATTTCCGCGGCACCACCATTCTCAAGCGCACCTGACAGCCCCAGCGCAAAATCAAGACAAAGCCACCAACGGCTCACCGACGCTCAGGAGCTGCTCACGAAAGGCCAGGTAATGCCTTAGCACCTGTACCGGCGCCTCGGTATGCGGGTAATGCCCTATACCTTGCAGTTGCACGACGTCAGCATCCGGAACCAATTGCCGATAGCGTTCGACCATACGGGCCCCCGACACCGGATCGACCACACCATTGATCATGCGCAGTGGCACGCCATCGCGCTGCAGCGCCCCCACCCAACGTTCACGGTTCAGCCGCCGCTCGGGCAGGTAGCCCACCAGTTTGTGCAGGATACGCTGGCCCCGGTTCGAGGTGATCAGGCTCCAGCAATCGTCCAACGCGCTTTCGCTGGGGTGGGTACAGGGCCCATAGATCTGGCTGACGTTGCGCACCAGATCATCACGTCCGAACGAGCGCCCCACCAACCAGCCCAGCGGGCTCAACAGCAGCTTCTGCACCCACAGCACCTGACAGCTCTCGGGGAACAGACCGCTGTTGAGAAACACGCAACTGGCGATCTCGGCGCGCTGCTCATGGTGACGAGCCAACAATTCCTGGGCCACGCTGCCGCCGTAGTCGTGGGCCAGCAGGTGAACCGGCAGGTCGATGTGCAGATGCGCAAGCAAAGCCTGCTGAAGGTCAGCCTGCTCCATCAGGCTGTAGTCGTGACCAAGCGGTTTGGACGAGTCGCCGAAGCCGAGCATATCGCAGGCGATCAGGCGAAAACGCTGGGCAAGCGGCGCCCACAGATAGTGCCAGTCCCAACTGGCAGTCGGAAAACCGTGCAGCAGCAACAGAGGTTCGCCCTGCCCCGCCGTCCAATAGCGAATGTGCTGGCCCCGAAAGGAGAAGCTCTGGCCCCGGGTTCGCCACACACACAGTGGGATCTCGGCCAAAGGCATCACACTGGCCTCGGTTGGAATTGGTTGAAGAAGTACGGCAAGGCTGCGGTCATTGCATGTCACCTCGGCACTTTCTTGTGCTCTATGTCGAGGCAAGTCTAACCAGCGGCTGCGGCAGAGAAACTTGCGTTTCCAGCCAGCTTGATGACTGAGCGAGTCAGTGGCTCGAACGGTCAGAGCGCCATCGCCACCAGCGGTGCGGCCAACAAGTTGAGCAGGCCGGTCAGGACCATCATCAGTCCGGCCACCGAGCCTTCCTCGCCTCCAACCTCCTGCGCACGGCTGACACCGGCGCCATGGGCGCCGACACCGAACAGGGCGCCGCGGGCCAGTGGCGTACGCAGCGGCAGGTAGCGCAGCAGGACACCGCCGAACAGAGCACCGAGCACACCGGTGAACATCACGAACACTGCAGTCAGTTCCGGCACGCCCCCCAGGTCTTCGGCCACCGGCATGGCAAACGGCGTGGTGATCGAGCGCGGTACCAACGACAGGCTCGTGGTGGTATCCAGTGCCAACAGATGCGCCAGCCCCCAAGAACTGCCGATCGATGCTGCGCTGCCCGCCAGCATGCCGATCAGCAAGGCCGGCCAATGCCGCGCCAGCAGTTTCCGCTGTTGCCAGATCGGCACGGCGAAGGCGACGGTCACCGGGCCCAGGACGCCCATCAGCCAGTGGGTATTGCGGGCGTATTCGGCATAGGCGGTATGCAGAGGCACGGCCACCGCCAGCAACAGGGTCGGCACCAGGATCAGCGGCGAGAACAGATAGCGGCCACTGCGTCGGTACAGCCAGCGACTGCCCAGGTAGGCCAGCAGGGTCAGGGCGAGCCAGAACAGCGGCATGGGTTCAAGGCTCATGGCGTAATCTCCAGCGGCACACCAGCTCGACCGTGCCGGCGGTGACCACCATCACCAGCAGGGTGCTCAGCGCAATCACCAGCAGGATGCGCCACCCTTCGTTGCGCAGCAAAACGCCATAGTCAAGCAGGCTCATCAACGCGGGGATGAAGAACAGCAGCATTTCGGCCATCAGCCAGCCGGCGCCTAATTGCAGGGTGGCGGGCTTTACCAGACCACAAGCGAACGCCAACAGAAGCATCGCCAAGCCCATCACCCCGCCGGGGATGGGCCAGCCCAGCCAAGCGGCAAGCTGCCCGCCTAACAGGAACAGCGCCAGCAATACCGCCAGTTCAGCGAGCAGACGGGCAATCTTTCTAAGTAATGCAGGTTTCATGGGCAGGCTTCCTCGACACGCTCGCATTGTAAAATCTACCCACCTAGGCCAGAAGCGAATTGTTAGACTGAACGCCATTCCATAATGGAATTCAAAGCATGGAATTCAAACAGCTGCGAAGCTTCATCGAAGTGGTGCACCGCGGGGGCTTCACCCAGGCGGCGCAAACACTGCACATCAGTCAATCGGCCGTGAGCAAGCAAGTGGCCCAACTAGAGCAAGATGTGGGCCAGCCACTGCTTGAGCGCCAGGCATCGCACCTGCACCTGACGGCAGCCGGACGCATCGTCCTCGAACGCGGCGAGGCATTGCTGCGCCAACGCCAGGCACTGCTCGCCGAGCTCGATGACCTCAGCCAGATGCTCCGTGGTGAACTGCGCCTGGGCTTGCCGATGCTGGGCAGCGATGCCTTGTTCGCCGGATTGTTCGCCGAGTACCGACGGCGCCATCCGAACATCGCCATCCAATTGCTCGAAGGCGGCAGCCGCAGTGTCGAGCAAGCAGTGCGCAGCGGCGAATTGGAACTGGGCGGCAGCCTCACGCCCAGCGACCCGGATTTCGACTACCAGCCGTTCTGCAACGAACCGCTGGACGCTCTGCTGCCAGCCGATCACACCCTGGCCAGCGGTGCCGACGTGGCCCTGCGGCAATTGGCCGATACGCCGTTTCTGTTGTACCAACGCAGCTTTGTGCTCAACGACCGCCTGCTCAAGGCTTGTCAGCAGCAGGGTTTCACGCCCCAGGAAGGTGGGCGCAGCGGCCAGGCGGACTTTCTCGCGGCGCTGGTCGCCGCAGGCCAGGGGGTGGTGCTGCTGCCCCGGGTGGTGGCACAGGCGCTGGAACGCCCCGGAGTGGTGCGCGTGCCGCTGCGCGCGCCAGACGACCTGCGCTGGGACATCGCCTTCATCTGGCGGCGGGGTGCCTATCTATCGCGGGCGGCCCAGGCCTGGTTGGCGCTGTTGCGAGAACAGGGCTGAAGCTCAGGTGCGCAGCGCCTGGGCAAACTCGGCCAGCCAGGGTTCGGCATCGGCTTCGGGGGTGACGGTCTCGCTGGCATCCAGGCGTAACATGGGCAGCACTTCCCGCACCCCCATCTCGGCAAACAATTCACGCACCTGTTCGCCCCCGCCGCAGTAGGTGTCGCCATAGCTGGAATCGCCCAGGGCGAGCACCGCGCCAGGCAGGCCGCGCCAGGCGGCTGGCAAGGTGTCGCGCAGGGTGCTGTACAGCGGCATGAGGTTGTCTGGCAGCTCTCCCATACCGGTGGTCGAAGTCACCACCAGAACAGCCTCCGGGGCGAAGCCTTCGATGTCCTGCTGGGTTGTCCGTGCAGCGTGCCAGGCGTCGAAACCCTGAGCCTTGAGCAGACCCTGGGCGTGGCGTGCGACTTCTTCGGCGGTGCCATAGACCGAACCGGAAATAATGGCGACTTTCATGGGTGAGAGGATTCCGAAACTGACCAAAAACGTAGGATACTAGCATCCGCGGCTGGCAAAAGGCCGCCTCTACCAAAGTCCCCCACTCGCCCAATGGCACGAACATGATCAATGCACACCTGCTGCAATCAATGGTCGATGCGTCCAACGATGGCATCGTGATCGCCGAACAGGAAGGCGACGACACCATCCTGATCTACGCCAATCCCGCTTTCGAGCGCCTGACCGGCTATAGCCTCGACGATGTCCTCTATCAGGATTGCCGCTTCCTGCAAGGGGACGACCGCGACCAGCTGAGCCGCACCCGCATCCGCAAGGCCCTGGCCGAGGGTCGCCCGTGCCGTGAAGTGCTGCGCAACTACCGCAAGGATGGCAGCCTGTTCTGGAGCGAACTGTCGATCACTCCGGTTCGCCATGAAGGCGATCAATGCCTGTACTACATCGGCATCCAGAAGGACGTCAGTCGCCAGGTCGAGTTGGAGCGACAGCTGGCCGAGTGCCGCGCCGGCGGTAAAACCGACGAACGCAGCTGAACCAAACCGATCGGGCACGGTCCATGCCAAAGAAGAAATCGTCACCGCAGAGTTCGATCATGCACGCAGAAGCGCTCCTGACCCAGGACGAACTGGATTTCATCCAGGACATGCAGCACATGCCGCAACTGAACCAGACCGACCCCATGGCCGGCCTGCTGGTCAATGGCGACCGCCGCATCCAATCGTTGTTGGCCCGCCTGGTGGCCAACGAGCAGGTCACCCTGCAGGCACAGTTCAACAATCAGCAGATCAGCTTCCCGCTGCAGTTGGTCGAAGACGAATTCCACGCGGTACACCTGCAACTGGGCTCACCGGAAATCTACGAGGACGGCCCGCTGCTGCGCGCCTGGCGGTTGTCGATGGATGAACCCAGCGCCTTGCTCGACGTCAATGGCCAGGCCAGCGGCCTGTGGGTACGGGATATTTCCTTCCGCGGTGCGCTGCTCGAAGTCCGCGGACTGCCAGAGGCCCCAGCGCAGTTCGAACTGCACTTCGCTCCAGCCGGCATCCCAGCGGTCCTTCTGCGTGGCGAGTTGCGCCGGCGCATTGGCCCCGACCTCGCTGCCTATGACCTGAGCCCGACCCGGGCCGGCGAAGTCGAGCGGCTGCGCGACTATATTCTCCAGGCCCATCGTCAGGCGCACCCCGAGCTGCACGCTCAGCTGTCTAGCTGACCCGCCATACAGCGCGCCAGGCGTCGGCGCATCAACGCGCCCTCGGCGCCAAGGCAAGCCACCGGACTGCCAGCCACGCTTTCCTGGGCCATTTCCGCCGCCTCACCGGCCAATAACACCGGGCAGTCCAGGGTTGCCAGCAAGCGCGCGAGACGTTTGTTCAGCGCCACGCCAGGCGACTGGTTGGAGAACAGGATCAGTGCATCCGGCTTGAGCCACTCGCAGACCAGCGCCAGCTCGTCCATGGGCTGCCCAGACGACAACGGCATGACCTCGATTTCATCCCCACTCAACTGCAGGCTGGCCACCAGCAGCTCCAATTCCCGGCATTGCCCGCTCAAGGGTGCCAGCACGACCCGTTGAGCACGCGAGTTGTGCAATAACTGCAGCCTGGCCTGCACACGGGTACGCAGGAACTGGTCGAGAAACAGCCATTCGCTGGCTTGTCCGAAAGTGCCCTGCGCAGCCGCCAGGCCATGCCAGACCGGCATGAATACCTCGGCGAACACTTGGTCGAGGGTGTGGCTGGCGAATACCTGGTCGAACAAACTGCCAAGCTGCGCAGAATCGAAGCGCCGCACCACTTCGCGCACTTGCGCCTGCAGGCGCAGCGCGGCGGGGCCGTGGGCGGGGCCGGCGTCGAGGCGAGCGCGATCACGGGCGAGGATGCTGCCCACCTTGCTCACCGTGACGCCACGCTCCAGCCAGCCGAGAATGCGTCGGATGTCTTCGATATCGGCTTGGGAATACAGGCGATGACCGCTGTCGGTACGGGTGGGCTGGATCAGCCCGTAGCGCCGCTCCCAGGCACGCAGGGTGACCGGGTTGACACCGGTGAGCCGAGCGACTTCACGAATGGGAAACAGGTCCTGGCGCTCCAGTTCTGCCTCATCGAGCACGGCCGAAACCTGGTTGTTCATCTACCTGGCCTCCTGTACACGTGAATGGGAAGGGTAGTTTACTACGTCGGTTCACGTCGCAGGGCCGAATCGCTGACGCAGCCCCCTGCCAGGCCATACAAGAGGGAAACAGTTCGGGTATGCTGGGTCATCGATGAAACGACAGACAAGTTGACCGCCCCGACATGAACAGCCCAATCCTCATCACCGGTGCCAGCCAGCGTGTCGGCCTGGCCCTGGCGCTCGAGCTGGCGCAGGCCGGCCATACCGTGGTTACCGCCAGCCGCACCGTGCAAGCGCAACCGGTCCACCCGAACATCGTGCAGTTCCAGGCCGACCTGTGCCAGGCCGGCGACCGACAGGCCCTGATCGACCACCTGCTCAGCCATTACGATGGTTTGCGCGCAGTCATCCACAATGCTTCGCTGTGGCTGGACGACGGCCTGGACAACCTCGAGACCATGTTCCGCCTGCATGTCGAGGCGCCCTACCACCTCAACCTGGCGCTCGGCGAGCTATTGGCCAAGACCGGCAAGACGGCTGGCAAGGCGGATATCATCCACATCTGCGACGAGACCTCGTCACGGGGCAGCAAGAGCCACATCGGCTACGCTGCGACCAAGGCGGCGTTGCAGAACATGGTATTGTCCTTCGCTGAAAAGTACGCGCCGCTCGTGCACGTCAACGGTATCCTGCCCGGCCTGCTGATCCTCAAGGAAGGCGGCGACGAGGCCTACCGCCAGCAGACCCTGAAGAAGGCCTTGCTGGAATTCGAACCCGGCGCCGGCCCCCTGATCGAAACGGTCCAGTACCTGCTAGCCAGCCAGTACAGCACCGGCAGCCAGGTGGTCATCAACGGTGGCCGCCACCTGAAGAACCGCATGACCTGAGAGAACACCATGACCTCCCAACAACAGCTCGAACTCGAAGCCGCCGCGTTCCGGCGCCTGGTCGAACATCTGCAGAACCGTACCGACGTGCAGAACATCGACTTGATGAACCTCTCCGGCTTCTGCCGTAACTGCCTGTCCAAGTGGTATAAGGCCGCTGCCGACGAGCGTCAGATCGACCTGAGCCTGGATGACGCACGTGAAGCGGTGTACGGCATGCCTTACGCCGAGTGGAAATCCCAATACCAGAAAGAAGCCAGCGCCGAGCAACAAGCGGCGTTCGAAAAAGGAAAACCGCGTGACTGATCTGAACACCCTGCGCGCCAGCCTGGCCAGCGGCCAACATGTCTTCGCCGACACCCTGGCCTTCATTGCCGCGAACTACAGCTACCAACCTCAAGCGTTCAACAACGGCGGCGTGGAAAATGCTGCCGGGCAGAATGAAGGCTCGTGCAAGACCCTGGGCCTGGCCCTACTGGAAGGCCTCAGCGACCAGGAGGCCCTGCTGGCCTTCGGCGAGCATTACCGCAGCGTGCAGGCCACCCCCGAAGGCAGCGATCACGCCAACATCCGTGCCTTGATCCAGCACGGCCTGGCCGGCGTGAAGTTCGCCGCCCAGCCGCTGTCGCGCAACGCCTGATGCTCCAAGGGCCGGTGCTGGCACCGCTCAGGCGATGACCTGCCCCGGCCCTCCCGCCTGCAGTTCGCCACGCTGCAACCATTGCAGCGCAATCGGCCATAGGCTGTCGCGGAAGCGATCGTGGAAGAATGCGAAGTGCCCGATCTCGCCCACTGAGATATCCACAGGCGCAAGACGCAGGTGCACTGGCCCGGCGTGGGCCAGGTAACTCAGCAGGCGCTCCGTGGCGGCCACCGTGCCGAACGGGTCGTCTGTCAGGCTGATGGCCAGGGTCGCGGCGCTGACGTGGACGAACGGCGCGGCTGGCAGCAGGCGCCCGCTGGGCCGCCGTTCGTAACGCGGGGTGCGCGTGGTCCAATCCCGTACCACGCCGGCAGGTGTGTCTTCCATCCAGCCCAGGCGCTTGCCGGGGAAATACCCGAACATCCCGGTGAGCAGCGGCATCAACACATGCCATTTACCCAACAGCCGCCAACGTTGATCGGCGGCATAGTCGCGCCAGTAGGCAAACTGCGCGCCCACCATCACCACCCGCCGCACCTGATGCGCCGAAGGCGCCAGGCCGACTGCGCAACCGCCGAAGCTGTGCCCCACCACATCTACCGGTTGGCCGGGAAAGTGCTGCTCGGCATACGCCAGCATGGCTTCGAAATCCAGACGCCCCCAATCGCTCCAGGACGCCTGGAAACCGCGCAACGAATCGGGACGCGACTCACCTATGCCGCGGTAGTCATACGTCAGCACGTCGCAGCCTTGGGCGAACAGGAAGTCGGCAAAACGTGAATAGTAGCGGCAGCGCACCGAGGTGGCGGCATTGATGATCACCAGTGGCCGCTGGGGGTCGTGTGCCGCATGCCGCCAGCAGAAGCCGCCGAGGCTATAGCCGTCGGCGGCGGGCTGGCGAAAAGGCGTGGCGGGTTGGTTCAGGCTGCTCATGGCGCGCACTCGTTCGTTGTGCGCCAACGCTAGCATCAAACCCTGGAATGGGTCACTGGGTATTCAAGCACTGGGCAATGCCCGCGCCACGCCCGGCTTGCGCAGTACTTCCAGGCGCGAGCCGTGGTAGCGGGTTTCGCGAAACAGCTTGAAGCGTCCGAACAGGCCGTAGACGTGCATCACCCGTCCCTGCTCGTGGTAACCCATGCGCAGATGTAACTTCATGGCGGGCACGTTGTGCGTCTCGACTACGTCCACCACCTTGTGACAGCCCTTCTCGCGCATGGCGTTCCACAGTTCGACCTGGGCGGTGACCGACAGCTCGCTACCAAAGTAGCGGCGGATCATCTCGCCGCCGAATTCGAAGAACTCGCCCGGCTTCACCGGGAAGGTGCAGCCGTAGTAATGCTTGTCGTGATAGTCGACCACGCTGGCCCAGATGAACGCTACTGCATCGCCCTGCTCGTCCAGGTACATGTGCCCGGTGTGGCCGTCGGCTGCCAGTTCGCGCATGGTTTCGACACGGTCGCCGAAGTGCCGGGCGAAGGCATCGGCGTTACCTGGAGTGATCTGCACCAGCGTCACTGGCGGATGCTCTTTGAGCGTGCAGGGCGGAACCGGCGTGATCAGATCACGCTCCATCCAGAGCAATTCCCAGTGGAAGAACACATAGCGTTCGAACAGCGTCTTGAAAGTACGCTTGAGCCCTTTGCGCTTGATTCGCTCTTGAAGTTGACGCAGTACACGCATGCACGCCTCCTCGGCCCCGGCGTTATTGCCCAGCCCCAAGAAGCGGTATAGATGGCGGCCATATCAATTAGCCAGCAGCAGAAGTGTTGCAGAATGTTAACGGAGTTGGAACAAAACCGGACACCTGAGCAAAACAGGTGTCCGGTCAAAGACTTGCTTACAGCTCGACGCAGTCGAACCGTACGTCGGTCGCCACATCTTCGTCGTAATTGACGTCAGCACGCTCGAAGCCGAACAGGTTGAGGAACTGCTTCTTGTAACCGGCGTAGTCGGTCAGCTGGAACAGGTTCTCGGTAGTCACCTGTGGCCACATGGCCTTGCAGGCGTCCTGAACGTCGTCACGCAGTTCCCAGTCGTCCAGGCGCAGGCGCTGCTTCTCGTCGACCTCGGCCGGCTGGCCGTCGGCACGGTACATGCGCTCGCGGAACATGCGGTCGAGCTGGTCCTGGGTGCCTTCGTGCACACCTTTTTCCTGCATGATCTTGAAGACCATCGACAGGTACAGCGGCATCACCGGAATGGCCGAGCTGGCCTGGGTCACTACCGATTTGAGCACGGCCACGTTGGCGCCGCCCTTGACTTCGCTGGCCAGCTTCTGGTCCAGACGCAGCGCGGTCTCGTCCAGATCCTGCTTGGCTTGACCCAGAGCGCCGTGCCAGTAGATCGGCCAGGTGATCTCGGTGCCGATGTAGCTGAAGGCCACGGTACGGGCGCCTTCGGCCAGCACGTCAGCGCCGGCCAGGGCGTCGATCCACAGCTGCCAGTCCTGGCCACCCATGACGGTGACGGTGTCGGCGATTTCCTGCTCGGTGGCCGGCTCGATGCTGGCCTCGATGATGGTGTCCTTGTTGGTGTCGATGGCGGTCGACTTGTACGGCTGGCCAATCGGCTTGAGCGCCGAGCGCACCAGTTCACCGGTCTGTGGCAGCTTGCGCACTGGCGAAGCCAGGGAGTAGATCACCAGGTCGACCTTGCCGCCCATGTCGTTCTTGATCAGCTCGATCACCTTGGCCCGGGCTTCGTCGGAGAAGGCGTCACCGTTGATCGACTTGCTGTACAGGCCCTCGGCCTTGGCGAACTTGTCGAACGCGGCGGCGTTGTACCAGCCTGCGGTGCCGGCCTTGGTCTCGGTGCCAGGCTTTTCGAAGAACACGCCCAGGGTGTCGGCCTTGAAGCCGAAGGCTGCAGTGATACGGGCTGCCAGGCCGTAGCCACTGGAAGCACCGATGACCAGGACCTTCTTCGGGCCATCCTCGCGCACGCCCAGCTTGCGGGTGGCTTCGATCTGGTCACGGACGTTGAGCTCGCAGCCCTTCGGATGGGTCGTGGTGCAGATGAAACCGCGGACCTTAGGATGAATGATGGCCAATGTCTGTACCTCGTCAGGTTTATGCCGGGGAAGCGCCGCCAGCGGCGATTCCGTTTGATCAGAGGGTGAGACTACCCCCGCAGGTTATCCGACACATATTAAGGGCTGACGGGGGCGATCGAAAGCGCGGTCGCCTCGATGCGACACCGCTGGGCGCCTGATGCCCATGCGGACTCGGGCCTCTTCGCCGCCCGATCACGGGCAGGATTGATTGGTTTTTCACATCAATCGTGCAGAAAAACAAACTTAACAAATCAGCCAAACCCATCGATGCTGGCGACATACCGCGCCCTCGCGGCGCACCACCCTGCACGGAGAACAACAACATGAACGACGTGGTCATCGTCGCCGCAACCCGCACCGCCATCGGCAGCTTCCAGGGCGCCTTGGCCAACGTACCTGCCGTCGACCTGGGTGCAGCGGTGATCAAGCAGTTGCTGCAGCAAACCCAGCTGGACCCGGCGCAGGTCGATGAAGTGATCCTCGGCCAGGTGCTCACCGCCGGTGCCGGACAGAATCCGGCGCGCCAGGCCGCGATCAAGGCCGGCCTGCCCTACAGCGTACCGGCGCTGACCCTGAACAAGGTCTGCGGCTCGGGCCTCAAGGCCCTGCACCTGGCTGCCCAGGCCATCCGCTGTGGCGATGCCGAGGTGGTGATCGCCGGCGGCCAGGAAAACATGAGCCTGTCGCCCTATGTCCTGCCCTCGGCCCGTACCGGCCAGCGCATGGGCCATGGTCAGCTGATCGACAGCATGATCACCGACGGCTTGTGGGATGCCTTCAACGACTATTACATGGGCATCACCGCCGAGAACCTGGTCGAGCAGTACGGCCTGACCCGTGAACAGCAGGATGCGTTCGCCGCCGAGTCGCAGCGCAAGGCCGTGGCCGCCATCGAGGCTGGGCGTTTCAGTGATGAGATCACCCCGATCGTGCTGCCGCAGAAAAAGGGCGAGCCGAAGATTTTCGCACGCGACGAACAACCCCGCGCCGACACCACTGCCGAGTCCCTGGCCAAGCTGCGTCCGGCGTTCAAGAAGGACGGCAGCGTGACCGCCGGCAATGCCTCTAGCCTCAACGATGGCGCGGCGGCGGTGCTGATGATGAGCGCGGCCAAGGCCAAGGCCCTGGGCCTGCCGGTGCTAGCCCGCATCGCCGCCTATGCCAGCGCTGGCGTGGATCCGGCGATCATGGGCATCGGCCCGGTTTCGGCGACCCAGCGCTGCCTGGACAAGGCCGGTTGGGCCCTGGCCGATCTGGATCTGATCGAGGCCAACGAAGCCTTCGCCGCCCAGGCGTTGTCGGTAGGCAAGGCGTTGGAGTGGGATTCGACGCGGGTCAACGTCAACGGCGGGGCGATCGCCCTGGGTCACCCGATCGGCGCCTCGGGTTGCCGGGTCCTGGTGACTCTGCTGCACGAGATGATCAAGCGCGATGCCAAGAAAGGCTTGGCCACGTTGTGCATCGGCGGTGGCCAAGGCGTGGCACTGGCGATCGAGCGCTGACTGGCACCGGCGTTGCCGGTGTTCGCGGGGCAAGTCGGGGCGCCGAACCGCCGCTCACACAGATCTATGCAGGTTTCAAGAACCATGGGGTACCTGTGGGAGATCTATGCAGGTTTCAAGAACCATGGGGCACCTGTGGGAGCGGGCTTGTCCCGCGAACACGGGCGAAGCCCGTGCCATCCAGCGCGGTCCCCGTCAGGCCAGCGCCGCCCGCAACTCCCGCGCCGCCGCGACCATGTTCACCAACGCCGCCTCGGTTTCGGCCCAGCCGCGGGTCTTCAGCCCGCAATCAGGGTTGACCCACAACCGCTCGGCCGGAATACGCTGTGCCGCCTTGCGCAGCAGCGCCACCATCTCTTCGCGGCTAGGCACCCGTGGCGAGTGGATGTCATACACCCCCGGCCCGATCTCGTTGGGGTAGGCAAAACGCTCGAAGGCCTCCAGCAACTCCATGTCCGAACGGGATGTCTCGATGGTGATCACATCGGCATCCATCGCCGCGATCGACTCGATCACATCGTTGAACTCGCTGTAGCACATGTGGGTGTGAATCTGCGTTTCATCACGTACTCCAGACGCACACAGGCGGAACGCTTCGGTGGCCCACTCCAGGTATTGCGCCCAGGCCCCCCGGCGCAGTGGCAGGCCCTCACGGAACGCAGCTTCGTCGATCTGGACGATGCGAATACCGGCAGCCTCCAGGTCGACCACCTCGTCGCGAATCGCCAGCGCCAGCTGCCGGGCCTGCACTTCGCGGCTCACATCCTCACGCGGGAACGACCACATCAGCATGGTCACCGGACCGGTCAGCATGCCCTTCATCACTTTGCTGGTCAGGCTTTGGGCGTACTTGATCCACTCCACTGTCATGGCCTTGGGGCGACTCAGGTCAGCGAAGATGATCGCCGGTTTCACACAACGCGAGCCGTAGCTCTGCACCCAGCCGAAGCGGGTGAACAGGTAGCCATCGAGCTGCTCGGCGAAGTACTCGACCATGTCGTTGCGCTCGGCCTCGCCGTGCACCAGCACATCCAGGCCCAGGTTCTCCTGGATCTGCACGGCATGGCGGATCTCGCTGTGCATGGCCTCGACATAGTCGCCCTCGGTCAGCTTGCCCTGTTTGAAGGCCTGGCGCGCCAAGCGAATGGCCGAGGTCTGCGGGAACGAGCCGATGGTGGTGGTCGGGTAGGCCGGCAGATTCAGGCCCGCGCGCTGCTTGGCGATGCGTTGCGCGAAGGCCGAGTGACGCTGGCTGTCGGCGGGCTTTATGGCGGCCAGGCGCGCCTGCACGGCAGGCTTGTGAATCCGTGGCGAGGCCGCGCGGCTGGCCTGAATGGCGCGACTGCGCTCGAGGGCAGCGACCACCTGGGCAGCGTCTGGCTGATCGATCGCCTGGGTCAGCAACGCCACCTCCTGACACTTCTGCACGGCGAAGGCCAGCCAGCCCTTGAGCTCGGCATCGAGCTGATCTTCACGGGTCAGGTCCACCGGGCTGTGCAGCAGCGAACAGGACGGCGCGACCCACAGACGCTCACCCAGGCGCTCGGCAGCGTGTTGCAGCACGGCTAGCGCTTTTTCCAGGTCGCAGGCCCAGACGTTGCGACCGTTGACCAGTCCCAGGGAGAGGATCTTGTAGGCCGGCAGACGGTCGAGGATGGTCGGATACTGATCAGGCGCACGCACCAGGTCGATGTGCAGCCCATCGACTGGCAGGTTGGCCGCCAGGCCGAGGTTTTCCTCCAGGCCGCCGAAGTAGGTGGCAATCAGCTTTTTCAGCGGTGCACGCTGCAGGATGTTGTAAACGCGCTCGTAGGCGTTTTTCCATTCCTGCGGCAGGTCCAGCACCAGGATCGGCTCGTCGATCTGCACCCATTCCACGCCTTGCGCAGCCAGGCGGTTGAAGATCTGGTCATACAGCGGCAGCAGGCGATCGACCAGGTCCAGCTTGTCGAATTCGCTACCCTTGGTCTTGCCCAACCACAGGTAGGTCAGCGGACCGATCACCACCGGCTTGACCGCATGTCCCAAGGCCTTGGCCTCCTCGACCTCGTCGAACAACTGCTCCCAGCTCAGGGCGAAGGTCTGGTCTTCGGTGAATTCGGGGACCAGGTAGTGGTAGTTGGTGTCGAACCATTTGGTCATTTCCTGGGCATGGGCCCCGCCGCAGCAACCACCGGCACCGTGACCGGCAACAGCACCACGGGCCATGGCGAAGAGGGTTTGCAGGTTGGGCTTGGCGCCGTCGTGGTCACGGAAGCGCTGCGGGATCACGCCGAAGGTCAGCGAGTGAGTCAGTACCTGGTCGTACCAGGCGAAGTCTCCGACCGGCAACAACTCGATGCCGGCATCCTTTTGCACCTGCCAATGGCTGGCACGCAGCTCGCGGCCAACCGCACGCAGGCCGGCTTCATCGAGCTCGCCCTTCCAGAAGGCTTCCTGGGCCTTCTTCAGCTCGCGGTCGCGGCCGATGCGCGGAAAACCCAGGTTGTGTGCCAGTGCCATGTCTTGTCCCTCAGAATGCGTGAAAATGATGAGGGCAATTGTCTGCGTGTCATCATCTTGAGACAAACTCATTTATTTTGAGATGAAATCAAGTTCCATTCATGATCGAATAGCCGGGTCGATGTCTCGTTCAGAGCACCACCTTGCGCCCCCGGACAACCCTTCGAGCCCACGCCCAACGGACAATGCAACCCTGACCCGACCAGGTGATACAGCGCCATGAGCTTGCTGAGAACCGCGCTGCACGACCGCACCTTCGTCTGTGTGATGGAGTTCGTGCCCAAACCTAGCGCTGAGCGTTTCGCCGCCATGCAGGCGATCATGGATCGCCGGCAGCTGTGCGGCTGGCCGCTGACCGTGGCCATCGGTGACCGTGTGGCCAGCGCCCTGGACCTCTCTCCGCTCGATGCCTTGGACAGCTTCGCCACGCCGTTGCCGGCCCTGCCGCATTTCTCCGGCAAAAACCGCGAGCGCCATGATCTGCTGGCGCAACTGCAGCGCATGCAAGCTAGCGGTCAGGAACAACTGCTGATTCTCACTGGCGACCGCTTGCCCGGCCACCAACCCGGCGAACGCCCGGTGCGCTACCTGGAGTCGGTCGCTGCGTTGCAGATCGCCCGCCAGGCCGGCCCGCACCTGCTCCTGGGCGCCGCACTCAATCCGTTCAAATACCGCGAGGAAGAAGGCGGCGCACAGTACTGCAAGGCTGAGAAAAAACTCGCCGCAGGCGCTGACTTCCTCACCCTGCAACTGGGCTTCGACGCCGGCAAGCACCACGAAGCCCTGCAATGGATGCAGCGTCAGGCCCAACCCAAGCCGCTGCTGGCCTGCCTGATGAGCCTGACCCACGGCCGCGCCGCGATGCTCGAACATGTCGCGGGGGTGACGGTGACGCCATCGATGCTGGACATGCTCGAAGCCGAGGCAGCCGTCTCCAAGGCCTACGCCCAGGCCCGCAGTGTCGATCGCCTGGCCCTGCAGATCATCGGGGTCAAACTGATGGGCTACGCCGGGGTGCACCTGTCGGGCATTCACGCACTCGAGCAACTGGTTACCCTTGAGGCACGCCTGGAACATTGGCAAAACCGTCTGCACACCCTCGAACAGTGGGCCCCTGAATGGGCGGCGAGCTGGCAGATGCCGGGCCTGCCCGCCGTGACCTTTCACCCGCCGGAAGGCAACTGGCGTTTGGGCGAAACCCGCAGCAACGCCTCGTTCAAGGAAAAGGCTCGTTACCATCTGCTGCACGGCGCGCATGCGCTGTTGTTCAGCCGTGACAACTGGTTAAGCAAGACCTTTGGCTGGGCGGTACGGCAACCGTTGTGGGCCACCGCCACTGGCGCTCGCGTTTTGCACCGTCTGGAACGCAGCGCCAAGCGCCCACTGGTGGGTTGCGACACCTGTGGCCGCTGCCGCCTGGAAGACACTCTGTACATCTGCCCGGAGACCTGCCCCAAAGGCCTGGCCAACGGCCCCTGCGGCGGCACCACACTGAACCGCTGCGAGTTCGGCGACCGCGAATGCATCCACAGCGTCAAGTACCGCACTGCCGTGGCGGTGAGGCAAACCGCCGTGCTGACGCAACGGCTGATCCCCTGCATCAGCGCCGAGAGCCGCCACCAGAGTTCGTGGCCGGTGTGGTTCGATGGTGCGCAGCTACAGCACAGCGCACCGTCAAGCATAGGGCCGATGCTACGGCAGGATGCGAGCGTAAAAGCTGGATCGTCCAACCCAGGCAAAAAGCGAAGCAGTGAGGCCCTCGCCGAAACAGGATAGTGATAACGACCTTACTAGTGTTGCGCCTGAGCGCATTCGAGTCATTATCCTGTGCACACGCTTTTGACCTCGGCACAGGATGTCTCTTTTGACCCGCGACCAACTCGAAACCCGGCAAGTCCCGATCTACTTCGCCGCCGTCATCGCGGCCGCGGCTCTTGGCATGCTGGCCCCTGCCGCCGCCAGCCATTTGCAAGCCTGGGTGACCCCAGCGATCGCCGTTCTGATGTATGCGATGTTCCTGCAGATCCCGTTTCTCGACCTGCGCCAAGGCGTGGCCAACCGCCGGTTCATGGCCGCGTTGCTGCTGGCCAATTTCGTGCTGGTGCCGTTGCTGGTCTGGGCGGCTACCCGCAGCCTGGTCGAACACCCGGCGCTGCTCATCGGCGCCCTGTTGGTGCTGCTGACCCCGTGCATCGACTACGTGGTGGTGTTCACCCTCATCGGCAAGGGCGATGCGCGCCTGACCCTCGCCGCCACGCCGGTGCTGTTGCTGCTGCAATTGCTGCTGCTGCCGGTGTACCTGACTTGGATTCTCGGCGACAGCGCTACCGTGGCGCTGTCGATCAAACCATTCGTGGAGGCCTTCGTGCTGTTGATCGTGGTGCCGCTGCTGCTGGCCGTGCTGACCAGCGCCAGCGCTCGCCGTCATCGCCCTGTCGCGGCCTGGAACGCGGCCTGGGCATGGATGCCGGTGCCGGCGATGGCGCTGGTACTGGTGGCGGTGATCGGCTCGCAGATCGCGGTGGTGCTGCACGATTTCGACAAGCTGTGGCCGGTGATCCCGGTGTACCTGTGCTTCATGCTGCTGGCCCCGCTGCTCGGCCTGATATCGGCGCGGCTGCTGCGCCTGCCGGTGGCCCAGGCGCGTTCGGTGACCTTCAGCGCGGCGACGCGCAATTCGCTGGTGGTGTTGCCGCTGGCGCTGGCGCTGTCTGAAGACCTGCGCACGCTGGCGGCAGCGGCGGTGATTACCCAGACATTGGTCGAGTTGGTCTTTGAGCTGGTTTACGTGCGCGTGGTGCCGGTCGTGGTGCGCACTACGGAATGATTGCCGACCAGGCGGGACTTTCGCGGGAAAAGCGCAGCGGGTTAGGCTTTATCGGTTCAACTCCCGACCCAGCATCACACCCATTGCCAGACAGGTACCCGTCATGACCCAACCCACCGACCAGGCCTTCTATGACCGCGCTGACGCGCACATCCAGCTGGCCAACGAACAGATCGAAAAACTCGAAGATCTCGGCCGGGTCAGTGCTTCCACGACCTTCGCCGCCGCACGCTTCAACGCCTGGATGAGTGCCCGTAGTTTCAAGTCGGCGGCGCAGATGGCCGAGGCCAAGGCAGAACTGATGAAGTACTTCTGCGAACAGTATCGGCTGATGCTCGAAGACAATCTCGACGAGCATATCGAGCAGTTCGACCGCTATGTGCTGGGCAAGGAAGGCTAGGCGCGGCTCACGGAGAGGTCATTGACGGCTTCACGCCCAAGGTCGCGGGGCAAGCCGTCATTGAATAACGCTTGCTCCCAATTGGTCCACCGCATGAACACCCCGCTCTTCTGGCACGAATGGAAACGCGCATGAAGTTAGAAAAGACCACACAATACAAGACCCAGGAAGGAATCGTATTCCACCTTTCGCAGCTCACCGTCATGAAAAGTGACCGTGGCCGACTGAGCGAACTGCACGTTGGTGAAGCGAAACGTGCCCATTATCAAGTCACTAGTTTGATTGTCGATACGTACGACCGAATGCAGGCCCGGAATCTGCCATGCCTGTTGACAATTCGTATTTCAGACCCTTTGACCCGGCAGCAGGCTGACGCCATCAACACCCTGCGCGCCAACGTCGCCAAAGGCATTGCCTCTGCCTCGGGCGGCGCAGCCGGTGCAGTGGGCAAGTTGGGAGGTCCTATCGTTGGCTGGGTTTCGGGGGCAATCGTCACGTCAGGTATCAACTGGTACCTCAAGGGCGCCCTGCCTACCTTGCACGCAGGCGATGTGCTGGTCAGCATCGAGGGAGAGGTCCAAGGCGGGATTGGTCCACAGCGCTCATCCGTGACATTGGTCATCAAGGTCTAAGGAACGGCACATGCCCTACATCATACAAACCGTCATCCTCCTGGGGTTGGGCGTACTCCTCGTCCAATGCCTGAAGCCGTACCCACTGCGCAAGTGGCTAGGCGTGACGCTACTGGCAGTGGGGGTAGTCGGAAGCTTCACGTTCAGCCAGCAGCAGGTGCTGGGCTTCGACCTGGAGTTGTTGGCGTTACTGGCCGTGCCAATGGGTGTAGTGCTGTTCCTGACGCGACGGCGGTTCGTGGCGACGGATTGAAGCCCGTGTCGCTAGGCCCAGCGTTACTCAGCTCGCCAAGAGGGCACTTCGGCTTGAAAGTCGTCTCGGTCGACATCAGGCTGGTCGACCGGACCGAGTCGAAGTGTTCACACTGACTTGAACAGGCAGCGTTCCCATCGCACATAATATATGCGTTAATTCGCATATACGAACTTACGAACATAGAGCCCCACCATGCCCCTCTCCCCTCCCGCTGTGTTCAAGTGCCTCGGTGATGAAACCCGGGCGCGGATCATGCTGATGCTGTTCGCCGAAGGCGAATTGTGCGTGTGCGAGCTGATCTGGGCACTCGATGACAACCAGCCGAAAGTCTCCCGCCACCTGGCCCAGCTTCGCGCCTGCGGACTGCTGGAGGATCGCCGTCAGGGCCAGTGGATCTACTACCGGCTGCATCCGGAACTGCCCGAGTGGATCAGCAACGTGCTCCAGGCCACGCTCGAGGCACATCGCAATTGGGTGCACGGCGACCAAGCGCGCCTTGCCTCCATGGAAGGGCGCCCGGTGCGCCAGGTTTCGTGCTGCTGAGGTGCACCCATGCTTATTGCTGCTCTGATTTTCATCTTCACGCTCACCCTGGTCATCTGGCAGCCCAAAGGGCTCGGCGTGGGTTGGAGCGCTGCTGCCGGGGCGATCCTGGCGCTGCTCACCGGCGTGGTCAGCCTCGGCGATGTGCCTGTGGTCTGGCACATCGTGTGGAACGCCACAGCCACCTTCATCGCGGTCATCATCATCAGCCTGTTGCTCGATGAGGCCGGCTTCTTCGAGTGGGCGGCCTTGCATATGGCTCGCTGGGGGCGGGGCCACGGCGGGCGGCTGTTCGCCCTGATGGTGCTGCTCGGCGCTGCGGTATCGGCTCTGTTCGCCAACGATGGTGCGGCGCTGATCCTCACGCCTATCGTCATCGCCATGCTCACCGCCCTGCGCTTCAGCCCTGCTGCTACCCTCGCCTTCGTCATGGCCGCCGGCTTCATCGCCGACACCGCCAGCCTGCCGATGGTCGTGTCCAACCTGGTGAACATCGTTTCCGCCGACTTCTTCGGCGTGGGCTTCGGCGAGTACGCCTCGGTGATGTGGCCGGTGAACCTGGTGAGCGTCGCGGCCACCCTGCTGATGCTCTGGCTGTTCTACAGGAAGGACATCCCCGCCCAGTACAACCCGCACCAGTTGGCCGAACCCAAGCGCGCCATCCGCGATCCGGCCACCTTTCTTGCCGGCTGGTGGGTTCTGACGCTGCTGCTGTTCGGGCTGTTCGCGCTGGAGCCCATGGGCATTCCCATCAGCGTGATCGCGGCGGTATGCGCGCTGATCCTGCTGGTGATCGCCGGGCGTGGACACGTCATTTCGACCCGCAAGGTCATCAAGCATGCGCCCTGGCAGGTGGTGGTGTTCTCCCTGGGCATGTACCTGGTGGTCTATGGCCTGCGCAATGCCGGGCTGACCGACGCCCTCACCGCCCTGCTCGATGTGTTCGCCGGGCAAGGCCTGTGGGCCGCCACCCTGGGCACGGGTTTCGCCGCGGCGCTGTTGTCCTCGGTGATGAACAACATGCCCAGCGTGCTCATCGGCGCGCTCTCGATCCAGGGCAGCGAAGCCACCGGTGTGGTCCATCAGGCGATGGTGTACGCCAACGTCATTGGCTGCGACCTGGGCCCGAAATTCACGCCGATCGGTAGCCTTGCCACCCTGTTGTGGCTGCACGTGCTGGCGCAGAAGAACATCCGCATCACCTGGGGTTACTACTTCAAGGTGGGCACCCTGCTGACCCTTCCGATCCTGCTCGTGACCCTGGCCGCCCTGGCCGTGCGTCTGAGCATCAGTGCCTAGGAGCCCTGCATGAAAGTCTTGTTCATGTGTACCGCCAACAGTTGCCGCAGCGTGCTCTCCGAGGGCCTGTTCAACCACCTCGCTCCTGCCGGCATGAGTGCGGTGAGCTCCGGCAGCTTCCCCAGCGGACGCCTGAATCCACGCGCCGTCAGCACGCTTAATGGCCTCGGCGTGGATACCTCGACGCTGTACAGCAAGGGGTCAGAGCACTTCCAGGACAACCCGCCGGACATCATCATCACCGTGTGCGACAAGGCCAATGGCGAGCCTTGCCCGGTGTTCTTCGGGCCATCGGTGAAGAGCCACTGGGGCCTGTCCGATCCCTCGGAAGTGCAAGGCAGCGACGAGGAAATCCAGGCGGCCTTCGACGCCACCGTGGCCCATATCCGCAAGCGCTTCGCCGCTTTCTTCGCCCTCGACCACAGCGCGCTCAGCACCAGCGAACTCAAGCACGCGCTCGATCGAATTGGAGAACTCTGATGACCGATTTCACCCCCCAAGCGCCCCAGGACCTGCCAGGCCTGGACCTGGATCTGTTCGATGCGCCGAGCCTGGAAAAGCTCGCCCAGCACACCCCGCCGGCCCACAAACCACGGATCCTGCTGCTCTACGGATCGACCCGTGAGCGCTCGTTCAGCCGCCTGCTCACCCAGGAGGCAGCGCGTATCCTGGAGCTCATGGGTGCCGAGACGATCATCTTCGACCCCTCCGGCCTGCCGCTGCCCGATGACGCGCCGGTAGACCATCCGAAGGTGCAACAATTGCGCGACCTGGTGATGTGGTCCGAAGGCCAGGTGTGGTGTTCGCCGGAGCGCCATGGCGCGATGTCTGCGGTGTTCAAGGCGCAGATCGACTGGATCCCCTTGGCGCTGGGCGCGGTGCGCCCCTCCCAGGGCAAGACCCTGGCGGTGATGCAGGTGTGTGGCGGCTCGCAGTCGTTCAACACGGTCAACCAGCTGCGCGTGCTGGGCCGCTGGATGCGCATGGTCACGATCCCCAACCAGTCGTCGGTGCCCAAGGCATTCCTGGAGTTCGACGAGCACGGACGGATGAAGCCTTCGTCGTATTACGATCGGGTGGTCGACGTGATGGAAGAACTGATGAAGTTCACCCTGCTGGTACGGGGCCGCGAAGCGTACCTGGTGGACCGCTACTCGGAGCGCAAGGAAAGTGCCGAAGCGTTGTCGAAGCGGGTGAATCAGCGGTCGCTGTAGCCTGTAGGGGCGCCCAAGACCAACGTCCAAGTCTGTTCACATTGTGATGAACCCGTAGGTCACACACATCCAAGCGAAGCCAACGAGTGCCAGCCATGCGGATATCTGTAAAACCAACTTAAGTTGTGCAGGGAAGCGTTGCAGTTCTGGACTTAGCGCCAAACCTGTGGGAGCGGGCTTGCCCACGAAGGGTCGCAAAGCGGCCCCAATTGCTTAGCTGGCGGGCATTAGGACAGACTCTGTTCATCAGTCAACGCCAAAGACCCCGCCTCTCTGAGATGTGCATCAACCAGAGGTCCATCCAGCCTTACGGAGCCCCCATGACCAGCATCCGAGTCGCGGCGCCCACGGACGCCGCCGCCATCCAGGCCATCTACGCCCCCGTGGTGCGGGATACGGCGATCTCCTTTGAACTGGAGCCGCCTTCGGTAGCGGAAATGGCCCGGCGTATCGAAGCCACATTGCCGTTGTATCCCTACCTGGTGGCGGAGCGGGATGGACTGGTGGTCGGCTATGCCTATGCCAGCCAACATCGTGCTAGGGAGGCTTACCAGTGGTCGGTGGATGTCACGGTGTATATCGCCGCCAACGCACAGCGCAGTGGCGTCGGCAGGGCGCTGTATCAACACCTGCTGGCGGTTCTGGAGCAGCAAGGTTTTCACGCTGCCCATGCGGGCATCGCGTTGCCCAACGAGGGTAGCGTGGGGCTGCATGAGGCGCTGGGGTTCATGCACATAGGGACGTATCCGGAAGTCGGCTTCAAGCACGGGCGCTGGCATGACGTGGGATATTGGCGACGGGGGTTGAACCAGGCAATTCCGCCTCGCTCCATCGTGCCATTCGGGCGGTTGCCTTCAGCTGATTGATTGCTTCCAGAGAGGCCGGATCGCGGCAAGCGATTGGCGCAGGCCATAGGTCATGCGCCAATCCAGCAAGTGGCCCGAGAAGCACTTCCCAGGGCTTGCAACGAGGTCTGGGAAAGTAGACTTCAACCCACTACGGCAGGCTGATCCGATACTCAGCGAGCTTGGCCAGTTGCTTCTCGCGCACGAACTGCTTATCCACCCTCTGCGAGAATTGGGTGAAGTCAGCCTTGGCATCGTCCTTGGCCCCCAGATGGTCATAGGCGACACCACGGGCATAGTAAGCCCAGGCATAGTCAGGCTGGCGCAACAGGCCGGTACTGAAGGCCTCTGCGGCCTCTCGATACTGTCCCAGGTCGGTCAGCGCCAGCCCGAGGTGGTAGTAGGTCGGCATGTTGAAGCCGGACCCTTTGCCCGCCTCGCCCAAGCCATTGTCGAGGTTGTATTGCACCAATTGCAGGGCTTTTTCCGGTTTGCCTGCGTCGCGATACATGGCGCTCAGGTCGAGGTTCCCGCGGGGATCCGGCTTGCCCGATAGTTGCAGGGCTTGCTCCTGGGCTGCCACGGCTTCATCGAAGCGCTTGAGCTTGCTGTAGGCGTCAGCCTGCACCGCATAGACCACATGCTTCAGCGAAGCGGGCAGCGTATTTTTCTGCAGGCAAAGATCCCCCTCCTGCAACACCAGCGGGTAGTTGCCTGCTCTGGACGCCTTGAATTGCTTGGAGCAGTGAGCAAGATCGGCTTTTTGCGGATCCTGCAGGCCTGCACAGCCGGCGAGGATGACGGAACAGGTGATCAGTGTGGGCCAGCGAGTATTCACGGTAGTCATCCTTGTCAATCGAGCAGATGTGCGTTGAGGTCCGGGCGGTAGACCTGGAGCAGTGGCGCTGTCACCGTTCCTTGCAGCGAGCAGAACACAGTGGTGTGCCCGGCCAGCGGAGCGCTCTTGTCGCCGGCGTCGACGATCAACACGCGGTCCACGTATCCGAACGGTGTAGCGACCCCTGGGCCGGTCAGTCCTTCGGTGCGCCATTGGTCGATCGGGTCACCGACGCGGCGAATTTCTGCACGAATGAAGGTCTTCCCCTGACTGACGAATCGCTCGTTATCGACGATCAGCGGCTTGAGCTTTGCAGCCACCTCTTGTGGCGAGCCGTCGGCGACGAAGCCCCAGAACAGAAAATTACCCGCCCCCTGGATGGTCTGGGCCTGGTTGTAATAGCCGACCATGCGCACACCATTGACGGTCAATGGTGTTTCGAAGTGCTGGTAAGTGCCGCCTTCTTGCAGTGGGCTCATGATGATCGGCGCCTTGACCGAGCCATAGTCGCTCAGTCGCAAGGTACCTTCTGGCAGACGCACATCGCTCAAGCGCTGGAAGAACTGCGCATCGCAGCGCGAAAACGCTGTCATCAGCTGTTCGGGGGTGGTGACGGTCTGGGCTTGCACAGTGCAAGTAACGCCGGCGGCGAGCAAGGCAACGCCGGTGAAAAGAGAACGGAGCATCGAATTCATCCATGAAGAAGTAATGAGCCTCTTCGGCCGGTTGGCCAGAGACTTTAGCGATTCAGGCCCGCGAAGGCTAAAACCCCGCCCCCGATCGGTCAACCAAGGACGGGGTAACTGAAAACAGAGAAATCATGCACGTCACCCGTGAACCAGTATCGAGGCGCGCAGTCTTAGCCGGGCCCTTTAATCGGCACTTTCGCCGTCATTCAACCGAGCTGTCCGCCCCATGCGCCACGTCGCCTTGCGCCCTTCGTTCGTCTCGCTCTGCCTCGTTCCCGTAGTCACCCTGTTCGCCAACCTCGCCCATGCCAACGGGGAACGGCAACTGGTGTCGGCCATCAACCACTACCGCGCCCAGCCACAACGCTGTGAGCACCGGGTAATACGGGTTTCGACGCCGCTGGCGCTGAAGTCGAGCCTGGCATTGCCGGTGCGCTACGACGGTGGTTTGCGCCAAGGCCTGAAGGCCGCCGGCTATCAAGCGGTAAAAGTACGGGCCATCCGCCTGATCGGCGCGCAAGATGCCGAAGAAGCCTTTGACATGCTGCAAAGCGACTACTGCTCCGCCTTGCTCGATAGCGAATTCGCCGATATCGGCGTCAGCCGCGCGCGCAACGAATGGCGCGTGGTACTGGCACGACCGGTGCTCGACGCGCACCTGGGCGATCAGCGCTCCACGGGCAGTACGTTATTGGCGCAGGTCAACGCGGCGCGGGCGCAACCGCGTCTGTGTGGTCGCCAGCGCTTTGCCGCAGCCCGCCCGCTGACCTGGAACAACGCCCTGGGTACGGCGGCCAAGCGCCACAGTCGGGCGATGGCCAACGACAACTTCTTCGCCCACCGCGACCCTGACGGTGACCTGCCGGCGGACCGGGCCTGGGACGCCGGCTACCGTGGACGTCAGGTCGGCGAGAACATCGCTGCCGGCCAGGGCTCGGCGAGCAAGGCGATGGCTGGTTGGCTGGCCAGTCCCGGGCATTGCGCCAACTTGATGAACCCGATGTTCACCCAAGTGGGCGCAGCCTTTGCCGAGAACGCGCGCAGCGACCGAGGTGTGTACTGGACGATGGTCTTCGGCGCGCCTTGAAGGGCCTGCTCGCCTTGACCGCCGAGACTGCGAAAACACACCGACATCGCCGTTTTATGCAACGGGCGGCAGATGCCGATTCCATCTAAATGAGCGGAGCGGCTCGGAACTAAGCTTAGGGATGATGCTTATTTGCGAGGACACGATCATGGCCCACGTCGATTGGCGACTACGCGGCGAAGGCGTCGATCTTTGCAACTGCGACTACGGTTGCCCCTGCCAATTCAATGCCCTGCCCAGCCATGGCACCTGCGAAGCCGCGGTGGGCTATCACATCGAAGAAGGCCACTTCGCCGACGTCCCCCTGGCCGGATTGAATGTGGCCTGCACATTCTTCTGGCCCGGTCCCATCCACGAGGGTGGCGGGCAGTGCCAGGCCTTTATCGATGAACGCGCCAGCCCTGCTCAGCGCCAGGCACTGCTGACCATTCTCAGCGGCCAGGAGCAGGAGCCAACGGCTTTCTTCGCGATCTTCGCCAGCACCGTCGAAACTCTGCACGAACCGCAGTTCCTGCCGGTCGAGGTGCACACCGACCGCACCGCCCTGACTGCCAGCATCCGTGTACCCGGCGTGCTCGATGGCCGCGCCGAGCCGATCCGCAACCCCGTCGATGGGTCGGTACACCGGGCCAGGCTGGTGCTGCCCGATGGCTTCGAGTTCGGCGAAACCGATTGTGCCAGTGCCACGTTCAACTGCACGGGGGCGGTGAAGCTGGACTACGCCGGGCGCAACGCCATGCTCTACGACCTGGACATGGGGCCGAATGGCATCATCCGCGGCTAGGCGCACGCCAGAACTCGGCGCGCTGCTGACCGGCGTGCTGATCCTGCTGCTCGGCGCCCTGGCCTGGTGGTGGCAGGCCGAACAGGCCAGCACCATGGCGGCCATGGGCGAGATGCACATGCCGCCTACCGCCTGGTGGTCGAGCCAAGGCGCACTGACCCTGCTGATGTGGCTGGTGATGATGCAGGCGATGATGCTGCCGGCTGCGCTGCCGGTGTTTCTGCTGTACCGCCGCTGCCTGCAGCGCGACGATGGGCGCGCCTTGAAACTGCTGCTGTTCTGCGCCACCTATGCGCTGGTCTGGGGCGGCTTCGCCTTGCTGATGACAGCGCTGCAGGCGTTGGGTGAGTGGTTGGGCTGGCTCGATCCTATGAGCCTGCGCCTGCCGCCGCTGATCGGCGCGGTGGTGCTGCTGCTCGCCGGGGGGTACCAGATGGGTCAGGGCAAGGCCACGTGCATGGCGCATTGCCAGAGCCCACTGGGTTTCCTCCAGCACCATGCACGCCCCGGGCTAGGCGGCGCCTGCCGCCTGGGGCTGCATCATGGCTTGTACTGCGTGGGGTGCTGTTGGGCGTTGATGCTGGTGCTGTTGGTAGTCGGTGCGATGAGCCTCTGGGGTATGGCCGGGCTGGCATTGCTGGTGCTGGCGGAGAAGGTGCTGCCCTTGGGTGCAGGGTGGCGTCGGTGCAGTGGGGTGTTGCTTATCGTCGGCGGCATTATCCTGGGGAGCTGGGCGTTGGCCTGAACAGAGATGTCGCTGTTGCGTCCGCGCAGCGACACCTCACCAGCGCAACAACCGCGGCGCGAGCAGCGCTCCCACCGCGGTCGGAATCAGCATCCCCAGGACGTACCAGACACCCCAGAACGGCACTTCCATTTCCGGGCAATGCAGGCAGTAGGCGACGGTTGCCGTCGCCCCCGCCAGCAACCCTCCCGCTGCCCCGGCCTGGCGCAGACGGGTCGGCGCCAGGCCGCGCAGCGCCCAGAACACAGCGATGAAGGCCGGCACGCAGAGCAAGCCGATGTTCAACGCGCAGGTGCGCCAGGTGCGACCCAGGATCAACTCGGCCCGCGCGTCGGGCGCGACACCCGCCAGGCTCAAACCAGCCCCTAGCCAGACCAGAAGCAACGGCACACCCAACGCCCACCAGCCAGCTCCGCCGCCGTTGCCCGGCCGCGCGAGGCGCCGGGACAGCTGCAGCGCCAGCAACGCCAGGCTCGAGGGCAGCGCCAGCTTGGCCCAGAACAGCGGCGTGCGCGCCACTTCGGCCAAGTCGCTGCGCACGCCATACACCAACACCGTCAGCAACACCGCGCCGACAGCGCCGATCAACAGAGCCAGGCCAAAGCGCCGGGCCAGGCAATGCCGGTCCACCGGGCCTTCGCCGGCGGCCAGTAGAGAGATCAGCTCATCGGTCTTCATCGCTACGCCTTCCTCCAATCATGCTCGCCAGGGCCTTCAGGCCCCGGTGTATACCCACCTTCACCGCCGAACTGGACAGCCCGGTCAGGCGAGCGGTCTCCTCCACCGATAGCCCATTGACCTTGACATGGACGATCGGCAGACGTTGGCGGTCGGGCAAGCGCTCCAGCAATCGGCCAAGGTCGCGGCTGGCCTCGCTGGGCGCCTCGTCGCCTGCGGCGAATAACTCGCTGTCGTCGCCCAGTGGGTCATGCAGCGCGTCGCGGCGGGCATATGCACGGAAGTGATCGGCCAGCTTGTAGCGAGCGATCGCCTGCACCCAGACCGTCAGCGGGCCGTGCTCGTCATAGGTGTGCCGAGCGTTGTGCACCGCCAGCAGCACCTCCTGCACCAGGTCTTCGATTTCATCCGGACGCTGGGCAAGACGACGCCTGAGAAAACCGCGCAGGTGCACAGCCAACGCCGCGAGGAAATCCTGGTATGCCTTGCTGTCACCGGCCAGCCCGCGCACCAGCAGCGCCTGCAGCTGGTGTTCGCGCGCGCTCAACGCCTGCTGAGTATTAGTTCGTTGCATTGGCGACCAAGGTTACACCCAGGGAGAGTCAGTTCGTCGGTTTTACAGTAGGGGCGCGTCAGAAAAATCTCAAAAATATTTTCAGTGCGCTGTAACCGGATCGAAGCCCCCCGCGAACTACTCCATGAGCCGCAGGTAAGCCACCTCGGCCACCCCACATTTTCGGAGGCTTCATCATGAAAACCCTGACTCTCGCCACCGCCGCCCTGGCCCTCGCTTCCCTGGCCAGCGTTACCCTGGCCGCAGAAACCGCCGCCCCTGCCGGGGGTGCCATGGAGAAGTGCTACGGCGTGGCCATGGCCGGCAAGAACGATTGCAAAGCCGGCGCCGGCACCACCTGCGCAGGCAGCTCGAAGAAAGACTACGACGGCGCAGCCTGGAAAAACGTCCCTGCCGGCACCTGCACCACCATCAAGACCCCGCACGGCATGGGCTCGCTGACCCCGATCAAGTCCTGATAAAGGCCTGCGACCATGACTACCGTGCAGCGGATGGGCGCCGGGCTTAGCCTGAAGGCCGAGCACTATGCCCAGGCCCTGGCCTGCAACGCCTCAGGGCTGTGGTTCGAGGTCCATCCGGAGAACTACATGGTCGGTGGCCCACGCCTGGACTGGCTGGAGCGGGTGGCCCAGCGCCATCCGCTGTCGCTGCACGGCGTGGCGCTCTCGCTGGCGGCGGATGCCGAGCCCGATGCGGCTCACCTGCGCCGCCTGCGAGCACTGGTCGAGCGTGTCGCACCGGCACTGGTGTCCGAGCACCTGGCCTGGTCGACCTGGCGCGGCCAGTACCACCCGGACCTGCTGCCCTTCCCGCGCAGCGATGAAGCCCTGGCGCGCATCGCCAGTAATGTCGCCCGCACCCAGGACGCTCTGGGGCGCACCATCGCCTTGGAAAACCCCAGCCACTACCTGCACCTGGACGGTCATGCCTGGGACGAGATCGACTTTCTTCATGAACTCACTCGCCGCACCGGTTGCAGCCTGCTGCTGGACGTCAACAACGTGTATGTCAGCGCCCACAACCTGGGCTTCGATGCGTTCGCCTACCTGGACCGCTTCCCGGCCTCTGCGATCAGCGAGATTCACCTGGCCGGGCATAGCGAAGACGTTCAAGGCGACCTGCTGATCGACTCGCACGACGCCAGTGTGGCGCAACCGGTGTGGGCGCTTTACCAGCATTTGATCCAGCGCATAGGACCACGCCCGACACTCATCGAGCGCGACGGCAACGTGCCGGATTTCGATAGGTTACTGGCCGAGCGCGATACGGCCCAGCGGGTCCTCGACCAGGCCGGAGGCCAGCCATGAACCTCACCCTCGGGCAGTTCCAGGACGCGTTCATCGAGGCACTGTATCGGCGCCCGGCTCCGGCGCTGGCGGCGCTCACCGCCCAACCGGCGTTCGCCGTGTACCGCAATACCGTACTCAACGGCGCAGTCGAGGCACTGTGTGCCAACTATCCGAGCATCGAGCGGCTGGTCGGGCCCGACTGGATGCGCGCCGCAGCCACCCTGTACGCCGAACAATCGCCGCCCGACGACCCACGACTGGTCCTCTATGGCGCTGACTTCGCGACCTTCCTCGAAGCCGGCCAATCCGAACACGGGTTGCTCTACTTGGCCGCGGTCGCCCGCCTCGACCGTTGCTGGAACGAAGCCTTCAGTGCCACGCTGGAACCGGCCCTGACCCTGGCCGACCTCGCCGGCATGACCGCCGCCGATCTCACCCAGAGCCATCTGCAGCCACGCGCCAGCGTACGCTGGCACTGGTGCGCCGAACACCCGGCCTACAGCCTGTGGCGGCACAGCCGCGAGGGCCTCGACTGGCCGCAGGATCAGCCCTGGCAAGCCGAAGGCGCACTGTTCAGCGGCCACACCGAGGGCGTCGCTCACCACCCACTGGATATTGGCGGCTGCACCTTCCTTGACGCCTGCGCCACCGGCCACACCCTCGAGCAAGCCTCGGCCCTGGCCTTGCAGGCCCAGCCCAACCTTGATTTCAACGACCTGCTGGGCCGGCTGATGCAGGCTCAGGTCTTCCGTCCACTCACGTTCGCCTGAGGTGCCACCATGGATATCACCCACCACGACCTCCCCACCCACGGCCTTCGGCAACGCTGGAACCGCCTTGCCGAGCAGGTGCAGGCGTTATTGGTCGACAGCGTGCTGTGCCTGGTAGCGCGGCTGGGCATCGCGTCGATCTTCTTTCTGTCGGGCCGCACCAAGGTCGAAGGCTTGCTGACCCTGACCCCCAGTACCTACGACCTGTTCCAGAGCGAGTACGCCCTGCCCTGGGTGTCGCCCTACCTCGCCGCGCACATTGCGACCTATTCGGAGCACCTGTTTCCCCTGCTGTTGGTGCTCGGACTGTTCACCCGGCTATCGGCATTGGCATTGCTGGGCATGACGTTGGTCATCGAGATCTTCGTCTACCCCGATGCCTGGCCAACCCATCTGTCGTGGGCCGGGTTGTTGTTGCTGTTGATTGCACGGGGGGCGGGGAAGCTGTCGTTGGATTGGGCTTTGAAAATACGGTGAGGATCGGGGCTTGGGCAGCCACCGGAGGCTATCGTCCCACGACTGCCGGTGATGGATCTTTCCTTCACTCGGCAGCCAGATTCAGCCGCCCTATTACGGCACCTTCGCAATCACCTTGATCTCGAAATCGAAACCCGACAGCCAGGTCACGCCGACCGCAGTGACCGTCGGATAGGGAGCCTCGCCCCAAGACTCGGCCGCCACCTCCCAGATGGTCTCGAACTTCGAATCGGGATCGACCATGAAGATGGTCGTGTCGACCACATCCTCGAAGCTGCTGCCGGCCTCGGCCAGGATCGCGTTGAGGTTGGCGAAGGCCAGGCGGACCTGAGTCGCCAGGTCGGGTTCTGCCGAGCCATCCTTGCGGCTACCGACCTGGCCGGACACGAACAGAAAGCCATTGGAGCGAATTGCCGGCGAGTAACGGTGAAGCTCGTACAGCGCGTGGCGGTCAGGGGGGAAAACGACATCGCGTTTGCTGGACATTGCAGACCTCATGCGGGGCCATCGCGGCCCGGTGATTACGGTGAAGCCACTATAGAAAGGCCCACCGCCGCGGATAAACGAGCAACGCTGGTCATGACTGTTTGTATAATCCAAACAATCCAGCCACGAATGAGCCGGGCAATGGACCGTTTCGATGCAATGCAGGCGTTCGCCCGGGTGGTGGAAACCGGCAGCTTCACCAAGGCGGCAGCCACCCTGCACATGAGCAAGACCACCGTGACCCAGCTCGTTCAGCAACTGGAGGCGAGGCTGCGTGTGCGTCTGCTCAATCGCACCACCCGCAAGGTCAATGTCACCGCCGACGGCGCGGCCTACTACGAACGCGTCGTCCGCCTACTAACCGACATCGACGACGCCGAAACCAGCCTGTCCAGCGCCTCGATGGCGCCCCGCGGGCGCCTGCGGGTAGATGTTCCCAGCCCGCTGGCGCGGATGCTGCTGATCCCTGCCCTGCCGACGTTTTTCACCCGTTTCCCGGAGATTCAACTGACCGTGGGGATGAGCGATCGCATTGTCGACATCATCGGGGAGAACATCGACTGCGTGGTGCGTGGCGGCGAAATCACCGACCAGTCCCTGGTGGCCAGACACATCGGCGATCTGCAACTGGGCATGTATGCCACGCCAGGCTATGTGCGGCGCTTCGGTTTGCCGACTCATCCTCGCGAGCTGGAAGAGGAGCGGCACAAGACCATCGGTTTTCTCTGGTCACGTACAGGCAAAGCCCTGCCGTTCTCGATGCAGCGAGGTGAAGAGCGCATAGAGGCCCAGGGCCGCCCGCAACTCACGGTCGATGACGGCAATGCCTACCTGGCCGCCGGCTTGGCGGGATTGGGCATGCTCTGGCTACCGCAGTACATGGCCAAACCACACCTGGCCAGCGGCGAGCTGCTGCCATTGTTCGAAGACTGGCAGATGCCGAGCATGCCGATGTATTTGGCATTTCCGCCGAATCGCCATGTGAGCGCCAAGGTGCGGGTGTTTGTCGATTGGATGATCGAGTTGATGGCCGAACATGCGCCGCGGGTTGGCTGAAAGCGGTATAAAGAACACCGCTTTTTTTATTCATCGGTAAGCGAGGGACTATGAAGGAACATACTTACACCGTTGACGTAAGCTGGCAGGGAAATACCGGTGACGGGACGACCAGCTATACGGCCTACCAACGCGACTTCGTCATCGAAGCACCCGGCAAGGCCGCCATCCTCGGCTCCGCCGATCCCGCCTTTCGCGGCGACGCCCAACGCTGGAACCCGGAAGATCTGCTGCTCGCCTCGCTTTCTGCGTGTCACAAACTTTGGTATCTGCACGTCTGCGCGGTGAACAAGGTGAACGTGCTGGAGTATCTCGACCAGCCCGTTGCGTGGATGAGTGAAGGGAATGGCGAGCGCAAAGGGCATTTCCGCGAGGCCCAGCTGCGGCCGCAGGTGGTGATCAGCAAAGACTCAGATATCGATCTGGCCATGCGCCTGCATGACCAGGCCCATCACGAGTGCTTCATCGCCAACTCCGTCAACTTTCCGGTCGGATGCCAGGCGTCCATCAGGCATCAGGCCTGAGGTAGCTCCGGTCCGCCACTGCAATCGGAAGTCATGAGAGGGAGGGAGGGATTCGCCCCCTGACATCAATGCCCCATTCCTGGCAGCAGCAGGCTGATGCCCAGGCCTATCAAGGCGGACCCAATGACCTTGTCTATGACACGTTGTTTGGACAGCATCCGCTGACGCAGCGCTTCGGCTGAGAAAAATATCGCAACCAAGCTGAACCAAGCCCAGTGTGACACCGACATGAACAGACCATATGCAAAGTTGACAGCCAGTGAGTTGTCCGCCTGAACGACCTGACTGTAGGTGGCGATTACGAACAGCATGGTTTTAGGATTCAAGGCGTTGGTCAAAAAACCCATGGCAAACGCTTTGCCGGCTGAGGGGCGGGGACCGCCCGCTGTGCCAAACTGCAAGACGGCCTTACTACTGAGCGACTTGCATCCCAGATACACCAGATACGCGGCACCTAGCAGCTTCATCCCTGTGAACATTACAGGGGAATGGGTAATGACAATTGCGATGCCCAATACCGTGTAGAACACTTGACATCCTCCCCGCCCTAAAGGACGGGGATTCCTACAGGTAGACGGCCATGCCCGACCGCGAGAATGTTCCTCGC
>NZ_JAHWIW010000099.1:0-526 GCF_025377065.1 Pseudomonas sp. HD6422 | reverse complement strand
TACTCATTCTTGATGAATTGTGAGACAGTTGCCCTTGGGTCGTTTTGCGAGTTGAAGTCAAGAAGAGGAAAAAAACAAAAAGGAGAAATACTCATGGCAGTAATTTCAATGAAACAACTTCTTGAGGCTGGTGTACACTTTGGTCACCAAACTCGTCGCTGGAACCCTAAGATGGCTAAATACATCTTTACAGAGCGTAACGGAATCCACGTTATCGACTTGCAACAAACTGTAAAATACGCTGACCAAGCATACGACTTCATGCGTGATGCAGCAGCTAACGATGCAGTTGTATTGTTCGTTGGTACTAAGAAACAAGCGGCTGATGCAGTTGCTGAAGAAGCAGTACGTTCAGGTCAATACTTTATCAACCACCGTTGGTTGGGTGGAACTCTTACAAACTGGGGAACAATCCAAAAACGTATCGCTCGTTTGAAAGAAATCAAACGTATGGAAGAAGATGGAACTTTCGAAGTTCTTCCTAAAAAAGAAGTTGCACTTCTTTACAAACAACGTGCACGTCTTG
>NZ_JAHWIW010000098.1:0-549 GCF_025377065.1 Pseudomonas sp. HD6422 | reverse complement strand
GTGTCATTTTCAGAAGACGACTGCACCAGTTGATTGGGCGTAATGGCTGTTGTGCAGCCAGCTCCTGACAGTTCAATATCAGAAGTGATCTGCACCAATCTCGACTATGCTCAATACTCGTGTGCACCAAAGCGAGGTGAGCATGGCGACGGACACCCCACGGATTCCAGAACAAGGCGTGGCCACTCTGCCTGATGAGGCTTGGGAGCGTGCGCGCCGTCGTGCGGAGATCATCAGTCCGTTGGCGCAGTCGGAGACGGTCGGGCACGAAGCGGCCGATATGGCGGCTCAGGCGCTGGGCTTGTCTCGGCGCCAGGTATACGTTCTGATCCGGCGTGCCCGGCAAGGCAGCGGCCTCGTGACGGATCTGGTGCCCGGCCAGTCCGGTGGAGGTAAAGGTAAGGGGCGCTTGCCGGAACCGGTCGAGCGCGTCATCCACGAGCTACTGCAAAAGCGGTTCCTGACCAAGCAGAAGCGCAGCCTAGCGGCCTTTCACCGCGAAGTCACTCAGGTGTGCAAGGCTCAAAAACTGCGAGTGCCGGCGCGCAA
>NZ_JAHWIW010000097.1:0-619 GCF_025377065.1 Pseudomonas sp. HD6422 | reverse complement strand
ATCTTGAAAGCTTCTGACAAAGCCCCATGGTCAGACAATGGTTCAGCCAAAAATCCTGCTCTTCCACCAGTAGAGAAATTAGGCAAAGGTCTTTACTTCTACGAAGTGGACTTGGCAGGTACTCAAGGCAAATCAGATAAAGAGCTTCTTGACCTCTTAAAACAAAACGGCACTCAAAGCTACAAGGCAACCATTAAAGTGTACGGTGCGAAAGATGGCAAGGCTGATTTGAACAACCTCGTAGCGACTAAAGATTTGAATGTCAATTTGAATGGCTTGACCACTCCAGCTGAAGTTCAAAAAGGCGTGGCCGACAACACTAAAGACACAGTAGATGTTCCAGCTACTTACTTGGACAAAGCGAATTTCCCTGGCCCATTCACAGCCGGTGTTAACCAAGTTATCCCATACGAACTCTTCGCTGGTGACGGTATGTTGACTCGTCTTATCTTGAAAGCTTCTGACAAAGCTTCATGGTCAGACAACGGCTCAGCTAAAAATCCAGCTCTCCCACCAGTAGAGAAATTAGGCAAAGGTCTCTACTTCTACGAAGTAGATTTGGCAGGCACTCAAGGCAAATCAGATAAAGAGCTTCTTGACCTTTTGAAACAAAATGGAA
>NZ_JAHWIW010000096.1:0-662 GCF_025377065.1 Pseudomonas sp. HD6422 | reverse complement strand
CTATAATTCTAATAAACCGAATGTAGGTGACGAAAAAGAGATTGACTTTAAGTTTGCACCTGACACAGACAAAGAATTGTATAAAGAAGATGTCATCGTTCCAGCAGGATCCACATCTTGGGGACCGAGAACAGATTTACTTTTAAAGCCTGATGTCTCAGCACCAGGTAAAAATATTAAATCCACTCTCAATGTTATCAATGGGAAATCAACTTATGGTTATATGTCAGGGACTAGTATGGCAACTCCAATCGTGGCAGCTTCTACTGTTTTGATTAGACCAAAGTTAAAGGAAATGCTTGAAAGACCTGCCTTGAAAAATCTTAAGGGAGATGACAAAATAGATCTTACAAGTCTTACAAAAATAGCCCTACAAAATACTGCACGGCCTATGATGGATGCAACGTCTTGGAAAGAAAAAAGTCAATACTTTGCATCACCTAGACAACAGGGAGCAGGCTTAATTAATGTTGCTAATGCTTTGAGAAATGAAGTTGTAGCTACTTTTAAAAACACGGATTCTAAAGGTTTGGTAAACTCTTATGGTTCTATTTCTCTTAAAGAAATAAAAGGAGATAAAAAATACTTTACAATTAAGCTTCACAATACATCAAACAGACCTTTAACCTTTAAAGTTTCAGCATCAGCGGTAACTACAGATG
>NZ_JAHWIW010000094.1:0-666 GCF_025377065.1 Pseudomonas sp. HD6422 | reverse complement strand
GCTACTGGAAGCTCATTCAACAGGATAGTCGTAAACTCAGCGATAAACGTTTTTATCGCCCTACTTTTCGCATGCACTTAACCAATAAAGAGATTATAGACAAGCTTTTGAGCTATTCAGAAGACTTGAAACACCACTATCATCTCTATCAACTCTATCAACTCTTGCTTTTTCACTTTCAGAATAAGGAACCGGAGAAATTTTTCGGACTCATTGAGGAAAATCTAAAGAAAGTTCATCCTCTTTTTAAGACTGTCTTTAAAACCTTTCTAAAGGACAAAGAGAAAATCGTCAATGCCCTTCAGTTACCCTATTCTAATGCCAAATTAGAAGCAACCAATAATCTCATCAAACTTATCAAACGCAATGCCTTTGGTTTTCGGAACTTTGAAAACTTCAAAAAACGGATTTTTATCGCTCTGAACATCAAAAAAGAAAGGACGAAATTTGTCCTTTCTCGAGCTTAGCTTTTCTTCAACCCACTACAGTTGACAAAGAGCCGAATTTTATAATCCCAACCTCTTTTAAATCTTTATTTCCAGTTTAAAATAGCATTCAAGCCATAGTGGTCACTGACTTGTGGACTCTTGTTACCATCAAATACGACATGTAAATTTTCTACCTCTAGCTCCTTGGTAGTAAAGACATAATCGATTCGAAGGGGTT
>NZ_JAHWIW010000093.1:0-727 GCF_025377065.1 Pseudomonas sp. HD6422 | reverse complement strand
CAGGCTGCATCCGATATTGATCGCAGTAGCGGCGTAAAGCTTCGGCATCGTATCCCTTGTCGGCCAGCAACCATTTACAGCGTTTACGCGGACGACCACGTTGGCTTGAGGGGATACTGACGCCGTCCAGCAGAGGCTGGGCGTAGCTGATGTCACTGGCTTGACCGCCAGAGAGAAGGAAGCGCAACGGTGTCCCGTTGGCGTCGCAGAGCATGTGGATCTTGGTTGTCAGGCCGCCGCGACTGCGGCCTAGAGCGTGATCGGCAGGCTCGTCAGGCCCCCTTTTTTCCGAGCGCCAGATGAGGCTCGGGTTGCGCGAACTGCGGTTGAGTCGATCATCCAGGTTTGCAGATCGATCAAGCCTTGCTCATTCAACCTCAGATGCAGACGTTTGAGCATCTGATCGAATGTGCCCTGATTTCGCCAACCCCGAAATCGTTGATACACCGTTGACCACGGGCCAAAGCGCTCCGGCATATCTCGCCACGCAGCACCCGAACAGAGCACCCAGAGCACGCCATCGAGCATCAGTCGATCGCTAAGACGTGGGCGCCCTCGGCCATGGGTTTCTATGAAGAGATCGGAGACCAAACCCCAGGCCTCGTCCGAGAGTTCGTAACGCTTTGCCATCACAGAATTCCTTTCCGTCGATGGCGGGGGACTCTACAAAATCTCAGCGCTCAAGGCGCGGCGATTGGGTTTCTCGGGATTTCGTACAGAGCCTAGG
>NZ_JAHWIW010000092.1:0-739 GCF_025377065.1 Pseudomonas sp. HD6422 | reverse complement strand
TCAGCCAGGCTGCAATGGAAAATAGGCCGCAACAGTATCTTTGGGAAACGTCCTACAAGGAAGCCCTTAAATCTGATATTTCGGCCCACTTCTTCCCGTTACCCGGAACATTCACTAGCGGTCGAAACACCCCCGCAAAGTCGAAAGCGCTCCACTTCACGACCGCAACAGAAAATCCTCAGGCAGCCGAGCCGCAACCTGCTCCCAGCATCGCCCGATCTCCTTTGACGCCATGCCAAATCGCGGACGACGTGCCGGGGCTTCACTGATCTTGAGATGTTGCAGCAACCAATCGTCCGTCCAGCCAGCCCATTCTCCCGCCACGCTGTGCAAGTTGGCCTTGAGCACTGGAAACACCTCACCCCACAGAATGCTTTCAACCTGTTCCAGTGAATACCCGCTCTCGACCACGGCCCGTGCCACGTGCGAGAAATCCTCATCGCCCAGCTCAACGTCAAGGAACAAGCCCGAAAGGGCTTGCCAGACTTTCAGGCGACGCGGGTCGGTTGTGCGCACAGCTCGCTCCTGGATGAGAGTTGAACGGCTGGAATGATGCCAGCGTCACGCGACTAGATCGATGCGCTGCGTGCCGGCCTATCGTGGCAAGGAGTAAAGGGGGGGCTAAGAGCAAAGAGGACACCCACCAGCCGGATCATAGTACTGCGCCCTCAACTGCGAAGGCCGCATCCCTTGCTCGATCTCCTCTAATAACGCCTTCACCATGGTAACAATCCGAAAC
>NZ_JAHWIW010000091.1:0-783 GCF_025377065.1 Pseudomonas sp. HD6422 | reverse complement strand
ATGTATGCCAACCAAAAAGAAACCCCTGCGTGACCTGCCCAAAATCCCCAAAGAACTGCTGGAGCAGTTCGGTGAGGGTCTGATGACCGCAGAAGCTATCGAGGATGCCTCTGCGGCGTTCAAAAAGGCCCTGATCGAGCGTGCTCTGCATGCCGAGCTTGGCCACCACCTGGGATATCCGCCGGGCGCGCAGCGCCCAGAGGATGAAACCAACCAGCGTAACGGCAAGAGTGGCAAGACGGTTTTGACCGGCGATGGCCCGCTTCGTCTGGAAATTCCCCGAGATCGAGACGGTAGCTTTGCACCCATTCTGATCCCTAAGCACGAGCGGCGGTACACCGGCTTCGATGACAAGATCATCGCCATGTACGCCCGAGGCATGACGGTCAGAGAGATCCGAGCCTTTCTGTCCGAGCAGTATGGAACCGACGTCTCGCCTGATTTCATCAGCTCTGTAACTGACGAGGTCATGGAAGAGATTGGTGCTTGGCAACAGCGGCCACTGGAGCCGATGTACCCGGTCATTTTCTTCGATGCGCTGCGGGTGAAGATTCGCGAAGAAGGCCTGGTGCGCAACAAGGCCATTTACCTGGCACTGGGCGTTCTACCCGACGGGACGCGCGATATCTTGGGCATCTGGATCGAAAACACCGAGGGTGCGAAGTTCTGGATGAAGGTCTTTAACGATCTCAAAACGCGTGGTGTCGAAGATGTGCTAATTGCCGTGACCGATGGCCTCAAAGGCATGCCAGAGGCCCTCAGCGCTGTGTTTCCAGAGACGAC
>NZ_JAHWIW010000090.1:0-804 GCF_025377065.1 Pseudomonas sp. HD6422 | reverse complement strand
ACAGCATGGAAAAATCAAAGCAATTATATAATCAAGTGAACTTCTCACATCAGGACTTGCAAGAACATATCTTTAGCAATTGTACTTTTATACATTGTAATTTTAAGCGCTCAAACCTTCGAGATACACAGTTCATTAACTGTACTTTCATAGAGCAGGGGGCACTGGAAGGGTGCGATTTTTCTTATGCTGATCTTCGAGATGCTTCATTTAAAGATTGTCAGCTTTCAATGTCCCATTTTAAGGGGGCAAATTGCTTTGGTATTGAACTGAGAGATTGTGATCTTAAAGGGGCAAATTTTAGCCAAGTTAGTTTTGTAAATCAGGTTTCGAATAAAATGTACTTTTGCTCTGCATACATAACAGGTTGTAACTTATCCTATGCCAATTTTGAGCAGCAGCTTATTGAAAAATGTGACCTGTTCGAAAATAGATGGATTGGTGCAAATCTTCGAGGCGCTTCATTTAAAGAATCAGATTTAAGTCGTGGCGTTTTTTCAGAAGACTGCTGGGAACAGTTTAGAGTACAAGGCTGTGATTTAAGTCATTCAGAGCTTTATGGTTTAGATCCTCGAAAGATTGATCTTACAGGTGTAAAAATATGCTCGTGGCAACAGGAGCAGTTACTGGAGCAATTAGGGGTAATCATTGTTCCTGACTAAGCGCAAGATTCGGCTACGCACATAACAAAGCGTTTAAGACAGATTCGCAACGCTGGGCATTTTCGGTTTGCTTTGAATTTAGTGTTTACGGCACAATGGTTTAGGTTGGGTGGCATGTTGCTCACTACTTAACGCGGCGTTA
>NZ_JAHWIW010000008.1:0-177438 GCF_025377065.1 Pseudomonas sp. HD6422 | reverse complement strand
CAAGCCTGTTCGCATTGCGGCGTACTCCCGCCCAGTAGTCCGAAAGGTAGGACCGGCCTTGGAATAAGAGAATGGACGTGTGAGTGTGGTGTCACTCACGACCGCGACATTAACGCGGCGAAGAACATTCTCGCGGTCGGGCATGGCCGTCTACCTGTAGGAATCCCCGTCCTGTAGGGCGGGGAGGATGTCAAGGGCGAAACTCCAGCAGATGGCTTGACCCTATAGTGGCTACAGGGTGTTCACTTGGCAACAGGCCCATTTAAGGACGATCCCATGAACCAGCCTGTCAGCCACGATCATGATCACGAGCATGCCAACGCACATGCCCACGCCCACGCCCACGCGTGCTGTGGCTCGCATGCCGCGCCATCCCGGGTGCAATTGACCCAGGACGCCAGCGACTCGGCTCAGCTCAGCCGTTTTCGCATCGAGGCCATGGACTGCCCCACCGAGCAGACTCTGATCCAGGACAAGCTGGGCAAGCTGGCAGGCATCGAGCAGTTGGAGTTCAACCTGATCAACCGCGTTCTCGGGGTGCGCCACACATTGGGCGATACCATCGAGATCGAGCGCGCCATCGACAGCTTGGGCATGAAAGCCGAGCCGCTCGATGCTGCCGAGGAGGTCATTGGCAGCGCAGCGCAGTCCCATGCGACCCGCTGGTGGCCGCTGGCACTGTCTGGCGCCGCCGCGATCGCTGCGGAGATCGTGCACTTCGCAGCGCTCGCCCCTGAGTGGGTCGTGGCGCTGTTGGCGTTGGCCGCCATCCTTGGTTGTGGCCTGGGGACCTACAAGAAGGGCTGGATCGCCCTGAAGAATCGCAATCTGAACATCAACGCGCTGATGAGCATCGCCGTGACCGGCGCGGTACTGATCGGCCAGTGGCCGGAGGCCGCCATGGTGATGGTGCTGTTCACCGTCGCCGAACTGATCGAGGCGCGCTCGCTGGATCGCGCGCGCAATGCCATCAGCGGCCTGATGCAGCTGACTCCGGACATGGCCACGGTCAGGCAAGCGGACGGCCAGTGGCGCGAGGTCGAGGTCCGTGAGGTAACGGTGGGCGCGTGTGTGCGACTGCGCCCCGGTGAGCGGGTCGGTCTGGACGGTGAGGTCACCAGCGGGCAGTCCAGTGTCGATCAGGCACCTATCACCGGTGAAAGCCTGCCGGTCGAGAAGACCGTGGGCGATCAGTTGTTCGCCGGCACGATCAACCAGGCTGGTGCGTTGGAGTACCGGGTCACGGCCGCTGCCGGGCAATCGACTCTGGCGCGGATCGTCAAGGCGGTGGAGGAGGCGCAAGGTGCGCGGGCACCCACGCAGCGCTTCGTCGACCGCTTCTCGCGGGTGTACACCCCAGCGGTGTTCGCCTTGGCGTTGGCCGTGGCGATCATTCCGCCGCTGTTCATGGCCGCTGCCTGGTTCGACTGGGTTTACCGGGCCCTGGTGTTGCTGGTGGTGGCCTGCCCCTGTGCCTTGGTGATCTCTACCCCGGTGACCATCGTCAGCGGACTGGCTGCCGCGGCGCGTAAAGGCATCCTGATCAAGGGGGGGGTGTACCTGGAGGGCGGCCGTAAGCTGGACCTCCTGGCCTTGGACAAGACCGGCACGCTGACCCATGGCAAGCCGGTGCAGACCGACGCCCAGGTGCTCGACCCACGGGTCGAAGGCCGGGCCCAGGCGCTGGCCGCCAGCCTGGCCGAGCGCTCGGACCATCCGGTCTCGGGCGCCATTGCCCAGTTCGCCAAAGCGCAGGGCTTGCCGCTGAGCGAGGTCGATGGTTTCGCTGCCCTGGCGGGCCGTGGCGTGCGCGGTGAGATCGACGGTGAAACCTACCATCTGGGCAATCACCGCCTGGTCGAGGAGTTGGGGCTGTGCTCGCCGGCACTGGAGGTGCAGCTCGATGCCCTGGAGCGCCAAGGCAAGACCGTGGTCCTGTTGCTCGACCGCGCCGGCCCGCTGGCGCTGTTCGCCGTGGCTGACACGGTCAAGGACAGCAGCCGCGAGGCCATCGCCGAATTGCATGGGCTGGGGATCAAGACGGTCATGCTCACCGGTGACAATCCGCACACTGCCCAGGCCATCGCCGCCCAGGTGGGCATCGACCGCGCCGAAGGCGACCTGCTGCCCGCCGATAAGCTGCAGAGCATCGAGCGGCTATATGCCGAGGGCCATCGGGTGGGCATGGTCGGCGATGGTATCAACGACGCGCCGGCCCTGGCCCGCGCCGAGATCGGCTTTGCCATGGCTGCGGCTGGCACCGACACGGCTATCGAGACTGCCGATGTGGCGCTGATGGATGACGACTTGCGCAAAATCCCCGCGTTCGTCAGGCTGTCCCGCCAAAGTGCGGCGATCCTGATGCAGAACATCGTTCTGGCGTTGGGCATCAAGGCGATTTTCCTGGCGATCACCTTTGCCGGTATGGCCACTCTGTGGATGGCGGTGTTCGCCGACATGGGCGTGAGCCTGCTGGTGGTGTTCAACGGTCTGCGCCTGCTGCGCAAGTAATGAGGTCCTGCAATGCTGAGTGCCGAGCTCAAAGCCTTCTACATGGTGGCCCGTCTGGGCAGCATCACCCAGGCGGCGAAGAAGCTCGGGCTCAGCCAGCCGACGGTGACCACCCAGATCCGCAACCTGGAGAGCCAATACGCGGTGGAGCTGTTCTTCCGCGGGGGCCGGCGTCTGGTGCTGAGCGAAGCGGGCGCACGCCTGCTGCCTAGGGTCAAGGCGCTGCTCCAGCAGGAGGCCGACATCGAGTTCGAATTGCGTAACAGCGGCCAACAGCAGGGCAACCTGCGTATCGCCGCCACGGCGCCTTACTACATCCTCGACCTGGTGAAGATTTTCCGCGAGCGACTGCCCCAGGTCGAGGTGGCGATGGAGATCGGCAACTCTCAGCAGGTGCTGGAATTGCTCGAGGACTACCGGGTCGATATCGCGGCTTCGTCGCAACTGGTCGAAGACACGCGCCTGGTGCGGCGGGTGCTGGGGACCGACCCGTTGGTGGTGGCCGTACACCGCAATCACCCGCTGGCGCAACGCCAGAGCGTGTCCATCGAGGCCCTGGCCGGGCACTGCCTGTTGATGCGTGAGCAGGGTTCGATCACGCGCAGGCTCACCGAGCAGATGATGCAGGCGGCGGGGGTCAAGGCCGGGACGCTGTTGGAGATCGGCAGCCGCGAGTCGATCCGCGAGGCGGTGCTGCGCAACATCGGCATCAGCGTCATCGCCCGCCATGAGGTGCCGCATAACGCCGAGCTGCGGGTGTTGGCGCTGGAGGATGCGCCGGTGATGCACGAATACCTGTATTGCCTGAAAGAGCGGCGCCAGGCCCGGTTGCCGGCGGCCTTTCTGGGGGTGGCGCAGGAAGTGGCCGGGTCGCAGTTCTAGCGTCGTCTTCTTCGCGGGCAAGCCCGTTCCCACAGGTACTGCTTCGCTCTCTGGCTCCGTGCAGTACCTGTAGGAGCGGGCTTGCCCGCGAAAGGGCCCTCAAGTTCACTACAAAATCTACCTATACCACTATCACCCGCTTTTGCCCTAAAGCCACACAACCTTCGCACTGCCTTCCTAGCATGGCCTCACTTGTTCGATGAGGCCTCGCCATGAACCACGCCACTCCAGGCGCACAGATGAAAGTGCGCGGTATCCACAAACGTTTCGGCGCCTTCACCGCGCTCAACGATGTCTCGCTGGACGTTTCCGCTGGCGAGCTCGTGTGCCTGCTGGGCCCGTCGGACTGTGGCAAGACCACCCTGTTGCGCTGCATCGCCGGGCTCGAGCGCCAAGACCGCGGCGAGCTGTATATCGGCGAGCGAGACATCTCCGAACTGCCGCCCCAGGCCCGTGATTACGGCATCCTGTTCCAGTCCTACGCGCTGTTCCCCAACCTCACGGTCGAGGCCAACATCGCCTACGGCCTGACCGGCAGTGGCCGCGACGCGAGTCGCCAGCGAGTGGCCGAGATGCTCGAACTGGTTGGCCTTGCCGGCAGCGAAAAGAAATACCCCGGCCAGTTGTCCGGTGGTCAGCAGCAGCGGGTGGCGCTGGCCCGGGCGCTGGCCCCGGCACCTTCGTTGTTGCTGCTCGATGAGCCGATGTCGGCGCTCGACGCCCGTGTCCGCGAGCACTTGTGCGGTGAACTGCGCCAACTGCAACGCCAGCTCGGCATCACCACGCTGATGGTGACCCACAACCAGGACGAGGCCATGCTGATGGCCGACCGTATCGCCGTGATGAATAACGGCCAGGTCGAGCAGTACGCCCCACCGCAGGCCATCTACGAGCGCCCGGCCACGCCGTTCGTTGCTGATTTCGTCGGCCAAGGCAATTGGTTGCCGTTCCAGCGCAGCAGCGACAGCCATGCGCAGGTCGGTGGCATGAATATGCGCTTGGCCCCGGGTGTTGCGCCGTTGGCCAATGGCCGACTGTTCTGCCGCCCGGAAGCGATCACCGTCAACCCATTGGTGCACGAGGAAAACCTGTTCCCGGCCAAGCTCAACGAGATTACCTTCCTTGGCAACCGTTGCCGCATGAGCTTCGAGTTCAAGGCCCTGCCAGGTCATTCGTTGCTTGCCGAGCTGGCGCCGGAAGCCATGCCATGTCTGGGCTCGCAAGACATCTGGGTGGCCGTGCCGCCGCACAGCCTGCAGGTGTTCGCCTGAGATGGCCGCGCCAATGACCCTGCCCCTCGGACAGGCCAAGCGTGCCTCGTACGCTGCCACTGCCGCGGGCGATCGATTGTTCGTGATCGGCGGTAAGAGCTTGCTGCTGGTGCTCCTGCTGCTGGCGGTGGTGATGCCGTTGCTGGCGATCTTCTGGCGTGGTTTGAGCGGTGACGCCGGACAGGGCGGTGGCTTGCTGGCGGCACGCGAGATGTTCGCCAGTGCCAACTTCCGCTGGCTGCTGGGCAACAGTCTGGCGGTCGCCTGCACCGTGGCCGCCGTCGTGGTGCCGCTGGCCTATCTGTTCGCCTATGCCCTGCAACGCACGCTGATCCCAGCCAAGGGCCTATGGCGCGGCATCTCGCTGTTGCCGCTGCTGGCGCCGTCGATGCTGCCGGCCATCGCCCTGGTCTACCTGTTCGGCAACCAGGGCCTGCTGCGCCATTTGCTCAGCGACAACATCTATGGTTTCTGGGGCATCGTTCTGGGCGAAGCCATCTACACCTTCCCGCATGCGCTGATGATCCTGCTCTCGGCCCTGTCGCTGGCCGATGCGCGGCTGTTCGATGCGGCGTCGAGCATGGGTGCCGGGCCGTGGCGGGCGTTCTCCAGCATCACCTGGCCGGCGTCGCGCCAGGCGGTATTCGCGGCTTTCTGCCTGGTGTTCACCTTGACCATCACCGACTTCGGCGTTCCGGTCGTGGTCGGTGGCGACTACCAGGTGCTGGCACTGGAGGCGTACAAGGCGGTGGTCGGTCAGCAACAGTTCGGCCGTGGTGCGTTGATCGGCATGGTGCTGCTGGTGCCGGCGCTGCTGAGCTTCGCCGTCGATGCCTGGCTGCGACGACGTCAGGGCGACGCCATGAGTGGTCGTGCCCAGGTCTTCGAGCCCAAGCCGTCACGGATGCGTGATGCCTGCTTCCTGACCGTGGTGGCGTTGGTCTGCGCGGTGCTGCTGGTGGTGATCGGCATGGCGGTGTACTCGTCGCTGGTCACCTTTTGGCCATACAACCTGACCTTGTCGTTCAAGCACTACCTGTTCGAGGACACGGCAGGCGGTGGCTGGCTGGCCTACCGCAATAGCGTGACCATGGCCATTTGCACCGCGCTGGTCGGCAGCCTGGTGATCTTCACCGGGGCCTACCTGATGGAGAAGACCCAGGGTCAGCGCCTGCTCAACCAGATCCTGCGCCTGCTGAGCTTCATCCCCATGGCGGTGCCGGGCCTGGTGCTGGGGCTGGGTTACGTATTCTTCTTCAACTTCGCCGGCAACCCGTTGCACGTGTTCTACGGCAGCATGGCGCTGTTGGTGCTGTGCACCGTCGCTCACTACCTGACCACTGCGCAGATGACCGCGACCACCGCGCTGCGCCAGCTCGATGGCGAGTTCGAGGCCGCCGCGCTGTCGCTCAAGGCGCCGCTGTACAAGCACTTCGTACGGGTCACCGTGCCGATCTGCCTGCCTGCGCTGCTGGATATCGTTCGCTACCTGTTCGTCTCGGCGATGACCACCGTCTCGGCGGCGATCTTCCTCTACAGCCCCGACACCATCCTGGCTGCCGTCGCGGTGCTGAACATGGACGACGCCGGCAACGTCGGTGGTGCTGCCGCCATGTCGACCCTGATCCTGCTCACCAGTGCTGCCGCGTCCCTGCTGCTGGCCGCGGCTTCGCGTGGCCTGCTGCGCCGCTCCCAGGCCTGGCGCCAACGTGCGCCCGGTCACTGACCGATTGCCCAAACGATAGGAACCGCATCATGTTCAAGCCCCTCGCACTTGCCGCTGCCGTATCCGCCGTCTTCTGCCTGCAGGCTTCGGCCGCAGCCACCCAGTTGACCGTCTACACCGCCCTGGAAGCCGAGCAGCTGCGCAGCTACAAGCAGGCGTTCGAAAAGGCCAACCCGGACATCGAGATCAAATGGGTGCGTGACTCCACCGGGATCATCATCGCCAAACTGCTGGCCGAAAAAGACCGCCCACAGGCGGATGCGGTCTGGGGGCTCGCAGCGTCCAGCCTGGCCATCCTCGACCAGAACGGCATGCTTGAAGCCTACGCACCGAAAGACCTGGGCAAGATTTCGCCCAACTACCGCGATGCGGCCAATCCGCCGGCCTGGGTCGGCATGGACGTATGGGCCGCGACCATCTGCTTCAACACCATCGAGGCCGAGAGGCAGGGCTTGAGCAAGCCGGTGAGCTGGCAGGACCTGACCAAGCCTGAGTACAGGGGCAAGATAGTCATGCCCAACCCGGCCTCGTCCGGCACGGGCTTCCTCGACGTGAGCGCCTGGCTGCAGACCTTTGGCGAGCCGCAGGGCTGGACCTACATGGATGACCTGCACCAGAACATCGGCCAATACGTTCACTCCGGTTCCAAGCCTTGCAAGCTGGCGGCGTCGGGTGAATTCCCAATCGGTATCTCGTTCGAGTACCCGGCAGTACAGCTCAAGCGCCAGGGCGCGCCGCTGGACATCGTGCTGCCCAAGGAAGGTCTGGGTTGGGAAATCGAGGCCACCGCGGTGATCAAGGGCTCGGCCAAGGCCGATGCCGCCAGGCGCCTTGCCGATTTCTCGGCAAGCCCGGCGGCGATGGAGCTGTACAAGGAAAACTTCGCGGTATTGGCCGCGCCCGGGATCGCCAAACCCCAGACAGAACTGCCGGCCGACTATGAACAGCGGTTGATCAAGAACGACTTCGCCTGGGCTTCGAAGAACCGCGACCAGATTCTGGCCGAGTGGCGCAAGCGCTATGACGGCAAGTCGGAGAAGGTGGCGCAGTAGGGTCTGTCTTGAGGGGTGTGGTGTTCATGAGATCGAGCGCCGCGCGGGCGGCGCTCGATCTCAACGGCGCTACACCTCTCAAGCCAGCCCTTCAAGCCCCCTTAAATCTGCAAAACCAGCGCCTCGAGTTGCTCCTGCCGCTCCGCCTGGTTCACCTTCGCCCCTGGGTTGAGCGTCGACCACTGCGGGTGCGCCCTTGCCTTGCTCAAGGCCTCCGGCAGCTTGCCTTCGCGCCAGGCCTTTTCATCCAGCGGTGCGAGGCGAATGCTGTCCTGCGCTGCATGCCCACGGCGGTCCAGCGCCGCCATCAACTGCTGTTGGCGCAAGGCCAGCAACCGCAGCACGGTGTCATCCACGGTCAGTTCCCGCTGCCCCTTGAGCTTGCCCATCAGCCGCGACCCATAGTTGCGCGCCGTTTGCAGTGCGCCTCCGGCAACGGCACCGGCCAGTGCGGCGATGCCGAGGGTCAGCCCGCCCACCAGCAGGTCGACCCCGGCTCCGGCTGCGGCACCCGCTGCCACGCCGCTGCCCAGGCGTACACCGAGCAATTTCAGGGTTTCAGGGTTGAACAGGTCATCGCCCCAGCGGCCATCGAGCAGTGGCAGGTCTCCCGCGTTGGCGTCCTCGCGGCGGAAGGCATACAGCTTGAGCAATGCCTCGACGCAGCGTTGCTCGCGCTGGCGAACGTCTTGGCGCAGCGCCTCGATGGCCTTGGCTTCGGCGGCAGGTTCGGCCTGGACACTGCGCCGGCAGGCGGCGCAGTCGAGCAGCAGTTCGGCGATCAGGCGCTTGCCGCTGTGCTGGCGGGCCAGACGCTGCGCCTGCTGGTCGTCGATCAGCCGTTGCAGGGCCGGGCGGGCATCTTCGAGCAGCAACGCCAGGCTTTCGTAGAGGCGCCGCTCGCCATCTTCTGGCGGCGCCACGCTGTCGAACCGCACCAGCGCATGCAGGCCAAGGCGGGCCAGGGCTTCGCGCCATTCGGGCTCGCGGTGCTGGTCGCTGGCCACGAAGTTCAGCACCGGCAGCAATGGCTTGCCGCAGCCGGCGAGCACCTCCAGCTCGTCGCGGTACTTGGCCAGCACCGGCTCGCGTACGTCGATCACATACAGGCCGGCATCGCTGGCCAGCAACTGGCGCAGCACCTTGGCCTCCTGTTCGAATCGCTGGCGGGCCTCGCTGCCTTGCAGGAAGCGAGCGAGGCGCGCCGGACCGTCCAGGCGTTCGCCTGGGCGCTCCAGGCGTTCCAGGTAGTCGAGCAGGGCGATGGCGTCTTCCAGGCCAGGGGTGTCATAGAGTTCAAGCAGTGGCTCGCCGTCCACCGACAGGCGTGCACCTTCGACGTGGCGGGTGGTGCTCGGACGGTGGGAAACCTCGCCGAAGCCGATGTCGCGGGTCAGGGTGCGCAGCAGCGAGGTCTTGCCGACGTTGGTGTGGCCGACCACGGCCAGTTTCAGCGGCTCAGTCATGGCCATGCTCCAGCCAGGTCAGGGGCGAGGTGTCGGCGTGGGGCAGGCCGAGGCGGTCGAGGGCTTCGTGCCAATCGCCCAAGCGTTGCGCGTCCAGGGCCTGGCCCGGCTCGGCCTGGAGCAGCCAGATGCGCGTCGCACCGGCGTAACGTGCCAGCTCGGCGAGCAGTGCCAGGCTGCCGCGGTCGGGCGAGCGACGCGGGTCGCAGGCGATGGCCAGGCGCGCCGGCGGAAAGCGGCTGAGCTGTTCGAGCAGGCGGTTGCGCGACTCGCGGCTGTCGAGCACGCCGGCGTTGGTCACAGCCTTGGGCATTGCCGGCGGCCAGGGGCGCTGCTCGTCCAGTTCGAGGCCGACCAGAAGGGCACCGCTGCTGCCGCTTTCCAACTGGCCGGCCTGGAATTGCGGCAAGCTCTCGGGCGCGGCATCCTGCACACCGATCCGCTCGCTGCGCGGCATCAGGACCTCGCGCAGTTGCGCATAGCCCGGCAGGCTGAGGTCCAGGGCCAGGCGCTCGCGGCCCTGGCGCCAGCGCCACAGGCACAGGCCGGCCAACAGCAGGCGGGGCAGCAGGCCATAAACCAGGACTACGCCGAGCAACCAACTGGCCCAGGCCTGACGGGCGATGTCCAGGGCCGGAAGGGTCGCGCCGCTGGCGCGGATCATGGTTTCGTCCGGCACGGCGAAGCCCAGCAGCGAGGGCAGGGCGCCGAGGGTCTGGGTCAGGCGAATGAACGGTTCGGCCGCCAGCAACGTGGTTTCCCAGACGAAGCCATAGCGGCGGGTGGCCAGCAATGCCAGAAGCATGGCGACTGCCGTCAGCATCGCCAGTAGCCACAGGCCATGCACCAGCGCGCCCAACAGCCAGCGGTTCAGGCGCTGGCGTTGCAGCAGCACGAGCAGGGCGGGGGCCAGCTGGGCGGCCTTGGCATCGCGGGCGAAGCGTTCGCTCAACCACAGCCACAACCGCCCGAGGCTGGCGCCATGCTCGCCGCTGAGCATCAGACCCGCAGCCCAGCCCAGCAGCATCAGCAGGTTGAGCCCCAACAGGCTGCCCAAGGCCCAGAATACGTTGACCGGTCGCTGGCCATCGCCCAAGGCGGCGAAGGCCAGCCCAGAGCCGCTGACCACGGCCAGCAGCGCCAGGGCCAACAGCGCCAGGCGAGCGCCTTGCTTCCAGCGACCCAGGGCGGCGCTCATGCCGTCGCGCTCGGCCAGGAACAGCGCCCGGGTCTCGATCCGCGTAGCCAGGTCGCCGCCTTGCTGTCGGGCATGGCGGTTGGCTTCCTGATCCTCCAGGGGACCAGCCTGTTCCTCGCGCAGGCGCACCGCTTCGGTGAGCCAACGTTTGTCCAGTGATGTAGGTGCAGTCACAAGCTCTTCCATTGCACGGTTCAGGGCAGAAGCATAACCCACACGCCGGGTGCTATCCTCGCCGGCATGAATACATCACTTCCCCTCAGCCTGATCGCGGCTCATGCCGAGAACCGCGTCATCGGCATCGACAATTCCATGCCCTGGCACCTGCCGGGGGACTTCAAGTACTTCAAGGCAACCACCCTGGGCAAGCCGATCATCATGGGCCGCAAGACCTGGGATTCGCTGGGGCGGCCGTTACCGGGGCGGCTGAACGTCGTGGTCAGTCGTCAGCCGGGTCTGCAATTGGCTGGTGCCGAGGTGTTCGCTTCGCTGGAGGCTGCGCTGGTGCGAGCCGAGCAATGGGCGCGCGAACAAGGCGTGGGCGAGTTGATGCTGATCGGCGGGGCGCAGTTGTACGCGCAGGCGTTGGAGAAGGGGCTGGTGAGCCGGATGTACCTGACCCGGGTCGAGCTGCAGCCGGAGGGCGACGCCTGGTTCCCCGAATTCGATATGGCGCAGTGGCAGCGGGTGTCGAGCGAGGCGCAGGCTGAAGAAGGCAAGCCTGCGTATCATTTCGAGGTTTGGGACAAGCGTTGAGTTTATCGGGGCTGCACTGCAGCCCCGATAGCTCAGGAGTGCTTCAACTCGGCATGCTCATCGCCGCCCAACAAGTCTTTGTCGGTTTCCTTGAGCAGTTGGCTGGTCACCACGCCCGCGGTCATCGAACCATTCACGTTCAACGCCGTGCGGCCCATGTCGATCAGCGGCTCCACGGAAATCAGCAGCGCCACCAATTCGACTGGCAGGCCCATGGCCGGGAGCACGATCAGGGCGGCGAAGGTCGCGCCACCGCCCACCCCGGCCACCCCGGCCGAACTCAGGGTGACGATGGCCACCAGCGTGGCGATCCACAAGGGGTCGAACGGGTCGATGCCCACGGTCGGGGCGACCATCACCGCCAGCATCGCCGGGTACAGTCCGGCGCAGCCGTTCTGGCCGATGGTGGTGCCGAACGAGGCACTGAAACTGGCGATCGACTGCGGCACGCCCAAGCGGCGGGTCTGCGCTTCGATGTTCAGTGGAATGCTGGCAGCGCTGGAGCGGCTGGTGAAGGCGAAGGTCAGCACTGGCCAAACCTTGCGCAGGAACCGCAGCGGATTGACGCCGGTCAACGCCTGGATGATGGCGTGCACCCCGAACATCAACCCCAGGCCCAAGTACGACACCAATACGAAGCTGCCGAGCTTGAGGATGTCGTCCAGGTTGGAGCTGGCGACCACCTTGGTCATCAAGGCCAGTACGCCATAGGGCGTGAGCCGCATCACCACACGCACCAGACGCATGACCCACGCTTGCAGGGTATCGATGGCCGACAGGGCGCGCTCGCCCTGGGCGGCGTCATCCTTGATCAGTTGCAGCGCGGCAAGGCCTACGAATACTGCGAAGATCACCACGGCGATGATCGAAGTCGGTCGTGCCCGGGCCAGGTCGCCGATCGGGTTGCTGGGGATGAACGACAGCAGCAGCTGCGGAACGTTGATGTCGGCGACCTTGCCGGCGTAGTCGCTGTGGATGGCCTGCAGGCGCGCGTGTTCTTGCACCCCGGCCACCAGGCCTTCAGCGCTCAGACCGAACAGGTTGGTCAGGCTGATGCCGATCAGGGCGGCGATGGCGGTGGTCAGCAGTAGTGTGCCGATAGTCAGCACACTGATGCGGCCGAGCATCGAGGCATTGTGCAAGCGTGCCACGGCACTGAGGATCGACGCGAAGATCAGCGGCATGACGATCATCTGCAGCAGGCCGACATAGCCGTTGCCGACCAGGTCGAGCCAGCCGATGGTGGCCTTGAGCACCGGGTGGCCGGCGCCGTAGACCGTGTGCAGGGCCAGGCCGAAGACCACGCCCAGCACCAGACCGAGTAACACCTTCTTGGCCAGGCTCCAGTCGGTGCGGCGGGTTTGTGCCAGGCCCAGCAGCAGGGCCAGGAACGCCAGCAGGTTGAGAGACAGCGGCAGGTTCATTGAAGCTCCAGGAGAATGCAGTAGGGGGCGTCGCTTCTGTGAGCGATTGCGAACGCAAATGCTAACAGGCTGAAAACAAACGAACTTATATCCAAAAATAATTTGCATAGTCGTTTTTGGAATATAGGCACGTCGCTCACACCTACGTCCACGACGCCCAGAGCTGCATGAGGGTCGCTGTCGGAGCCCGCGAACCTGGATGATTGCACTAGCGTCTTTGGGTCTTTTCAGGAGAAACGCACATGAAGTTCGCTTCGAAAGCCCTCGCGGGCGGCTTGGCCCTGCTGTGCTGTGTCGAATCCTTTGCCACCGAGCTCCAGCACTGGCCGGCGGACGCCGCCCGGCAGTTGAATGCCATGATTGCTGCCAACGCCCACAAAGGTAACTTCGCGGTGTTCGACATGGACAACACCAGTTACCGCTATGACCTCGAAGAGGCCCTGCTGCCTTTCATGGAAAACAAAGGCCTGCTGACCCGCGACAAGCTCGATCCGTCGCTCAAGCTCATACCCTTCAAGGACACCGCCGAGCACAAGGAAACGCTGTTCAGCTACTACTACCGCCTGTGTGAAATCGACGACATGGTCTGCTATCCGTGGGTGGCCCAGGTGTTCTCGGGGTTCACCTTGAAGGAACTGAAAGTGCAGGTGGATGAGCTGATGGCCGCCAACAAGCCGATCCCCAGCACCTATTACGAAGGTGACCAGGTCAAGTCTATAGAGGTGCAGCCGCCGAAGGTGTTCAAGGGCCAGGCTGAGCTGTACAACAAATTGATGGAGAACGGCATCGAGGTCTATGTGGTGTCTGCGGCTTCCGAGGAACTGGTACGCATGGTCGCCTCGGATCCCAAATATGGTTACAACGTCAAACCGCAGAACGTGATCGGTGTCAGCCTGCTGCTCAAGGACCGCGCTAGCGGCCAGGTGACGACCGCGCGCAAGCAGGTCGCCGAGGGACACTACGATGCCAAGGCCAACGAGCGACTGGAACTCACGCCTTATCTGTGGACGCCGGCAACCTGGATGGCGGGCAAACAGGCGGCGATTTTGACCTATATCGATCAATGGAAGAAGCCAGTGCTGGTCGGCGGCGATACACCCACCAGCGATGGTTACATGCAGTTCCATGGCGTCGACGTGAGCAAGGGTGGCATCCATCTGTGGATAAACCGCAAAGCCAAATACATGGACCAGTTGAACGGGATGATCGCGAAGAATGCGGCGGCGCAGGCCAAGGAAGGGTTACCGGTGACGGCAGACAAAAACTGGGTGATCGTGACGCCGGAGCAGATTCAGTAAGGAGCAGGTTCTAAGTTGTTACGGCTGAGCCCTGGCATCGCAGACTGTCAGGGCTCCTTTAGCCATTCTGGATGGGCCGCATACATACCGGGCACGAACATCCCTCACGGCAGTGGTGGGGGTAAACCCAGTGGTCAAGTCAATCGGGCCCGCTAGCGTAACGGGTCAGTGCAGTCTCGGTGGAGGTAATTTATAAGAACAAAGACACGCCCAGTCTTCCAATCAGAAAGACCAAGATTAGTAGAAAGAGGGTTCTGATCAATCCGCTTCCGTATCGCAGCGCCAGGAATACGCCTGTCACAGAACCAGCGATGTTGCAGGCAGCCACCAGTCCGCCGATCATCCACAAAACATTCCCTGATGATATGAAAAATACCAGTGCTGCACCGAAGGTCCCCACGTTTACCAGCTTTGCTGATACTGAGGCATTGAGAAAGTCAAACCCGAAAAACCGGACAAATACGAACAGTAGGAGACTGCCGCTACCAGGACCGAAGATACCATCATAGAAACCAATAGCCCCTCCCAAGACAGTACCGAGTAGTACGGTTCGAGTAGTCAGATCTAAATTCCGGTCGACGTGGCCGAAATCCTTTTTGAAGAAGGTGTACGTCGCCATGGTTATAAGAAGACTAAAAACCACGTACTCCATTAAAATTTTGGGAATAATTGATACAGAATAAGCCCCGAGATAGGAAGATGCGAGTGCAGATAACGACATGGGTGCCACAAGCTTCCATTTTATTCTGATGTTTCTTGCATAGCGAAGTGTTGATGTTAACGTGCCTGCTAGCACCGCTAGTTTGTTCGTCCCGAAAACGGTAGCCAGGCTGTACTGAGGGAGCGCGTGCAATAGAGCGGGAACTTGTATTAGTCCACCTCCCCCCACCGCTGCGTCAATTAAACCACCGCAGAAAGCAAAGAACCCTAAAGCTAACAATGCATAGTCAACGGTCATAAATGATACCGAGTTTATGGCGTGGAGGATGGCCGTTTTCATTGCCCGTCGATGAATTGACCACCAAGTCCGTGCTGTAAAAGGGCTTGATGCAGAGAGCAGAAGGCTTTGCCGACGCGCTGATTATAATCAATCATCTTTTCCTTGAATTTACATAGATCGAAATCCAAGTTGGCGAGTTGATGGTACTTCTGCACAGCAGCTAGCGCGTGTAAACCATGGCGACTTTCAACGGTGCCGGAGTGGCTCATTACATATCCATTCGCCTTGCGCAGTGCGACGTTGTCGTTGACTAGAGAGGGGTGCATGTCTATGATTTTATTGTTTATATATTGCGCTAGAAAATTATATTCGCTTCCGTTCCACAGTTCTGAAGCCACAGCGGTCATCATTGCGTTTATCACAGCGTATCTGTATTGATCAGACTCGACAGGGAGTTTATGTCCTGCTACACCGGTCCGGTATAGAAACTCAGAAAATTCGCTGCATTCATCTACTGAGTACTGGCAATTCTCCCAGCCGTGAGCTCCGAATGCTGCAGCCATGCTCGGAAACATTCCGTCATGGCCGGAGTGTCCCAAACCCAAGTAATCTTTCGCTACCTCGTACATATGCGCCATTACAGTGTTGTGCATATGTTGTTCCGCAATGTTGACGTACAGGGCGTCCCGGGATAGCCGCACGATCAGTTTGGCCGACACCAGACTTGTTGTCTTGTGTGTTTCGTTCCATCCATGAAAGAAACTTAACAGGCCAATGTCTGCATTTCGTTTGTCGAGAAAGGTAAGTAGTGCACGCTCGGCTCGCTGCTGGGACAAGACTGTCTCAGGGTGGTGAAATACATCTTCCAGCATTGCTTTTATTTCACTTGCGCGTTCTATTTGAGCAAGCAGCGGTCTATGACGCAAGCCGTTGATGTATTCTCGCTCAGGTATTTTGAGCCTCTCAATATGCTTGTCAAAATTGCTTATGAAGAGTGTAGAGAAATCTTGCATGGATCTGGCTTTCATGTCACGCATTGCGGAGCCTCATTTAGTTATTTTTAAGCGAGTCATACGCGAAGCGAAAATCCATTAGCTTTGTCGAAAGGTATAAGCGCGTGCAGTAACTTTAGGTACGGTTACTGGGCGTGTGTGAATTGGTTATCGGATGCTTGAATAAGAGCACGCGTTTCAAATGTCGTCAATGCACTTTTTCGTGTTCTTTGAAATATCAGAGAGTTCCTACAGATACGTCTTCTTGCTCAGTAGGATGGTTCTGTAATTGGGTTGGATAGAAGATGTTGCGGTGATGACTTGTTCTAGTGCGCTGAAATGCCACTCCCCTTTAATTGCATGCGACATCGCTCAGGGCTGGCTTGGTAGAGACGATATAGGATTTAGTGCGTCGTGGAGATTATCCGGATATTTCGTAATGGAGCGGACTGGAGGGCTGGTCTTGCATTTCCAGGCACTGTAAGAAGATTGATTTCTTGTGCACGATGTTCCGAGCTCAAAAAAGTGCACAAGTGTATTGATTGTCCTGACCCGAAATGAAAAACCGGCGCTTGAAGCGCCGGTTTTCTTTTGCCATGAAACCCTTACAGCCCTTCGAGCATCGCCTTGTTACGCACTGCACCCTTGTCGGCGCTGGTGGCCAGCAGGGCATAGGCCTTCAGCGCGGTGGTCACCTTGCGCGGGCGGACTTCGGCGGGCTTCCAGCCTTTCTTGTCCTGCTCGATACGGCGGTGGGCCAGCTCTTCATCGCTGACCTGCAGGTTGATCGAACGGTTGGGGATGTCGATCAGGACCTTGTCGCCATCGCGCACCAGGCCGATGGCGCCGCCGGCAGCGGCCTCTGGCGAGGCATGGCCGATCGACAGGCCCGAGGTACCGCCCGAGAAACGGCCGTCGGTGAGCAGGGCGCAGGCCTTGCCCAAGCCTTTGGATTTGAGATACGAAGTCGGATAGAGCATCTCTTGCATGCCCGGGCCGCCTTTCGGACCTTCGTAGCGGATGATGACGATATCACCGGCCTTCACCTCGTCGGCGAGGATGCCGCGCACGGCGCTATCCTGGCTCTCGAAGATCTTCGCGGTGCCTTCGAACACCAGGATCGACTCATCGACACCGGCAGTTTTCACCACGCAGCCGTCCAGCGCGATGTTGCCATAGAGCACGGCCAGGCCGCCCTCTTGCGAGTAGGCGTGCTCGACGCTGCGGATGCAGCCGTTCTCGCGGTCGTCGTCGAGGGTTTCCCAACGGGTCGACTGGCTGAAGGCGGTCTGGGTCGGGATACCGGCTGGGCCTGCCTTGAAGAAGGTGTGCACGGCTTCGTCATCGGTCTGGGTGATGTCCCATTTGGCGATGGCTTCTTCCATGCTGCGGCTGTGCACGGTCGGCAGGTCGGTGTGCAGCAGGCCGCCACGGGCCAGTGAACCGAGGATGCTGAAGATGCCGCCGGCGCGGTGGACGTCTTCCATGTGGTACTTCTGGATGTTCGGCGCCACCTTGCACAGCTGCGGCACCTTGCGCGACAGGCGATCGATGTCGCGCAGGTCGAAGGCGACCTCGCCTTCCTGGGCGGCAGCCAGCAGGTGCAGGATGGTGTTGGTCGAACCGCCCATGGCGATGTCGAGCATCATGGCGTTCTCGAACGCCTTGAAGTTGGCGATGCTACGCGGCAGCACCGAGTCGTCGTTTTCGCCATAGTAACGCTTGCACAGCTCGACGATGGTGCGCCCAGCGGTGAGGAACAGCTGTTCGCGGTCGGCATGGGTGGCCAGGGTCGAGCCGTTGCCCGGCAGGGCCAGGCCCAGGGCTTCGGTCAGGCAGTTCATCGAGTTGGCGGTGAACATGCCGGAGCAGGAACCGCAGGTCGGACAGGCACTGCGCTCGTACTCGGCGACTTTCTCGTCGGAGGCCGAAGAGTCGGCGGCGATGACCATGGCGTCGACCAGGTCCAGGCCATGGCTGGCCAGTTTGGTCTTGCCAGCTTCCATCGGGCCGCCGGAGACGAAGATCACCGGGATGTTCAGGCGCAGGGCGGCCATCAGCATGCCGGGGGTGATCTTGTCGCAGTTCGAGATGCAGACGATGGCATCGGCGCAGTGCGCGTTGACCATGTACTCCACGGCGTCGGCGATGATCTCGCGGCTCGGCAGGGAATACAGCATGCCGTCATGGCCCATGGCGATGCCGTCGTCGACCGCGATGGTGTTGAATTCCTTGGCTACGCCACCGGCGCGTTCGATCTCGCGAGCGACCAACTGGCCCAGGTCCTTCAGGTGCACATGGCCTGGGACGAACTGGGTGAACGAGTTGGCGATGGCGATGATCGGTTTCTTGAAGTCTTCGTCCTTCATCCCGGTGGCGCGCCACAGGGCACGGGCGCCGGCCATGTTGCGGCCTTGGGTGGAAGTCTTGGAACGATAATCAGGCATGTAACACTCCTGGCGGCTTGATCAGGTCACGAATAGGGGAGTGAGCTTCTCTTGTCCTTAGCGCCGCAGGCCGGTTGCCACTGGCACGGATGGGGCCAAGACTTCGCGGGATCGCCGCGTGCTTGGCCAGAGCTCATAAACCCGCCGGGGATGACTGGCGATGAATACGCCGATTCTACACCGCTGGCGCGGCGAGGGAATGAATTAGCGTGTGCAAGCCGAGGTGCGGTCGTGCCCAGCCAACTATATAGGGCCCGTTGCAGGCGCAGATCAGTAACCTGGCAGGGACTCATCGACCCCAAAAGGACTTGATCAAGCAAACTACTTACACCGGTTTTTGCCTTGGCGCCCTGCTTTGTTGGCTGGCCACAGCGGCGCAGGCGCACCGTGCAATTGAGTGAGCTGCCTCTGCCGGGTACCCACGACACGGCAACCTGCTTTCTACGGGGCTCGTTTCGGTAGGGGAGGTCGACTTGATTGCCAATATCATTGCCAATAACCACCACGTCGCGCATGACTTGGGGAAATGATTTGTAGGTCGCTTCTGAAACGCACATCCCTGCCTTTTTCCCTGCAGACGCGGCTGGCCACCTTGCCTATTATCCCCACGCCGCATGTGCGGCTCGACGAGATTCATTCTTGATGGACCTTCCCAGTTTTCGGTTCAACACGAACCCACGATCTGGCACTGAGTGCGCTGTTGCCAGGGCTTGCGAAGACCTGAGCCTGTCTGGCTGAGGTCTCCGGGCGCCTGCGTCGGCGCCTGGAGAACTGCATGCAACCTGTTTCCGATTTTCGTGATACCCCACGGGCCCTGCGCCTGGCCGCCCAGACCCGCCGCGATGAGCTTCTGCAGCCGGAAGGCTATGGCGACGGCACGGCTGGCCGCTTGATGAGCAGCGATTATTCGAGTCTCGATGCCGGCCTTACGGCCAGCCAGGCCATCGACATGCTCCGTCGGGAAGCGGCAGACGCCGAAACCATCTATCAGTCCTATGTGCTCGATGCGCAGCGTAACCTGCTGGGCACGCTGTCCTTGCGAGAATTGATACTCGCCGCGCCTGATCAGCCCATCGAGGACATCATGGTGCGCGACGTGATCAGTGTTCGCACCGCAACCCACCAGGATGAAGTCGCACGGCAGATCCGCGAGCACGAGCTGCTAGCTGTGCCGGTGCTCGACGAAGCGGGCTGCCTGGTGGGAATCGTCACCTACGACGAAGTGCTCGATGTGGTGGTGGGCGAAGCCACAGAGGATTTCCACAAGGGCGCATCGATCACCAACCATGTCGGTAACCTGGGCGATGCCACGGTCGGCCTGTTATACCGCAAACGCGTGCTGTGGCTGGTGGTACTGGTGTTCGGCAATCTGTTCTCAGGCGCGGGTATCGCCGCCTTCGAAGAAACCATCGCTGCCAATATCGTTCTGGTGTTCTTCCTGCCGCTGCTGGTGGACAGTGGAGGCAACGCCGGGGCACAGTCGGCGACCTTGATGGTGCGTGGCCTGGCGACGGGCGAGGTGGTCATGGCGGACTGGCTGCGCATGCTCGGGCGTGAATGCGGGGTTGCGCTGGCGCTTGGCTGCACCATGGCGGTGGCGGTGGCATCGCTTGGGGCGCTGCGCGGTGGTGCGGAAATTGCCCTGATCGTCGCCAGCAGCATGCTGGTGATTGTCCTGGTGGGCAGCTTGATCGGCATGAGCCTGCCGTTCATGTTCACCAGGTTGAAGCTCGATCCGGCCACTGCCAGTGGCCCACTGGTGACCTCGATCGCCGATGCGGCCGGGGTGTTGGTGTACTTCGGGATCGCATCGTATGTACTGAATCTCTGATTCGGTACTTGCACGAGGTCGATTGGCCCGAGTGCCGGCAAGCCGGCGCTCGGGCCAATGCGGATCAGCTGTTGGGCAGCAACCGGCAGGTGATGCTCTTGATGTAGCGGGTTTCGGCGATGGCCGGGTGGACCGGGTGATCAGGGCCCTGGCCGCCGCGCTCGAGCAGTTGCAGGTTGCGGTCCAGGTGGCGGGCGCTGGTCAGCAGGATGTTGTGCAGATCGTCCTCGGGCAGGTGCATCGAGCACGAGGCGCTGACCAGGATGCCGTCCTTGGTCAGCATGCGCATGGCCTGTTCGTTGAGGCGACGGTAGGCCGCTTCGCCGTTTTTCAGGTCCTTCTTGCGTTTGATGAAGGCGGGTGGGTCGGCAATGATCACGTCGAAGCGTTCTTCGGCGGCCTTGAGCTCGCGCAGGGCCTCGAATACATCGCCTTCGATGCAGGTCAGCTTCTCGCTGATGCCGTTGAGCGCGGCGTTGCGTTCGACGCCGTCCAGGGCAAAGCCCGAAGCATCGACGCAGAACACCTCACTGGCGCCGAACGCGCCGGCCTGCACGCCCCAGCCGCCGATGTAGCTGAACAGGTCGAGTACGCGCTTGCCTTTCACATAGGGCGCCAGACGTGCGCGGTTCATGCGGTGGTCGTAGAACCAGCCGGTTTTCTGGCCTTCGCGTACTGGGGCTTCGAACTTCACGCCGTTCTCTTCGAGCGCCACCCAATCGGGCACTTCGCCGTAGACGGTCTCGACGTAACGTTCAAGGCCTTCGGCGTCACGGGCGGCCGAGTCGTTCTTGAACAGGATGCCACTTGGCTTGAGCACCTGTACCAAGGCGGCGATCACGTCGTCCTTGTGTGCTTCCATGGTGGCCGAGGCGAGTTGGACGACGAGGATATCGAAGAAGCGGTCGACCACCAGGCCCGGAAGCAGGTCGGAGTCACCGTAGACCAGGCGGTAGCAGGGCTTGTCGAACAAGCGCTCGCGCAGCGACAGGGCGACGTTCAGGCGGTGCACCAGCAGCGATTTGTCGAGCGGCAGCTTGGCATCGCGCGACAGCAGGCGGGCACAGATCAGGTTGTTGGGGCTCAGCGCGACGATGCCCAGGGGTTTGCCGCTGGCCGCCTCGAGGACTGCTTGCTGACCGGCCTGAAGGCCTTGCAGTGGGGTGGCGGCAACATCGACTTCGTTGCTGTAGACCCACAGGTGGCCGGCGCGCAGGCGGCGGTCGGCATTGGCTTTGAGGCGAAGGCTGGGCAGGGACATGACGTCGCTCCGGAAAAAAGAGCGGGATTATAGCGTGTTGGTCCCTGGGGCGGTGCGGGGTTCGACAAAGTGTTGGGCCCCATCGCCGACAAGCTCGCGCCTGCAGCGATGGGACCGCAGAGATGGATCAGCCTTTCAGGGCCTTGATCAATGCTTCGTTGAATGCGGGGATATCATCCGGTTGGCGACTGGTGATCAGGTTACCGTCGACCACCACCTCTTCATCCACCCAGTTGCCCCCTGCATTGCGGATATCGTCCTGCAGGGTCTTGTAGCTGGTCATGCGCTTGCCTTCGACAAGCCCGCAAGACACCAGCAGCCAGCCGCCGTGGCAGATCACCGCCAGTGGTCGACCTGCGGCGGCATGGCTTTTCACCAGCTTTTGCGCACCAGGGATCAGGCGAATGGTGTCGGAATTCTGTACACCACCTGGCAGTACCAGGGCATCGTACAAGTCCAGGTTGGCGGCTTCGAACGTCGTGTCGACGGCAAATTCATCCGCTGGTTTGTCGTGGTTCCAGCCGCGCACCGAGCCTTGTTTGTCGCTGAGGATATCCACGACCGCACCGCACTGTTGCAGGGCATCGCGAGGGCCGGTCAGCTCGACCTGCTCGAAACCATCGGTTACCAGGAAGGCGACGCGCTTGCCGTTCAAATCGGTACTCATCGGTTGTACTCCTTTTTCAGTAGGGCTGAACCAGAAGGCCTGCGCTGCGAGGGCAAAGTTCCTGCGCAATGCGCCAATGGTTACAGCGCTGCCGATTGCTGCGTCAGGCGCTGGACAGAGGTTAGAATCGCCCGTCCCCATCGAGTAAGCACTAATGTCCCAGGAACTCAGCGCCGAGCAGATCCAGCAAGCCCTGCAAGGCATCACCATCCCGCCGCAACCGCAGATCATGGTCGACCTGCAGTTCGAGCAATACATGCCCGACCCCGACCTCGAGACCATCGCCAAGCTGATCTCCCAGGATCCGGGCCTTGCCGGCGCCCTGCTCAAGTTGGTGAATTCGCCGCATTTCGGGCTTTCCAACAAGATCGGCTCGATCCAGCGTGCAGTTAACCTGTTGGGTAGCCGCTCGATCATCAACCTGATCAACGCCCAGTCGATCAAGGGCGAGATGAGCGACGAGACCATCGTTACCCTCAATCGCTTCTGGGACACCGCCCAGGACGTGGCCATGACTTGCCTGACCCTGGCCAAGCGTACCGGCATTCAGTCCGCGGACGAGGCCTACACCCTCGGCCTGTTCCACGATTGTGGTGTGCCGTTGATGCTCAAGCGCTTTCCGGAATACATGGAGGTGCTGGAGGATGCCTACGCCAAGGCCGATGAGCGGACCCGGGTAGTGGACACCGAGAATCGAGTGTTCAACACCAACCATTCGGTGGTCGGCTACTTCACCGCCAAGTCCTGGCGCCTGCCGGAGCACATCAGTGCGGCGATCGCCAATCACCACAATGCCCTGGCGGTGTTCCGCGAAGAGTCCTCGCGCAACGCCCAGACTCAGCTCAAGAATCTGCTGGCGGTCCTGAAGATGGCCGAGCACATCTGCGCCTCCTATCGAGTGCTGGGCAACCAATCGGTCGATCACGAGTGGCAAGCGGTCGGCCCGCTGGTACTGGACTACATCGGTCTGTCGGAATACGACTTCGAGCAGCTCAAGCAGAACATCCGCGAGCTGGGAGGGCACTGACGCATGCCAGAACTACCAGAGGTCGAGACGACCCGGCGCGGTATCGCTCCGCATCTGGAGGGCCAACGGGTCAGCCGTGTGGTGGTGCGCGACCGCCGCCTGCGCTGGCCGATCCCGGAGGACCTGGATGTGCGCTTGTCCGGGCAGCGTATCGTCACCGTGCAGCGACGGGCCAAGTACCTGTTGATCAACGCCGAGGTCGGCACGTTGATCAGTCACCTGGGCATGTCGGGCAACCTGCGCCTGGTCGAGGTGGGGCTCCCCGCGGCCAAGCATGAGCACGTGGACATCGAATTGGAATCGGGGCTGATGCTGCGCTATACCGACCCCCGTCGGTTCGGTGCGATGCTGTGGAGCCTCGACCCGCTCAATCACGAACTGTTGCTGCGCCTGGGCCCGGAGCCGTTGACCGACCTGTTCGACGGCGAGCGGCTATTCCAGCTGTCCCGTGGGCGTTCGATGGCGGTCAAGCCGTTCATCATGGACAACGCAGTGGTGGTGGGGGTGGGCAACATCTACGCCACCGAGGCGCTGTTCGCCGCTGGCATCGATCCGCGCCGGGAGGCAGGCGGGATCTCGCGAGCCCGTTACCTGAAGCTGGCCATCGAGATCAAGCGGGTACTGGCGGCAGCCATCGAGCAAGGCGGTACTACCCTGCGCGATTTCCTCGGCGGGGATGGGCAGCCGGGATACTTTCAGCAGGAACTGTTCGTCTACGGGCGCGGTGGCTTGCCCTGCAAGCTATGCGGCACGACTTTGCGCGAGATGAAGCTCGGGCAGCGCGCCAGTGTGTTCTGCCCGCGCTGCCAGCGCTGATACAGGCGCCCCTTCGCCGGCTTGTCGGCGATGGGGCGGTGATCAGTCCTTGCCGGTGATGCGGCGGTACTTGGCCATCAGTTGCTCTTCGGTCTCCGGGTGCGCTTCATCCAGTGGGATGCAGTCGACCGGGCAGACCTGCTGGCACTGCGGCTCGTCGTAATGGCCTACGCACTGGGTGCACAGGTTGGGGTCGATCACGTAGATCTCTTCGCCTTGGGAGATGGCCTCGTTCGGGCACTCGGGTTCGCAGACGTCGCAGTTGATGCAATCGTCGGTGATGATCAGGGACATGGGGGCTCCGGCCTGGGCATTGGGCCCGGGCATGTTCAAACGCAATGGGCACAATTGTGCCGCATTCGCGCCCGCAGTGCACGCGGGCGCGATGATCAGGCGGTGTAGCTCACTTCTTGAAGCGCTCGGTCAGTGCGTCGGCCACCGCCGGGTGGACGAACTTGGTGATGTCGCCGCCCAGCGCCGCGATCTCCCGGACCAGGGTCGAGGAAATGAACGAGTAGCGCTCCGAGGGCGTCAGGAACAGGCTTTCGACGTCCGGGGCCAGTTGCCGGTTCATGTTCGCCAACTGGAACTCGTACTCGAAGTCCGATACCGCTCGCAGGCCGCGCAGGAACACGTTGGCGCCTTGTTCCTTGGCGAAGTGCGCCAGCAGCGAGGAGAAGCCGATGACTTCGACATTGGGCAGGTGCTTGGTGACCTCACGTGCCAGCGCTACCCGTTGTTCCAGAGGAAACAGGGGGTTTTTCTTCGGGCTGGCCGCTACCGCGATGATCACGTGGTCGAACAGCCGCGAAGCGCGCTCGACCAAGTCGCCATGGCCTTTGGTAATGGGGTCGAAGGTACCTGGGTACAACACTCGGTTCATCGCGTCATCCTGGCTGGAGTGCGTCGGGAGTCGGATGGTAGCGCAGCGAACGCGCTGCGGCCAAGTGACACGGTCGGCCGAAGGTATTATGGACAGTCTCTGGGTTCGTCTTCATGCGCCGTTGGCCAGGCGGCGGGCAAGCGCATCGGTGAGTCTGGCACTGATGGCATATACCGACAGTTGTGGGTTGGCGCCGATGCTGGTGGGGAATAGCGAGCCGTCGTGAATCGACAGGTTTTCCAGTTGGTGATGGCGGCCCAGGCTGTCGCAGACCGCCTGGCGCGGGTCTTCGCCCATGGCGCAGCCACCCATCACGTGGGCGCTGCCCAGACGCGTACGAAACGGCTCCAGGCGCAGGCGGTCGATCATCCCACGTGCCTGCGCCAGGTCGCTGGCCCGGCCGGCATCGCTGTGCAGCGGCATGACCTCGGTGGCACCAGCGGCGAACTGGATCTGCGCCATGCTGTGGTACGCCCGTCGCAGGCCATCGCGCAGGTAGTCGGTGATCGGGTAGTCGAGTACCGGCGAGCCATCGCCGCGCAACGTCACGTTGCCGCCAGGGCTGTCGGGGTGGAAGCCATCACGCAGCAGCGCCAGCATCACGTGGGTGTGCGGCAGTTCGGCCATGCGCTGGGCGTTGTCGGCCCCATGTCCGCCGAACAGAGTGCTGGCCAGGGCCGGATGCAGCGGCGGTACCTCCAGTTTGTAGCCGACGGGCCCGGTGACGCCCGCCGCCCACTGAAAATGGTCGCTGTAGATCGATTGCGGGGCACCGTAGTACGGGTCGATGCGTTCACTGAAGCGCGCGGCACTGAAGTTGACCAAGTGCAGGAAAGTCCGCCGACCCAAGCGTCCATGCGGGTCGGGGGCCTCGGAGCGCATCAGCAGGGCGGGGCTGTTGATGCCGCCGCCCGCCAGAATGTAGTGCCGGGCGCGTATCCGGATGGTGCGCCCGGTACGCTGAACGCCTTGGGCGTCCAGCGCCTGGCAATGGAGGTGGGCGATGCGCTCGCCGTCGTGCTCGAAGCGCTCTGCACGGGCGAGATACAGCAGTTCGCCGCCCTGTTCGAGGGTGGCGGGGATTCGGGTGACCAGCATCGACTGCTTGGCGTTGACCGGGCAGCCCATGCCGCAATAGCCGAGGTTCCAGCAGCCACGCACGTTACGCGGGATCACCGCCCAGCGGTAACCGAGCTGTTCGCAACCGCGGCGCAGCACTTCGTTGTTGGCATTGGGGGGCATGGCCCACGGCGTGATACCCAGTTCCTGTTCCATGCGCTCGAACCACGGGCGCAGGGCGTCGGCGTCCAGGCCGGTCACACCGTGTGCCGCAGCCCAGTGGGCCAGGGTCGGTGCTGGCGTGCGAAAGCACGAGGCCCAGTTGACCAGGGTGGTGCCGCCCACGGCGCGGCCTTGCAGAATGGTGATGGCGCCATCCTTGCTCATCCTGCCCAGGCCTTCCTGGTAGAGGCTGGCGTAGGCCTCGTTCTCCAGCAGGTGGAAGTCGCTGCTGGTCTTGAGCGGGCCTTCCTCGATCAACAGCACCTTGAAGCCCGCCGCACTGAGCATCTGCGCGCTGGTGGCGCCACCCGCGCCGCTGCCGATCACGGCGATATCGGCCTCCAGGTTCAGGTTCTGCTCCAGGCGCGAGCCGTCGTAGGTGATCCAGCCGCGCTCCAGGCCTTGGCGAAAGGGGTCGGTCACTGGCATTTGCGATGCTCTTGTGGGTTGTCGGTCAGATGTTCGGTGGCCCAGGATAGCCGCAGGCAGCCCACGCTTCCGGGCGCTCGTACCAGGCCATCAACAGCAGTTGCAGCAGCGAGGCATGCCCCATGCGCAGCAGGTTCAGCGAGCTGTCCTGCCAGCGTTGCAGGAAGGCCGTGACCTCCCCAGGACTGGCCTCGGACCAGGCGCCCCAGATACCGGTCAACGGACCTCGCGTCAGGGGCAGGCTGAGCACGTCGAACAGCTGTCGGGTGAGCTTGAGCATTTCCGGCGACAGCGCCGCCAACGTGTGGTCAAGGCTATGCAGGACCAACGTGTCGCTGGCGCCTGTGCCAGCAAGGACCACTGGGATCAGCGCCAGCAACACGGGCAGGTCGTCTTCGCGCAGCGCCTGGTAACCGCTGGCAGGCGTTTGTTGGGTGCAGCCGAGCAGGCTGGCGGTACCGAGGAAAACACTGGCACCGAGGCTCAAACGCAGCAGATCACGACGATGCATGGCCCGGACCTCAGCGGATGAAAAGCTTGTAGACCAGGCGCTGCAACGCTTTGCCATAGGGCGGGTAGATCAGCCGGGCGGCATTCAGGCGCTGTTTGGCCAACACGGCCTTGGCCTTGCTGAAGGTCAGGAAACCATCGTGACCGTGGTAATGACCCATGCCGGAAGGGCCGATGCCACCGAATGGCAGGTCATCCTGAGCCACGTGCAGTAGGGTGTCATTCAGGCAGACGCCGCCGGAATGGCTGTGCTGCAGCACCCGGCGTTGCTCGGCTCGATCGTATCCGAAGTAGTACAGCGCCAGTGGGCGCGGGCGCTGGTTGATATAGTCCAGAGCCTCATCGAGGTGGTCGTAGGGCACCAGCGGCAGCAAAGGGCCAAAGATCTCGTCCTGCATCACCTGCATGCCGTCGTTGACCCCCAGCAGCAGATGGGGCGGCAGGCGTCTGCCTTGGGGGGCCTCGCCAGGGTACAGGTCGATGACCTCGGCACCTTTTCTGCGGGCATCGTCCAACAAGTGCTGCAAGCGCTGCCACTGCCTGGGGTTGATGATCGCGCTGTAGTCGTTGTTGTCAGCGATGCGCGGGTACAACCGGTGCACCGCCTCGCGGTAGGCCTCGCTGAACGCCTGCAGGCGTGCTCGGGGCACCAGGACGTAGTCGGGGGCGACGCAGGTCTGGCCGGCATTGAGGGTCTTGCCGAAGGCGATGCGCTCGGCGGCTGTCGCCAAGGGCACGTTGGCCGAGACGATGGCCGGAGACTTGCCGCCCAGTTCCAGGGTCACTGGCGTGAGGTTTTGCGCGGCGGCCAGCATGACCTGGCGTCCGATAGAGGTGGCGCCCGTGAACAGCAAGTGGTCGAACGGCAGCCTGGCGAAGGCCTGGCCGATCTCGACCTCGCCCAGCACCACGCTGACCAGGTCTGCCGGGAACACCCGCTCGAGCAGCGCCTTGAGTGCCTGGGCTGTGGCCGGTGTGGCCTCGCTGAGCTTGAGCATGACCCGGTTGCCAGCGGCCAGCGCGCAGGTCAGCGGGCCGATGGCGAGAAACAGCGGGTAGTTCCAGGGCACGATGATGCCGACTACGCCCAGGGGCTGGTAGAGCACCCGGGCATTGGCCGGCTGGAAGGCCAGGCCGACGCTTCGCCTGGCCGGGCGCATCCAGCGTTGCAAGTGGCGCTCGGCATGGCGGATGCCTTGCACCGAGGGCAGTAGCTCGGCCAACAGGGTCTCATCGGCGCTTCGGCCGTCGAAGTCCTGGTCGATGGCAGCGATCAACGCCTGTTGCTCTGCCAGCAGTGCTGCCCGCAGGCTTTTCAGCCATTGTCGGCGCTGCGCCGCAGGGGGCATGGGATTGCCGGCGAAGGCCTGGCGTTGGGTGGCGAACGTCGACGCCAGGTCGGTGTCCGATGGCACAGCAGTCAGGGCGATGGGCGAGGTCACGGCGGTGTCCCGTCTCGGCTGGTTTTTTCTAGAGCCTATACTCTAAAAGTGACCCTGGCGCGATTTTTTTTCACGCAACCCGACGGTGCATCAGCAGCGTGATACACCGTAATATGGCGGCATTATCGAGAGCCTGCAGATTGGGAGCTGAGCATGGCCCCGCGCATGAAGACCCGCGAGCGCATCGTGCACAACAGCCTGGAGCTGTTCAACCAGCAGGGCGAGCGGAGCGTCACCACCAATCACATCGCCGCGCACCTGGAAATGTCGCCCGGCAACCTGTACTACCACTTCCCCAACAAGCAGGCGATCATCGCCTTGCTGTTCAGCCAGTACGAAGCGCTGGTGGACAGCTTTCTGCGTCCGCCGCAGGGGCGCGCGGCCACTGTCGAGGACAAGCGTTTCTACCTCAAGGCGTTGCTCGCGGCGATGTGGAACTACCGTTTCCTGCACCGCGACCTGGAACATCTGCTCGACAGCGACCCCGAGCTGGCTGCCCGTTATCGGCGTTTTTCCGAGCGCTGCCTGCGCCAGGGCCAGGCGATCTACCGTGGTTTCGTCGAGGCCGGGATCCTGGCCATGGAGCCGGCGCAGATCGAGTCGCTGACCATCAATGCCTGGATCGTCCTGACCTCATGGGTACGTTTTCTCAGCACCACCCGCGAGCATTCGGCGCACTTGGGGGAAGAAGCCTTCAAGCGCGGTGTCTATCAGGTATTGGTGCTGGAGCTCGGCTTCGTCACCGCCAATGCCCGCGGTGCCGTGGAAACGCTCTGCGAAGAATTCCACGTTCCGTTCAATCAGGCCCTGGAGCACTAGGCCAGGGTCACCGTGCCATCGATCAGGAGACTGTCATGCCCCTTGCGCAATTGATCACCCCGCAACAGCTGGCCGAGCGTCTGGACTCGCCCAAGCTGGTGATCCTCGATTGTCGTTTCGCTCTGGAGGATGCCGACTACGGCCAGCGCAGCTATGCCGAGGGGCACATCGCCGGGGCGCATTTCGCCGACCTGGAACGTGACCTGAGCGGCCCGGTGAGCAAGGGCAGGACCGGCCGCCATCCGCTGCCGGATGCGCGCCGACTGGTCGAACGCCTGCGCGAATGGGGTGTGGACGACGACAGTGAGGTGGTGCTGTACGACGATGGCCCCGGCGCTTTCGCTGCCCGTGCCTGGTGGTTGCTGGTCTGGCTGGGCAAGCGTAGCGGTGTGGCGATCCTCGATGGAGGTCTCAAGGCCTGGCACGCTGCCCATCTGCCGCTGAGCCTGGATCCGCCGGCCAAACGCGAGGGTAGCTTCGAGGGCGAGCCGGACCCCAGGCTGTTGATCGATGCGGAGCACTTGGCCAAGCGCCTGGGCAGCGCCGAGTTGACCCTGGTCGATGCGCGGGCGTTGCCACGATTTCGCGGCGAGGTGGAGCCCATCGATCCAGTGGCAGGACACATTCCCGGCGCCCAATGCGCGACATTCACCGACAATCTCGGTTCGGATGGGCGCTTCCTGGCGCCAGAAGCGCTCAAGCAGCGCTTTGCCCAGCTATTGGCCGGGCGTGCGCCCGAGCAGCTGGTGGCGTACTGCGGGTCCGGGGTGACGGCGTGCCACAACCTGTTCGCCTTGGCACTGGCAGGCTACCCGCTGGGCCGGCTGTATGCCGGGTCGTGGAGCGAGTGGATCAATGATCCGCAGCATGGCGTGGCCATTGGAGAGTAGCCCAGCTGAAGGGTTTAACTGCCTTCGACCAGCCACTGCGGAATTCGCCGCTCCAGGTAATAGCTGGGATTGCGCAGGCTGCCCTCGACGAAGCCCACGTGGCCGCCGCGCGCATGCAACTCTAGCTGCGTCCTTGGCGCCAGTTCGTTGGTCGTTGGCAGGCTGTGGCTGGAAACGAAAGGGTCGTCGGCGGATTGAATGATCAGTGTCGGTGTGCGGTTCTGCCCCAGGAAATAGCGGCTCGACGAGCGGCGATAGTAGTCCTGGGCATCGGCGAAACCATTGAGCGGGGCTGTCACCTTGCCGTCGAAATCCCAGAACGTACGCAGGTTGCGCAAGGGTCCAAGGCGGTCCAGGGTGGCCAGCCGTTCGTGGTGCCCCTGGTCACGGAAGTGACGCTGCTTGACCTGCACATAAGCAAGCATTTCTCGCATGAAATGTGCCTGGTAGACCTTGGAAAAGCCCTGGCCAATGCGGTCGGCGCATAGATCCAGGCGAAACGGCACCGACACCGCCACGGCCGCCTCCAACCCGCTGGCCGTACCGCTTTCACCCAGGTACTTGAGCAGCACGTTGCCGCCCAGCGAATAGCCCACGGCATACAGTGGGGCCATGGGCCGCTGGGCTTGCAGGTGGGCGACGACTTCGGCCAGGTCTTCGCTGGCGCCAGAGTGATAGCTGCGTGGTAACAGGTTCGGTTCACCCGAACAGCCGCGCCAGTTCACAGCCACACTCGCCCAGCCGCGGGCCTGCAGCGATTGCTGCAAGCCTTTGACATAGGGCGAATGGGAAGAGCCGGTGAGACCATGCAGGATCATCACCAAGGGCGAGCCGGGCTGATGCGGCCCATGCCAGTCCAGGTCGAGGAAGTCGCCATCGGCCAGCCATAGGCGCTCGCGGTTGCGTTCGAGCGTCGGCAGCTTGCGCCACAACGGTCCCCACAGGGTCTGCAGGTGAGGATTGGACAGGCCGGTGGCCGGGCGGAAGCTGGCGGTAAGACTGGGCATGCTGGGCGACTCGTGTTGTGCCTGTCTAGAGTGCCACGAAATACCGCTCCTGTGTCTGTACCCATTAGTCGGTGTCGGGCAGTTCCGGCAGCGGTTGCTGATCGACGGTTGGCCCCACGCTTACCCACACCGCCTGGCGCAGGTCGAGCCTGCGCCTGAGGGTTTCCCGTACTGCGCCCGTGGTGAGACCGTTCAGCATGGCGTTGTAGCCGTTCAGATAGCCCTCTGGTTGGCGCTGCCTGGCGGTGGCCGACAACAAACCGGCGAGTCGTTTGTTCTGGGCAACGTTACGCAGCAGCTCGCCAGCCAACTGGTGCCGAGCCTGTTCCAGTTCCGCCTCGGTGGGTCCTTCATCGATGAACCGTTGCAACAGCGTGCCGACCAGTGTCTTGCTGGCCTCTACCAGGTCCGAGGCGATGTCCCATTCGATCATGAACACGCCGCCTGAACGCATCGCCGAGATCTTCGAACTCACGTCATAGGTCAGCCCCCTGCGCTGACGCAGTTCAGTCATCAGCCTGGAGTCCAGGCCTGAGGTCAGGATCTCGCTCGCCAGCACCATGGCCAGGAATTGCGGATCGTTTGCCGGAACGTTCATGGGCAATGCGAGGAGCACGCAATTGCTCGCGCCGGGTCGCTCGACATGCAACGTCATGGCAGGGACTTCGGCCACTGCTGGCGGAGGTAGGGCTGTCCAGTCCTGTGGCAATGTCTGGCTGATGCGGTGGGCAATGGCCTTGGCCTCGGTAGTGGATAGGTCACCCACCAGAGTCATTTGCAGGTTGCTGGCACTATAAGCTCTGCGGTGGAAGGCCCTGAGGTCGTCTACCGTGACGGCTTCGATTCCCTCCGGCGTGGTGCCGTTCGGGTTGCCATAGGGGTGGCCATCGAATAGATAGCCGAAGGCCGCGGAGCGTGCCTGCACGATGGGGTTTCTGAGGCGTGAGGCGGTATATGCGAGCGTCTGCGACTTCACTTTTTCCAGCGCGGCCGGCAAAAAGTCAGGCTTAGCGGCCATTGCGCCGAACAGTGCCAGGGCAGGGTCGAGCAAGGTCCGCTGGCTGAGGCTGCGCAAGCTCAGCACGGCTTCTTCCAGGCGCACCTCCTTGCTGACTTCTGCGCCCAGGCGCTCCAGGGCCACCGCATGCTCGCTCGCGGTGAGCCCATCGCTGCCTTCATCGAGCATGTACAGCGTCAGCGCAGCCAAGCCCGATTTGTCGGTGTCCTGGACGACTCCGGCGCCAAAGCGCAGGACCAGATCGACGACGGGCAGCCCTCGCGCTTCGACGAACTGGACGCGTGTACCGGCCTCGGTCGTCCAGGTCTGCACGTGGGTATCGACAGGTTCCAGGTGGTTGAGGTCCAGCCCTTGGAGGGAAGTCAAACGGGTCATGTCATTCATCATGGCTCTCCATGCCACTCATGAAAGTGGTCGTCAGGCGGTCGTCGCTCAGGAAGGCTTCTACGGCTTGGCAGACTTGCACGTCGGTCAGGCCCTCGATCATCGTTGTCTCGAACTCCAGTTCGGTTGGGTCGAGGCCACAGGCGGCCATGCGGCCCAACATGTCGGCTTGTTTGGCGATGTCATCCCGGGCAAACACCTCTCTTGCCATCAGCTGGGCTTTGGCCCGCTGGAGTTCTGCTGCTGTGGGCGGCGTCAGGCGAAGCGCGCTGATTTCCCGCAGCAATTGTTCCTGAGCCTGCTCCGGCGTGACTTTGGCGGGGTCGTTGAAGGCACTAAACGTCAGCAGGCCGTCGCCGCGAACCAGCAGGTCATAGCCGCCTTTCACGCCTTGCAGCAGCGGTTGTTCCGCGACCATCGAGCGCTGCAGTCGTGCGGAGGCGCCCTGGGTGAGCAGTTCGGGGATCAGGCGCAACGCCTGGGCTTGGGTCGGGTCATCAGCGGTGGCCAGGCTAGGGCAGTTGAAACTCATGATCAGGCCTTCGCGCAGGCCCTCGATGCGCACCGATTGCGTGCGGCGGGTTAGCGTCTGGTCGTGTCGAGGGAGTGGCGCGATGGGCAGGGGATGAGCGGGAATCGCGCCGAAGTGACGCTCTACCAGCGTGCGCAATTGCGCCGGGTGCGCGGCGCCAACCACCGCCAGTGTGGCGTTGTTGGGGTGATACCAGCGCTGGTACCAGCTAAGCGCCGCGGCCTGAGCCAGCTGCTGCAGGTCTTCTCGGAAACCGCGGGTTGGTGTGGCGTAGCCGCTCCTGCCGTGGGCCAGCAGCTTGTGTTGCTCGACAGCGACGGCAAAAGGTTTGTTGTCGACATCTACCCGGCGCTCTGCCATGACGACGGCGAGTTCGCGCTCGAACGGTGCTTCGCTCAGTGTCGCCGTGGCCATCGCATCGGCCATGGCTTCAAGGGCGACCTCCATACGGCTGGCAGGCAAGGTGACGGGATAGACCGTGGCGTCCGAGAAGGTATAGGCATTGGGATCGCCACCGAGACGCGACATCAATTGGAAGTATTCGCCCGCGGCCAGTTTGCTGCTGCCTTCGAACATCAGATGCTCAAGGGCGTGGGATAACCCGCTGTGACCCTCGGGCTCGTAGCTGGAACCCACGTGGTACCAGAGTTGGACGCTGACCAGCGGGGCGCGATGATCTTCGCGCAGATAGACCTTGAGGCCATTGGCCAGGGTGAAGTGCTGCAATGAGAATTGCGCACGTGAGGTGTCGGGCATGGCTGAACTGCTCCTGGATGAATCGGAAGGAGCAGCTTCAGCCATGCCCGAGGTGCAATGGCGGTAGTTAAGTCTTCAACTCGTGGCCATCGGCCCGATCAATCTCTGTGCCACAAGGCGTAATGCACCTGCCCGGTCTTTTTCTCGCGATGCAGACGCCAGTTGCCCGGCATCGCCAGACTCGACGGTGCCACTTCGCTTTCGGTGTAGATCCAGGCTTGCTCACGCAGCCAGGCGTTCTGCTCCAACAGGGCGCAGGTGTCGGCCAGCAGGTCTTGGTGGAATGGCGGGTCGAGGAACACCAGATCGAACTGCTGCTTGGCCGGGCCCTGGAGGTAGCGCAGGGCGTCGGTTTGAAGGATCTGGCCGCGTGGACAGCGGAGGATCTCGAGGTTGTTCTTCAGATTGGCGATGGCCGCCGGGTTGCTGTCCAGGGCCACCGCATCTTCTGCGCCGCGCGACAGCGCTTCGAGCACCAGGGCGCCACTGCCGGTGAAGGCATCCAGCACCCGCGCCCCTTCGATGTACGGCGCCAGCCAGTTGAACAGAGTTTCGCGCACGCGATCAGGCGTCGGCCGCAGGCCTTCGCCGTCCGGTACCGCCAGGCGGCGGCTGCGCCACTCACCGGCGATGATGCGTAGGTGGCCCTGGCCCTTACTTTGGCCGGCTTGCGGGCGGGCGGGAGGGGTGGATCTGGGCATTAGTGCTCCGGTACGCCGAGCGGTTGCTCGGCGGGTTTGTCAGTGGGGGCCGGCAGCGGTTTCTGCGGCACTTTCGGGCCGACGGTGACGATCACCAGCTTGTCGGCAGCCAGGTGCTTGTTCATCGCGACCTTGACCTGGTCGACGGTCAGCGCCTGGGATTGCTGCATGAAGTCTTCCAGCCAGGTCAGTGGCAGGTTGTAGAAACCGATGGCACCTAACTGGCCGACGATGCTGGCATTGCTGGCGTTGGACAGCGGGAAGCTGCCGGCCAGCTCACGCTTGGCATCGTCGAGTTCCTGCTGGGTCGGACCGTTCTTCAGGTACTCGGCGAGGATCTCCTGGACCAGCTTCAGCGTGCCCTCGCTGAGTTCGGCACGGGTCTGCAGGTTGATCATGAACGGGCCGCGAACCTGCATGGGGCTGAATGCCGAGTATACGCCATAGGTCAGGCCGCGTTTTTCCCGCACTTCGCTCATCAGCCGAGTGCCGAAGGCGCCACCGCCGAGGATCTGGTTGCCCAGGGACAGGGCAGGCCAGTCGGGGTCCTGGCGATCGATGCCCAGCTCAGCGAGCATCAGGTGGGTCTGTTTGCTCGGAAAGTCGATGTGGGTCATGCCCGGTTTGGGCTCGACCGGCTCGGCTGGCGCGGCCAGTGCAGGGCCCTTGGGCAGGGCGGCGGAGACCTGGGCGGCGACGGCCTCGGCTTCGCTGCGGCTGAGATCGCCAACCAGGGCGATGACCGCGTTGCCAGCGGTGTAGGCCTTGGCGTGGAAGGCGCGCAGTTGTTCCAGGGTAATGCCCGGGATGCTTTCGGCGGTGCCGTCGCTGGAGTGGGCGTAGGGGTGGTCGCCATAGAGCTTGGCGAACAGCGCCTTGCCGGCGATCTTGCCGGGGTTCTGTTTGCCGTACTCGAAACCGGCCAGCAGCTGGTTCTTGATGCGCTTGAGCGCGTCTTCGGGGAAGGTCGGCTTACCGGCCACCTCGGCGAACAGCTTGAGCGCCGGTTCGCGTTTGTCCTTGGCGCTCAGGCTGCGCAACGAGGCGATCGCCATGTCGCGGTAGGAGCCGTTGCCGAAGTCCGCGCCCAGGCTTTCGAAACCTTCGGCAATGGCGGTCACGTCCTTGCCGGCCACCCCCTCGTTGAGCATGGCGTTGGTCAGGGTGGCCAGGCCTGGCGTGGCGCCATCCTGGCTGCTGCCGGCGGCGAAGGTCACGCGCAGGTCGAACATCGGCAGCTCGCGAGCCTCGACGAAGAGTACGCGGGCACCTTCGGCTGTGGTCCAGTTCTGGATGTTCAACTGGCGCCGGCTGGGCGTCTTGCCATCCAGCTCGGCCAGCGACTGCAAGGTGTTGGCCGGGCGCGCGGCGCTGGTCTCGGCTTCGGCGTGGACCGGGCGTGCCAGCACGGCGGCCAAGGCCACCACCAGGGCGATGATGCCAGCGCCGATCAGGGTGTAGCGTGGTGCGCTGCGATCACTCATGAGCGGACTCCTCGGGCAATACATGGGCAACGCTCAGGCGTTCGCGGGTGAAGTAGGTGCGCGCGGCATTCTGGATGTCCTGCGGCGTCACGCGCTTGAGCTCGTCCAGCTCACTGTCGATCAGCTTCCAGGACAGGCCGACCGTCTCCAGTTGGCCAATGGTGGTGGCCTGGCTACTGATGGAGTCGCGGTCGAAGACCAGCCCGGCGATCACCTGGGCACGCACCCGCTCCAGCTCTTCGCTGCTCGGCGGTGTGGTCTTGAGCTCATCGAGCAACTGCCAGATGCCTTTTTCGACATCGGCCAGGGTCTTGTGCTTCTGCACGTTCGGCGTGGCCGAGATCATGAACAAGCTGTCGCCACGGGTGAAGGCGTTGTAGCTCGACGAAGCGCCGGCCACCAGCTCCTGGTCGCGCTCCAGGCGTGCCGGCATGCGCGCGCTGTAGCCGCCGTCGAGCAGTGCCGAGATCAGGCGCAGGGCATGTACGGTGCTGGGGTCCTTGGCGGTGGCCAGGCCCGGCACGTTGAAGCCGTAGATCAGGCTCGGCAGTTGGGTGCGGACATGCAGCGTGAGCAGACGGTTACCGGGCTCGGCCAGTTCCAGCGGCAGCTTGGCCGGCGGTACGGCGCGTTTCGGGATGGCGCCGAAGTACTTCTGGGCCAGGCCCTTGACCTCGTCGGCGGTGACATCGCCGACCACCACCAGGGTCGCATTGTTCGGCGCATACCAGGATTCGTACCAGTTACGCAGCTCTTCGACCTTCATTCGCTCGAGGTCGGCCATCCAGCCGATGGTCGGTGTGTGGTAGCCGCTGGCCGGATAGGCCATGCTGCGGAACAGCTCGAAGGCCTTGGCGCTCGGCTGATCGTCGGTGCGCAGGCGGCGCTCCTCCTTGATGACCTCGATTTCGCGGCTGAACTCGTCGGCCGGCAGGCGCAGGCTGGCCAGTCGATCGGCCTCCAACTCCAGGGCGACGGGCAGGCGGTCACGGGCCAGCACCTGGTAATAGGCGGTGTAGTCGTCGCTGGTGAAAGCGTTCTCCTCTGCGCCCAGGTCGCGCAGGATGCGCGAGGCTTCGCCGGGGCCGACCTTGGCGCTGCCCTTGAACATCATGTGCTCCAGGGCGTGGGACAGGCCCGTCTGCCCGGGCGTTTCGTAGCTGGAGCCGACCTTGTACCAGATCTGCGAAACCACGACCGGGGCGCGGTGATCCTCGCGTACGACCACTTTGAGGCCGTTGTCGAGAATGAATTCGTGGGTCGGCTGCACATCGGCGGCGAAGGCGGCCAGTGGCAGGCAGAGCGTGCTGAGCAGCAGGCCAGCGGCGCGGCGGGCTAGAGCATTCATACGGTGTTTGACCTGTTCGGCGGCCCGCAGGGTTTAGCGTCGGCGGGCCAGGAGGTGCTAGGATACTGATCCGGTTGCCTGGCGACCATGCCTGTCGCCGTTCTGGCCCACAGGACCCTACGACAAAACATTGCGCATGAACCAGCCGGATTCAAAATAGTCTGTTCTGCGTTTAGAGAATTCCTGATGCGCCAATGCTGGCCCATCGCTACCCTGAGATAGCCGTCTTCCATGTTTGGTTCCAACGACGACAAAAAAGCGCCGACCGAGGCTGGCGAGAAAAAAGGCCTGTTCAGCTGGTTTCGCAAGAAGCCGCAGCAACCTGTCGCCGAACAGCCACAAGCCCCTGACACGCAACCCGCAGAGCCGGTAGCGCCGCAGGTCGATCCCCAGCCTGCGCCGGCCCCGGCTGAGCCAGTGGAGGTGCCTGCTGCCCCCGCGCCGGTGGTCCCTGCAGCCTCCACAGCACCAGAGCCTGTGCCGCCTTCGGAGCCGGCCCCGGCCCCTGTAGACACCGGCTTGCCGGCGGCTGCGCCGCCCGCCGCAGCAGAGCCACCGTGCCCTGCGCCGATAGCGACCGTCCCAGAGGCCGCGCAGCCCCCGCAAGCCCAGCCCGTCGAGGCGCCCGTCAGCAACCTGGTCCTGCCCGTTGCCGAAGAGCCCGTCGCCCTGGTCCCGGACCTCGAACCCAAGGCCCCGCCGGCCATCCCCGAGCGGCCGGCGCCAGAGCCGGTAGCACCTGTTGCCGCAGCTCCGGCCAGCGCCGAACAGTCCAAGCTGGGCTTCTTCGCCCGCCTGAAACAGGGCCTTTCGAAGACCAGCGCCAGCATCGGCGAAGGTATGGCCAGCCTGTTCCTGGGCAAGAAGGTCATCGATGACGACCTGCTCGACGAGATCGAGACTCGTCTGCTGACTGCCGACGTCGGCGTCGAGGCCACTTCCGCGATCGTCCAGAACCTGACCCAGAAGGTCGCCCGCAAGCAATTGGCCGACGCCGACGCGCTGTACCAGTCGCTGCAGGAAGAGTTGGCCGCGCTGCTGCGTCCGGTCGAACAGCCGCTGAAGGTCGAGGCGCAGAACAAGCCCTACGTGATCCTCGTGGTCGGCGTGAACGGCGCCGGCAAGACCACCACCATCGGCAAGCTGGCCAAGAAGCTGCAGCTCGAAGGCAAGAAAGTCATGCTCGCCGCCGGAGACACCTTCCGCGCTGCCGCGGTCGAGCAGCTGCAGGTATGGGGCGAGCGTAACCAGATCCCGGTGATCGCCCAGCACACCGGCGCCGACTCCGCTTCGGTGATCTTCGATGCCGTGCAGGCCGCCAAGGCCCGGGGCATCGATGTGCTGATCGCCGACACCGCCGGACGCCTGCATACCAAGGACAACCTGATGGAGGAGCTGAAGAAGGTGCGCCGAGTGATCGGCAAACTGGACGCCGAGGCGCCCCATGAGGTGCTGCTGGTGCTCGATGCCGGCACCGGTCAGAACGCCATCAGCCAGGCCAAGTACTTCAACCAGAGCGTCGAATTGACGGGCCTGGCGCTGACCAAGCTGGATGGCACCGCCAAGGGCGGGGTGATCTTCGCCCTGGCCAAGCAGTTCAAGTTGCCGATCCGCTTCATTGGCGTGGGCGAGGGCATCGATGACCTGCGCACGTTCGAGGCCGAACCTTTCGTCAAAGCCTTGTTTGCCGAGCGGGAGCACCCATGATCCGATTCGAACAGGTTGCCAAGCGCTATCCCAACGGCCATGTCGGCTTGCATGAGCTGAGTTTCCGGGCGCGCCGGGGCGAATTCCTGTTCGTCACCGGGCATTCGGGCGCCGGCAAGAGCACCTTGTTGCGCCTGCTGCTGGCCATGGAGCGACCGACCAGCGGCAAGCTGATGCTGGCCGGGCAGGACCTGGGTCAGATCAGCAATGCACAGATCCCGTTCCTGCGCCGGCAGATTGGCGTGGTGTTCCAGAACCACCAACTGCTGTTCGACCGCACGGTATTCAACAATATCGCGCTGCCGCTGCAGATTCTCGGCCTGTCCAAGGCCGAGATCACCAAACGCGTGGATTCGGCGTTGGAGCGCGTATCGCTGGCCGACAAGGGCGAGCTGTTCCCCGCGGACCTGTCCACGGGCCAGCAGCAGCGGGTCGGTATCGCCCGCGCCATCGTCCATCAGCCGGCCTTGTTGCTGGCGGACGAGCCGACCGGCAACCTCGATCCGCGCCTGGCTGCGGAAATCATGGGTGTGTTCGAGGACATCAATCGCCTCGGCACCACGGTTCTGATCGCCAGTCATGACCTGGCACTGATTGCGCGCATGCGCCACCGCATGCTGACCCTGCAGCGCGGTCGTCTGATCGGCGATGGGGAGGCCGGGCAATGAGCACTACACGTACACCCAAGGTTTCCGAGCGCGTCGCGCCCAAGCCTGCGGACCCACAGCCGGCGAAGAAAAAACGCGGCGACCATGACGACGACGGCCCGGACTTCCGCACACTGCTGCACGCCTGGCTGGAAAGCCACCGCGCCAGTCTGGCCGACAGCTTGCGGCGCCTGGGCAAGCAGCCGATCGGCAGCTTCTTCACCTGTCTGGTGATGGCGGTTGCCCTGAGCATGCCCATGGGCCTTTCGCTGCTGCTGAAGAATGTCGAGAAACTCGGCGGCTCCTGGCAGCGGGCGGCGCAGATCTCGCTGTACCTCAAGCTTGACGCGGGCAGCCGCGAAGGTGAGGCACTGCGTGACGAGATCAAGGGTATGCCCGGCGTGGCTGACGCCCAGTACGTCAGCCGCGAGCAGGCGCTGGAGGAGTTCCAGCAACAGTCGGGTCTGGGCGAAGCCCTGCGTGAACTGCCCGACAACCCGCTGCCTGGCGTGGTGGTGGTGACTCCAACCGAGGTGGACAAGCCGGCCCTGGAGGCATTGCGTCAGCGCCTGGCTGAATTGCCGCGGGTCGAGGTGGCGCAACTGGATCTGGTCTGGGTCGAGCGTCTGGCCGCCATCCTCAAGTTGGGTGATCGGTTCGTCTTTGGCCTGGCGGTGATGCTGATTTCAGCGCTGCTTTTAGTAATTGGTAACACAATTCGCCTGCACATCGAGAACCGGCGTACCGAGATCGAAGTCATCAAGCTGGTCGGCGGCACCGACAGCTACGTACGCCGGCCTTTCCTGTACATGGGCGCTCTGTACGGCCTGGGCGCGGGCTTGCTGGCCTGGGGGATCCTGGCGTTCGGACTGAACTGGCTGAACGAAGCAGTGGTAGGGCTTTCGGGGTTGTACAACAGTGATTTCGCCCTGGGCGGGGTGCCGGCCTCCGATGGTCTTTCTCTCTTGATCGGAGCGGTCTTGTTGGGGTATATCGGTGCATGGATCGCGGTAGCCCGACACCTGAACGAGTTGGCGCCACGATAGTTTTCTTCGCCAGCATTGACTTTTTTTCATCTTGTGAACCACTCGGAACTTGTACAGTGGTTCAAGGTCTATGTTGGCAGTGCCCACAAGGCACGAGTCTAGTGAGTCGGAGGTTCTTGAATGACCACTTCGTTGCAACCTGCCTATGCCCTGGTCCCCGGTGCGAACCTGGAGGCCTACGTGCACACGGTCAACAGCATCCCGCTGCTGACGGTCGAGCAGGAGCGTGAACTGGCCGAGCGTCTCTATTTCGAGCAGGATCTTGAGGCCGCTCGGCAAATGGTAATGGCCCACCTGCGTTTCGTCGTGCACATCGCACGCAGCTATGCCGGCTATGGCCTGGCTCAGGCCGACCTTATCCAGGAAGGCAACGTCGGCTTGATGAAAGCCGTCAAGCGCTTCAACCCGGAGATGGGCGTGCGCCTGGTTTCCTTCGCCGTGCATTGGATCAAGGCGGAAATCCACGAATTCATCTTGCGCAACTGGCGTATCGTCAAGGTCGCTACCACCAAGGCCCAGCGCAAGCTGTTCTTCAACCTGCGCAGTCAGAAGAAGCGTCTGGCCTGGCTGAACAACGACGAAGTCCATCGCGTGGCGGAAAGCCTGGGCGTCGAGCCTCGCGAAGTGCGCGAGATGGAAAGCCGCCTGAGCGGCCAGGACATGGCGTTTGACCCGGCCGCCGAGGCGGACGACGACAGCGCGTTCCAATCGCCGGCGTACTACCTGGAAGACCATCGCTACGATCCGGCAACGCAGCTGGAGGACGCCGACTGGAGCGACAACTCCACCAGCAACCTGCACGAAGCGCTCCAGGGTCTGGACGAGCGCAGCCGCGATATTCTCTACCAGCGTTGGTTGGCCGAGGAGAAAGCCACGCTGCACGAGTTGGCGGACAAATACAGTGTGTCGGCTGAGCGTATCCGTCAGTTGGAAAAGAACGCGATGAACAAGGTCAAGGCGTTGATCGCGGTTTGATCTAGTTTGGTGGGATTGGAAAACCGCTGGCTCGGAGACGGGGCGGCGGTTTTTTTATGCTCGTCTTGAGGGTTGCTGCGTTGTTGAGATCGAGCGCCGCGACAACTCCAAGCTTACGCTGCACTCGCCCTCAAGGCCGGCGCGAAGCATCCAGTTGCATCAGATAGCTCGGCCCACCCAACTGGCTCATCTGTCGGCGAATCCAGCCGGCCCGGCTGGCGACGTAGGCACTCGGCCGGCTGGCGCTCCACTTGATCGGATTGGGCAGCACTGCTGCCAGCTGCGCGGCCTGTTGGCGGCTCAGGCGGCTGGCATCGATGCCGAAGTGATAGCGAGCCGCGGCCTGGGCGCCGAACACGCCTTTGCCCCACTCGGCACTGTTGAGGTACACCTCGAGGATCCGGTCCTTGGGCCAGAACAGCTCGATCAGTACGGTGAACCACGCTTCCAGGCCCTTGCGCAACCAGCTGCGACCCGACCACAGGAACAGGTTCTTGGCCACCTGCTGGGTCAGGGTGCTGGCACCGCGGATACTGCCGCCACGCTCGTTGTAGGCCAGCGCTGCCTGAATCGCTGGGATGTCGAAGCCCCAATGGCTGGCGAATTTCTGGTCCTCGCCGGCAATGACCGCCACCTTGAGCTGATCGGAGATGTTGTCCCAGGGCTCCCAGTCGCGTTGCAGGTCGATCGGTTCGCCGCTGACCCAAGATTCCACCTTGCGTTCGACCATCAGGGCCGTACCTGGCGGCGGTACCCAGCGAAACACCAGGACCAGCACGATGCTCGCGGCGGCAAACCAGAGCAGGACGCGGACGAATCGGCGGAAAAGGGATGACAGCATGGCAATGGCTTGGCCGGACCGGTGGAAGAGGCCATTATACAGACCCGTTCCAAGGAGTCGTCCCATGCTTCGCAGCTTCCTGATGCTCGCCGCGTTTTTCGGCTTCACCGGTGTCGCGCTCGGCGCGTTCGCCGCCCATGGCCTGAAAAGCCGGCTCAGTGCCGACTACTTGGCGGTGTTCCACACCGGCGTCACCTACCAACTGGTGCATGCCCTGGCGATCCTCGCGGTGGCGGTGCTATCGGTGCACTTGCCTGGACGCCTGGTGGCCTGGTCCGGTGGTCTGTTCGCGGTCGGTATCGTCCTGTTCTCCGGTAGCCTTTATCTGCTGACCCTGAGTGGCCTGGGCAAGCTTGGCATGATCACGCCTTTCGGTGGGCTCTGCTTCCTGGCCGGTTGGCTGTGCCTGGGCCTGGCAGCCTGGCGACTGGGCTGACCGCCCGGTCCACAATCGCGACTAATGGTGCCCGTCGCCCTTGGGTTCAAGGGTTGATCGGGGCTAGAATGCGTGCCCCAAAGTACAATGGTGGCCGTGCGCATGCGCATTCAACTGAACGGTGAACCTTACGAATTGCCTGTTGGCGAAAGCGTCGCGGCCTTGCTGGCCCGCCTGGAGCTGACCGGGCGCCGCGTGGCGGTGGAACTGAACCTGGACATCGTGCCGCGTAGCCAGCACGACAGCACCCTATTGAACGAGGGCGACCAGGTCGAAGTGGTCCATGCCATCGGTGGCGGTTGATCCGTCCCGGCGATTCACCCGCAAGTCCCGTAACCTTTTCCCGAGGAACAACGATGAGCAACGTTCGTAGCGACAAGCCCTTCACCCTGGCCGGGCGCACTTTCCAGTCGCGCCTGCTGGTAGGCACCGGCAAATACCGTGACATGGAAGAAACCCGCCTGGCCATCGAGGCTTCGGGTGCCGAAATCGTCACTGTCGCCGTGCGCCGTACCAATCTGGGCCAGAACCCGGGCGAGCCGAACCTGCTCGACGTGCTGCCGCCTGACCGCTACACCATCCTGCCCAACACCGCCGGCTGCTACGACGCGGTCGAGGCCGTGCGCACCTGCCGCCTGGCCCGCGAGCTGCTCGATGGCCACAACCTGGTCAAGCTGGAAGTCCTGGCCGACCAGAAGACCCTGTTCCCCAACGTGATCGAAACCCTCAAGGCCGCCGAAGTGCTGGTCAAGGACGGGTTCGACGTGATGGTCTACACCAGTGACGATCCGATCATCGCCCGTCAGCTGGCCGAAGCCGGCTGCATCGCGGTGATGCCGCTGGCCGGCCTGATCGGCACCGGCCTGGGTATCTGCAACCCCTACAACCTGCAGATCATCCTCGAGGAATCCAAGGTGCCGGTGCTGGTCGATGCCGGTGTCGGCACTGCCTCCGACGCCACCATCGCCATGGAAATGGGCTGCGAGGCCGTGCTGATGAACTCGGCCATCGCCCATGCCCAGCAGCCGGTGCTGATGGCCGAAGCCATGAAGCATGCCATCGTCGCCGGCCGCATGGCCTACCTCGCCGGCCGGATGCCGAAAAAACTCTACGCCAGCGCCTCTTCGCCGCTGGATGGTCTGATCAAGTAAGAGCCCCCGATGACTGACTCGCAAGATACGCCGATTCCCGCCGACGGCGACCAGCGCCACCACCGCCGCATCAAGAGCTTCGTGATGCGTGCAGGGCGCATGACCGAAGGCCAGCAACGTGGCCTCGACCAGGGGGGGCCGCTGTTCATCCTGCCGCTGACCGACAGCCCGGTCGACTACGACCAGGTCTTCGGCCGCACGGCACCGCGTACGCTGGAGATCGGCTTTGGCATGGGTCACTCGCTGCTGGAGATGGCCGCTGCCGCCCCGGAACAGGACTTCATCGGTGTCGAAGTGCACCGTCCAGGTGTGGGCGCGCTGCTCAACGGCGTGCTGACCCAGGGCCTGAAGAACCTGCGGGTGTATGACTGCGATGCCATCGAAGTGCTCAACCGCTGCGTGGCCGATAACAGCCTCGACCGGCTGATGCTGTTCTTCCCGGACCCTTGGCACAAGGCGCGCCACCACAAGCGCCGCATCGTGCAGCTGGAGTTCGCCGAGCTGGTACGGCGCAAGCTCAAACCCGGTGGCGTGTTCCACATGGCGACCGACTGGGAGCCCTATGCCGAGTACATGCTGGAAGTGATGAGCGCAGCGCCCGGCTATCGCAACCGTGCTGCTGACGGCACCTATGTACCGCGTCCGGAAGAGCGTCCGATCACCAAGTTCGAACGCCGTGGCGAGCGCTTGGGGCATGGGGTGTGGGATTTGAAGTTCGAGAAGGTGGATTGATCGGCTGATCGGGCCGTTCGAAACGCTGCTGTCTGCTGCGATGCAGGCGAAAAAAAACCGCCTTTCAAAGGGCGGTTTTTTTGTGTGAGCGGTAGGACTGAGTATCCATCGCTCTGGGACTTCACCGAAACCCCCACACGGTGAAAGGATCATAGGCAGCCTGCGACGGTGGGTCAATAATCAGAAACAACCAGCATCATGTGTGTCGGAGCGTTTAACAGCTTCGGTCGCGTATCCCAAGTATCATCGCGCTGCTCCTGTTTGGATGATTTCGGTGATGGGCCGGGTAGGAGAAGAATTCTGCTTTTCGGCCCCTTCGACACGGCCTGAGAACCGTGCCGGTGACGTTATTCGAAGGGCCACTGACCTGGCCACTTCACCGAAAACCTCCACACGGTTTTCGAAGGCATCGAAGTACCGGTTAGATGCTGGAAGATTGGCCCGCCAACACGGAGGCCAAGGCTTATGAAGCGTTTGCTTGGTACGCTGAGCCGCGTCTGGAAGCTCGTCCGAATCTTGACTGTGTTCAAGACCGCTCGAGACTTCATGCGCGATCACTTCGATGACGCCCAGTAAGGGCTAGTCAGGTGGTTGGGCTGCCCCGGTCTTCCGGGGCAGCTTCTAGCAGCCTCAACCCCGGCGATCCGCCACAACGCCAATCAACACCAGTACCACCAGCAACACCGGTGCCAGCGCATAGTTGTTGAACTGTCCCAGACCCTTCACCACCCATGGCGTGGCATAGATCAGCGCGGCGCCACTGCCGATCATCACCAGCAATGCCATGAACGGCACGCGCAGCGCACCGGCCAGGCCGCCCAGGCGCTGTTCAACCCAGCCCTTGATATCGGTGCCAAACAGCACCAGCAGACAGCCGACCAGGGCCAGGGAGATTTCCGAGAGGTGGCTGCGGCTCCAGCGGGAAACCGTCGCGAGCAAGTCAAGTACCAGATCCATGGGTCATCCTTAGGTCAAGAAATACTGCAGCAGGTCGTTGAGGAACAACTGGCCGCGTGGCGTTGCCACCAGCCGATCCGGTTCGACCTGCAAAAGGCCTTTTTGTTCGGCCGCACGCCTCGCTTCGGTAAGCTGCGCCAGGGGCAGGCCGGTGCGCTGGGTGAACAGCTCCGCCTCCACGCCTTCGGTCAGGCGCAGGGCGTTCATCAGGAATTCGAACGGCAACTCGTCGACTGGCAGCAGCTTCTCGCCAGCCTTGAACGGTTTGGCCAGGTTCAGGTAATCCTTGGGCAGGCGAGTCTTCCAGGTGCGAAGGATTCGACCATCGGCAAACGTCAGTTTGCCGTGGGCGCCCGCGCCGATGCCGATGAAATCGCCGAAGCGCCAGTAATTGAGGTTGTGCCGTGCGGCGCGCCCGGCCTGGGCGTAGGCTGACACTTCGTACTGTTGGAAGCCGTTTGCCGCCATCAGCGCCTGGCCGGCTTCCTGGATATCCCAGAGGATATCGTCCTCGGGCAACTCCGGCGGCTGGTTCCAGAACACCGTGTTCGGCTCCACCGTCAGCTGGTACCAGGACAGGTGCGTCGGACTCAAGTCGATGGCTTGGCGCAAGTCGCCCAGGGCATCGTCCAGAGACTGGTCGGGCAGGCCGTGCATCAAGTCCATGTTGAAGTTGTCGAAACCGGCGGCGCGGGCCATGGCGGCGGCGCGGATCGCTTCGTCGCCGTTGTGAATGCGCCCCAGGGCCTGCAGCTTGGCGGGCTGGAAGCTCTGCACGCCGATCGACAGGCGATTGATACCGGTCTGCCGGTAGGCCTTGAACTTCTCCTGCTCGAACGTACCGGGGTTGGCCTCGAGGGTGATCTCGATATCTGCAGTGAACGGGATGCGTTGCTCCACCCCGCGCAGCAAGCGCCCCAGCGCGTTGGCGCTGAACAGGCTCGGGGTGCCTCCGCCGAAGAAGATCGACGTGATCGGCCGGCCCTGCACGGCGGGCATCTCCTGGTCGAGGTCGGTCAGCAAGGCATCGACGTAGGCCTCTTCCGGCAACTCAGGCCCGGCGGCGTGGGAGTTGAAGTCGCAGTAGGGGCACTTGCGCACGCACCACGGAATGTGGATGTACAGCGCCAGCGGGGGCAGGCTGGAAAGGCCTGCCGCGCCTGGCTGGGACAACGTTTCGATCATGCCAGGCCCAGACGTTTACGCAGCAGCGCCATGGCGCGGGCGCGGTGGCTGAGCTGATTCTTGTCCACAGGGGCGAGCTCGGCGCTCGAGCAGTCGCGCTCCGGCACCCAGAACAGCGGGTCGTAGCCGAAGCCATGCTCACCGCTGGCCTGGAACAGGATACGGCCGTGCCACAGGCCCTCGCAGAGGATCGGCAGCGGGTCGTCGGCATGGCGCACCAAAGCCAGCACGCAGACGAACTGAGCGCCACGTTCTGCCTCGGGCACGTCCTTGAGGGCTTCGAGCAGCTTGGCGTTGTTCGCTGCATCGCCCTTGCCATCGGCATAGCGTGCCGAGTAGATGCCGGGGGCACCGCCGAGGAAGTCCACCGCCAGGCCCGAGTCGTCGGCCAGCGCCGGCAACCCTGAGATACGCGCGGCATTGCGCGCTTTGAGGATGGCGTTTTCGACGAACGACAGGCCGGTTTCCTCCGGCTCGACCTGGCTGAACTCGCCGATCGAGCGCAACTGCACCGAGGTGCCGAGCATGGCCTGGAGTTCCTTGAGTTTGCCGGCGTTATGGCTGGCCAATACGAGTTGCTGGAGATTCATCATTCGCCTGGGAACACTTCCTGGTTGAAACTGAGTGGGTGGCTGATACCGCCGGTTTCGACGTTCAGGTCGAAAGTCAGTGTCTCGGCCTGTTCGATCTTGAACTGAGCGATGTAATACACCGCCCCTTGGTCGGTGATCTGCCGGAACGACAGTGGGCTGCTGCGTCCGGTGAGGTCTTTCACCGTGCCGCTGACCACCGCGATGCTCGGCTTGCCGGCCTTGATCACGGCAATGTTGAGCACGCCCTGGTTCTTGCTGCGGACCAGACCGGTGGCGGCGGCAATATTCGGCTGCAGCATGCTGGAGGTGAAGGCGCTGTAGTGGACCGTCACATCGCCGAACACTTCCTTGCGCTCGGGGCGGGCGGCGTCGGCCGCCAGGGCTGGCAGGGCCAGGCACAGGCTGATCAGGAACAGGGCTAGGCGACGCATGGTGCGAGTCCTCCGGTGGGCGTCAGACCGCGAGCTGATGCTCCTGCAGGCTTGGGCTGCTGACGCGGTAGATGCCGATTTCACCTAGAAGATTAGGCCAAAGCCGCCCGCCCCACCCGTTGCGGTGCAAGTGATCCACAGCCAGGCGGTCGAGGACCTTGGCGTGGCGCTCGTGGCACAGTTCTTCGAAGTCGGCGAAGGTGCAGAAGTGGATGTTCGGCGTGTTGTACCAGGTATACGGCATGAAGTCCGATACCGGCATGCGGCCTTTGGTCGCCAGATACCAGCGGCAACGCCAGTGACCGAAGTTGGGGAAGGTGATGATGCACTGACGTCCGACCCGCAGCATCTCGTCGAGGATGCGGTCGGGGTATTCGACGGCCTGCAGGGCCTGGGTCATGATCACCACGTCGAAACTGTTGCTGGCGAAGTTGCCCAAGCCCTTGTCCAGGTCCTGTTCGATGACGTTGACGCCCTTGGCCACGCACGCGGCGATGTTGTCAGGGTCGATCTCCAGGCCATAACCGCTGACCTGCTTGCGGTCACGCAGCGAAGCCAGCAGCTCGCCGCTGCCGCAGCCCAGGTCGAGTACCCGGCTGCCGGCGGGGATCCAGTCGTGGATGATTTCCAGATCGGCTCTCATGCTGTCCTCAGATGGCGATGCGGTTCATGTAGTTCGAGAATCCCTGGATGTAGCGAGGTGTTGGGATCAGGAAGGCATCGTGGCCGTAAGGCGAGTCGATCTCCAGATAACAGACGTTCTTGCGTGCGGCCATCAGGGCATCGACGATTTCCCGCGAGCGGGCCGGCGAGAAACGCCAGTCGGTGGTGAACGACATGATGCAGTAGTCTGCCTTGACGTGGGCCAGGGTGGCAGCCAGGTCGCCGCCGTGGGCGGCTGCCGGGTCGAAGTAATCCAGGGCCTTGGTCATCAGCAGGTAGGTGTTGGCGTCGAATCGACCGGAAAACTCCTCGCCTTGGTAGCGCAGGTAGCTTTCGACCTGGAATTCGACGCTGTGGAAATCGTAGTTGAGCTTGTCGCTCTTGAGTTCCCGGCCGAATTTCTCGCCCATCGAGTCGTCGGACAGGTAGGTGATGTGGCCGACCATGCGCGCCAGCATGAGTCCGCGCTTGGGGATCACGCCCTGATCCTGGAACGAGCCACCGTGGAACTCGGGGTCGGTGAGAATGGCCTGGCGCGCCACTTCGTTGAAGGCGATGTTCTGCGCCGAAAGCTTGGGCGCCGAGGCGATGTCGACGCAGTGGCGCACGCGCTCAGGATAGGTGATGGTCCATTGCAGGGCCTGCATGCCACCGAGGCTGCCGCCGACCACCGCGGCCCACTGGCCGATCCCCAGGCGATCGGCCAGGCGCACCTGGCTGTGCACCCAGTCTTCCACGGTCAGCACCGGAAAATCGGCGCCATAGGGCTTGCCGGTGGCCGGGTTGAGGCTGCTTGGCCCCGTGCTGCCATTGCAGCCGCCGAGGTTGTTCAGGCTGACCACGAAGAATCGGTTGGTGTCGATCGGCTTGCCTGGGCCGATGCAGCTGTCCCACCAGCCCGGCTTGCGGTCGGTGACCGCGTGATAGCCGGCGGCATGGTGGTGGCCGGACAGAGCATGGCAGATCAGCACAGCGTTGCTCGCGCTGGCATTCAGGGTGCCATAGGTTTCGTAGACCAGCTCGTAGCTGGTCAGGGAACGGCCACAGGCCAGGGCCAGGGGCTCGTCGAACCGGGCGACCTGCGGGGTCACCAGACCGACGGAATCTTCGGGAAGGACAGTGGACATCGACCCTGCTCACGCTTGACGGAGGCGTAAGTCTAAAGAGCGCTACCCCCAGCGGCAAGCAAAGGCTTGCCGCCAGGCTCAAGGAGCGCTGATCCGGGTCAGATCATCCGCCACAGTTCTTGTGGCATGCCGGCGTAGGCGGCCAGCGGGGGCATGACGAACGACTGGATCACCTGGATGGCGATGAAGGCGAAGATCGGCGAAATGTCCAGGCCGCCAAGGTTCGGCACCAGGCGGCGGAACGGCGCGAGTACCGGTTCGCTGATCTGGTAGGCCAGCTCGGCTGCCGGGTTGTGGCTGTTGGGCGCGATCCAGGACACGATCACCATGACGATCATCGCCACCCAGAAAATCTTCAGGAACAGCGACGTGATGCCGATGATCGCCCACAGCAGCAGGTGCAGCACATCGCCGAAGACGCCGTAGGTCAGCATCAGCACGAAGGCCATCAGCAGCGCCTGAATGACCACGGCGAGCAGCAGCGAAGACGTATCCAACCCGCCGATGCTGGGGATGATACGGCGGATCGGCTTGAGCAGCGGTTGGGTGGCGCGCACCGTGAACTGGCTCAGCGGGTTGTAGAAGTTGGCTTTGACCAGTTGCAGCACGAAGCGCAGCAGGACGATCACCAGGTACAGGCTGACCAGGGTTTGCACCACGAAGATCGCGGCGCCGGACAGTGCATTCATCAAGAACTCCTTATTTGCCCAATTGTTCGGCGAGTTCGGCCGAGCGTTTGGCCGCAGCCTGCAGCGCTTGCTCGACGAGGGCCTCGAAACCGTTGCCCTGGAACGACTTGATCGCAGCCTCAGTGGTGCCCGCCGGCGAAGTCACACGGTGCCGCAATTCGGCGGCGTCGACATCGCTGGAAACGGCCATGCGCGCAGCCCCCAGGGCGGTCTGCAGGGTCAGCTGCGAGGCGGTTTCACGCGGCAGGCCGAGTTTTTCACCCGCGGCAATCATGGACTCGATCAGCAGGAAGAAATACGCCGGGCCGCTACCGGAGACAGCGGTGACGGCATCCAGTTGCTGTTCCTGCTCCAGCCAGACGGCGGTGCCGACCGCCGACAGCAACTGCTCAGCCTGTTGGCGCTGGGCGTCGGTCACTTCGGAAGTGGCATACAGGCCGCTGACGCCTTCGCGCAGCAGGGCCGGGGTGTTGGGCATGCAGCGCACCAGCGGGCGGGCACCCAGCCAGGCTTGCAAGCTGGCACAGGTGATACCGGCAGCGATGGAGACGATCAGCTGGCCGTCCTGCAGCGAGGGCTGCAGGGTCTGGCACACGGTTTTCATCACTTGCGGCTTGACCGCCAGCACCACCACGTCGGCACTGGCCACGGCCTGGGCATTGTCTTCGTAAACCTCGATACCGTGCTCGACGTGGACGCGGGTGCGGGTCTCGGCGCCGGGATCGCTGGCGGTGATCTGCGAAGCATCCAGGCCCTGGGCACGCAGGCCACCGATCAGGCTGGCGGCCATGTTGCCGGCGCCGATAAAGGCGATACGTGTCTTGCTCATGTCAGGTCCTTGAGGGAAAGAGTGAGTAAAGCATGGAATCAGGCAGCCCCGTAGTCGCGGGCACCGAACAGGGCGGTCCCGATACGGATCCAGGTCGCGCCCTGGGCGATCGCCGCTTCCAGATCGTGGCTCATGCCCATGGAGAGGGTGTCCAGGCCAAGGTCCAGGCCGTCGAGCAACTGGCGCACGGTGGCGAAGGCGGCCTCTTGCGCCGCCCGGTCATCGGTCGGTTCGGGAATCGCCATCAGCCCGCGCAGGCGCAGGTTGGGCAACGCCATCACCGCCTCGGCCAGCGCCGGCAGGTCGGCCGGGGTGCAGCCGGACTTGCTGTCTTCGCCGCTGACGTTCACCTGCAGGCAGATATTCAGCGGCGGCAGCCCGGCAGGGCGCTGTTCGGAAAGGCGTTGTGCGATCTTCAGGCGATCCACGGAATGTACCCAGTCGAAATGTTCGGCAATGGCTTTGGTCTTGTTCGACTGGATGGGGCCGATGAAGTGCCAGATCAAGGGCAGGTCGGCAAGTTCCTGTTGCTTGGCCAGGGCTTCCTGCAGGTAGTTCTCCCCGACATCGCGCACGCCGGCGGCATGGATCTCGCGGATGGCGGTGGCGGGTTTGGTCTTGCTCACGGCCAGCAACTGGATGCTCGCCGGAGCCCGGTCGGCAGCCTTGGCGGCGCTATCGATGCGGGTGAGTAGGGCGGAAAGGTTGTCTGCTATGGTGGACATGGATCGATGCCGGCGGCTCAGGAGTCTGCCGCATTCTACCTGCTTGACGGTCTTTGGGGAGTCTCATGGATGTGACCGACCTGTTGGCCCTGGCCGTGGAGGCAGGGGCGAGCGACCTGCACCTGGCCGTGGGTGAGATACCAATGCTGCGCTGTGCGGGCGAGTTGCAGCGCATGGACCTGCCGAGCCTATCGCCGGCATTGCTGGACCATGCCCTGGCGCAATGGCTGGATGCCAGCCAGCACCAGCGCTGGCAGCGCGGAGAGGATCTGGACCTGGCACTGGACCTGGAGCCGCTTGGGCGTTTCCGCGTGAACCTGTTCCGCCAGTTGCGCGGCGCTGCGGCAACGTTTCGCCTGATCCCGAAGAACGTCGCCAGCCTCGCTGCACTCGAACTGGAAAATTTGTACCCAATGATTGCCAATCATAGCGACGGCCTGGTGCTGGTCGGCGGTCCGACCGGCAGCGGCAAGTCCAGCACCCTGGCGGCTTTGCTGCACCAGCTAGGGAGTCAGCGAGCGTTGCACATCGTCACGCTGGAAGATCCGATCGAAGTTATCCACAAGAGCGGGCGAAGTCTGGTGACTCAGCGGGAAATCGGTCGCCACGCCCAGGATTTTTCCCAGGGCCTGCGCAGTGCGCTGCGCCAGGACCCCGATGTGATCATGATCGGCGAACTGCGCGACCTGGAGACCATTCGCCTGGCGTTGCGGGCTGCGGAAACCGGGCATCTGGTCCTGGCCACGGTGCATGCGCGTTCGGCTTCAAGCAGCCTTGAGCGCCTCGTAGAGGTGTTCGCCGCCGAGGAAAAGCCGCTGGTGCGTGCGATGCTGGCCGATTCGCTGCGTTTGGTCGTGGTGCAGGCGCTGGTCAAGCGGGTCGACGGCGGACGTGTGGCAGCCCGGGAGGTATTGGTGGCGACCCCGGCGGTACGCAACCTGGTTCGTGAGGGGCGCATGGAGCAGTTGTGTTCAGTGATGCAGGCAGGTGCTGCGCAGGGAATGTCGACGATGGAGGGCGCCGTGCGGCGGCTGGTGGAGAAAAGGCTGATCAGTGACCAGCACCTGTAGCCGCTCGTTGACGCGGCAGGCCCGCTCCTTCGGGCGGGCCTGAAGCAAGCGGGCCTGCCCCGCGAACAGGTCGTCGCGCTGCAGCGCCGATCGGATCAGCGCTTGGCCAAGCTCAGTTGCTGTTCCTTGGGCAGCATTCGCTTGGCCACCACGTAGTGCTTTTGCCAGTAAGGCTTGCTCAGCGTGTCGATGCTCACCCGCTTGCCGCGACGCGGCGCATGGATGAAGCGATCGTTGCCCAGATAGATGGCAACGTGATTGACCCGACGGCTCTTGATGTTGAAGAAGATCAGGTCACCGGGCTTGAGGTCGCTCTTCGCCACCTTGATGCCGTGGCCCTGGGCCATGGCATTGGAGGTGCGTGGCAAGTCGACATTGGCCACGTCATCGAAGGCGTACTTGACCAGACCACTGCAATCGAAGCCCTTCTTCGGGCTGCTACCGCCCCAGCGATAGGGGGTGCCGAGCATATTGACGGCGCGACTGAGCACAGTGCTGCTCTGTTTCGGCGACATCGCGGCCACCGGCAGACCGTGACTGCTGGCAACGCTGCTCGGGCGAGCACGCAGCGTGGTGTGCTTGGCCGGGGCGTGTTTCACCGTGGCATTGGTGGTATAGCCGGTGAACCCGTTGGGAAGACGTTGCTCACGATTGGTGGCGTGGGCGGCCAGGGGCAATAATAGGCAGAGGGTCAGCCATGTCTTGAAGAAAGGCGGCATAGATGAAGCTCTTATGAATGTTGTGTGTTGGGCGCGCAACTTTATAACAGCTTTTTGATCAATTTCTGATCCGTTGGTCGATTGTCATGTTGCCGTACGTCGGCCTGCGCCAGAAAAGTCACATTTTTCGTTAGAAAATTTTTGGATAAACCCAGGGAGCTATGAATGAACAGTTATCAAGACGGCGTGCCGTATCACGACACCCATAGCAAGGTCATCGGCTACCTGTTGTGGATCTTCGGCTTCACCGGATCGCACCGTTTCTACTACGGCAAGCCGATCACCGGGACCATCTGGTTCCTGACCCTCGGTGTGTTCGGTATCGGCTGGCTGATCGACCTGTTCCTGATCCCGTCGATGGACCGAGAGGCCGACATGCGCTTCACCTCCGGCCGTATCGACTACAACATCGCCTGGATCCTGCTGACCTTCCTCGGCATCTTCGGTGTGCATCGCCTGTATCAAGGGAAATGGATCAGCGCGATCATCTATTTCTTCACCGGTGGGTTGTTCCTGCTGGGGGTGTTGTACGACTTCTGGACGCTGAACAGCCAGGTCTCCGAGGCCAATGCCCAGCGCTGAAAGGGCTGCCGGCACCCAAAGGTTATTCACGGATTGTCGGGGAGCTTGGCTTGGCTTGGGTTGGCATTTAGATCGTGAGCTGATCCATTGTGCGTAGCGCCGCTACATCCCTCGGACCAGCCATACAAACCCAAGCCCCACCCCCGGAGACCAGGAGACCCCAAAGCCCAAACCCCTGCCCCCCACTAATCCGTGAAGAGCCAAAAAAGGCCTTGTCGCGTCGTGTGACAAGGCCTTTTTCACTCGCTGGCTTTATTGGCGAGTCTGACGCTGCTGCAACAGCAGGTTGCTGAAACCTGCTCCCGCCAACTGCTTCTGTGCCCCGGTCAACTGTTCGCGGTTGCTGAACGGACCTACCAATACGCGGTACCAGGTTTCATCCTTGACCGTACCCGACTCCACCTTGACCGCCTGGCCGAGCAGGATAATCTGCGCGCGAACCCGGTCGGCATCGGCCTGCTTGCGGAACGAGCCGGCCTGCAGGAAGAACTGGGTGGTGGCCGCCGGCTTGATCACGGGCGGTGCCGGTGGTGGCGTCTGTCCAAGCAGTGCTGCCTGGGCGCGTGCGGTATCGATCTTGGCGGCTTCGGCAGGGGTGACCGGTGTCGGCGGTTGGGCAGGCACGGGCGGAGTCTTCTCTGGCACAGCCTCCGGCGGCACGATCACCTCGGACTCCGGCAACAGGGTATAGAAGTCGTACTTCGGCTTCACCGGCTGCTGTGGGGTAGCGGCATTGCCCTTGCTGGCCTCGGCCACCTTCTCTGGCTTCTGCTGCTCGGGTTTGCTGCGTTTGATATCGCCGCCGCCCGGTTCGAGCTTCATCAGGAAGACGATGAAAGCACCGACGGTGAGGCCGACCGCCAGCCAGACCCATCCGGGGATGGGCTGCTTGGCGGGGGCTTGCGGGCGGCTGGCGCCGCGTTTGGGGGCGGGTTTTTTCTTGGCAGCCAACTTACATGCGCTCCAGGGTTTCCAGGCCCAGCAACTCGAGGCCCTGCTTGAGCGTGCGGCCGGTCAGGGCCGCCAGGCGCAGGCGGCTCTGCTGCTGCTCCGGGCTCTCGGCGGCGAGGATCGGGCAGTTCTCGTAGAAGCTCGAGAACAGACCTGCGAGGTCGTACAGGTAGCTGCACAGCACGTGTGGCGTACCCTTCTCCGCGACGTTGTTCAGGACTTCACCGAACTGGGCCAGGCGTGCAGCCAGGTCCTGCTCCTTCTCGGCCTGCAGCACGATTTGCCCGTCCACCTCGTCGAAGCCCTTGCCCAGCTTGCGGAACACGCCGGCCACGCGGGTGTACGCATACAGCAGGTAAGGCGCGGTGTTGCCCTCGAAGTTGAGCATCAGGTCGAAGTTGAAGCTGTAGTCGCTGGTGCGATGCTTGGACAGGTCGGCGTACTTGACCGCGCCGATACCCACCACTTCGCCGATATGGCGCAGGTCGTCCTCGGCCAGGTCTGGGTTCTTGTCCTTGACCAGGGCATAGGCGCGTTCCTTGGCTTCGGTGAGCAGGTCGATCAGCTTCACCGTGCCACCGTCGCGGGTCTTGAACGGGCGGCCGTCGGCGCCGTTCATGGTGCCGAAGCCCATGTGCTCCATCCGCATCGGATGGCCGACGAAACCTGCGCGGCGCGCGACTTCGAACACCTGGTTGAAGTGCAGGGCCTGGCGCTGATCGACGAAGTACAGCGCGCGGTCGGCCTTGAGCACGTTGCTGCGGTAGCGCACGGCCGCGAGGTCGGTGGTGGCGTACAGGTAGCCGCCGTCGGCTTTCTGCACGATCACCGGCAGCGGCTCGCCTTCGCTGTTCTTGAATTCATCGAGGAAGACGCATTGGGCGCCCTGGTCTTCGACCAGCAGGCCTTTGGCCTTGAGATCGGCGACCACGTTGGCCAGGTCGTCGTTGTAAGCGCTTTCGCCCATCACGTCGGCCATGGTCAGCTTGACGTTGAGCAGCTCGTAGGTCTTCTGGCAGTGCGACAGGGAAATATCCTTGAAGCGCGTCCACAATGCCATGCAGTCAGCATCGCCGGCCTGCAGCTTGACCACCAGACCACGTGCACGGTTGGCGAATTCTTCGGACTCGTCGAAGCGTTTCTTGGCTGCGCGGTAGAAGTTCTCCAGGTCCGACAGTTCGTCGCTGGTGATCGGGTTCTCTTCCAGGTAGGCCAGCAGCATGCCGAACTGGGTACCCCAGTCGCCCACGTGGTTCTGCCGCACGACGTCATCACCGAGGAACTCCAGCACGCGGGCGACGCTGTCGCCGATGATGGTCGAGCGCAGATGGCCGACGTGCATTTCCTTGGCCAGGTTGGGCGCCGACATGTCGATCACCACTTTCTCGGCAGGTCCGTTCTTGCGCACGCCGAGGTGATCGTCGGCCAGGGCTGCGTCCAGGCGACTGGCGAGGGCGCCGGTGTTCTGGAAGAAGTTCAGGAAGCCGGGGCCGGCGATTTCGACCTTGCTGATGTCATCGCTGGCCGGCAGCGCATCGATGAGCTTTTCTGCCAGGTCACGCGGCTTCATGCCCGCTTGCTTGGCCAGCATCATGGCAATGTTGCTGGCGAAATCGCCGTGGGTCTTGTCGCGGGCGTTTTCGACCTGGATCGCCGGCGTCAGCCCTGCTGGCAGCACACCATCGGCGGCGAGTTGGGTGAGGGCTTGCTGGATGAGCTGGCGAATGGTGTCTTTCATGGGGTTCTCTTTTCGACCGCAAGCGCGGTGAGCGCCTGGATGCGCAGGTGGAAAAACTGGCTATTATCCGTTGCCGGGAGCGGGTTGCCAACCTTTGAACTGCTGGCTCAGTACAGGTCGACGGGGTCGACGTCCAGCGACCAGCGCACCTGGCGCCCGCTCGGCATCTGTTCCAACACTAGCAACCAGGCGCTGATGAGTCGATGCAAGGGCGCCCGGGTGTTGGCTTGTATCAACAATTGCGCCCGGAAGCGGCCGGCGCGCCGCTCCATCGGTGCCGGTACCGGTCCCAGCAGTTCGATGCCGGGCAGGCGCTGCTCGGCCACCAAGCGCTCGGCGGCACTGCAGGCCTCATCGAGAAAGCCTTCTGCCTGGCCGGGCTTGTGCGCCTCGGCGCGCAGCAGGGCGAGGTGCGAGAAAGGCGGCAGCCCGGCACTGCGGCGTTCTTCCAGGGCCTGCTCGGCAAAAGCGAAATAGCCCTGTTCGGTCAATTGCACCAGCAATGGGTGGTCGGCCAGGTGGGTCTGGATGATCACCTTGCCCGGTTCTTCGGCGCGTCCAGCTCGCCCGGCCACCTGGACGATTAGCTGGGCCATGCGCTCGCTGGCGCGAAAATCGCCGGAGAACAGTCCTCCATCGGCATCGAGGATGGCTACAAGAGTGACCCGGGGGAAGTGATGACCCTTGGCCAGCATCTGGGTGCCGACGAGAATGCTCGGCTGTCCCCGCTGGATGGTGCTGAACAGGTTGTGCATGGCGTCCTTGCGCGCGGTGCTGTCACGGTCCACCCGCAGGACCGGGTAGTCCGGGAACAGCACCTTGAGCCGCTCCTCGGCGCGTTCGGTGCCCGCGCCAACGGCACGCAAGTCGACGTGCTGGCACTTGGGGCAGTGGTGCGGCAGGCGTTCGTCGTAGCCACAATGGTGACAGCGCAGTACCCCCGAGCGCTGGTGCACGGTCATGCGGGCGTCGCAGCGAGGGCATTCCGACAACCAGCCGCAGTCATGGCATAGCAGTGTGGGCGCGAAGCCGCGACGGTTGAGGAACACCAGTACTTGCTGGCCGGCCTCGAGGGTCTGGCGAATGGCCTGTTGCAGCGGGCCGCTGATGCCGCTGTCCAGGGGTAGGCTCTTGACGTCCAGGCGCAACATTCGCGGTGGGCGCGCGCCGCCGGCGCGCTGGTTCATGCGCAGCAGCCGATAGCGTCCAGTCAGCGCGTTGTGCAGCGTTTCCAACGACGGGGTCGCCGAGCCGAGCAGGATCGGGATGTTTTCCTGATGGGCGCGCACCAGTGCCAGGTCGCGGGCATGATAGCGCAGGCCTTCCTGCTGTTTATAGGAGCCGTCATGCTCTTCGTCGATGATGATCAGGCCGGGGTTTTTCATTGGCGTGAACAGCGCCGAGCGCGTGCCGATGATGATGTCCGCCTCGCCGTCGCGCGCGGCCAGCCAGGCGTCCAGTCGTTCGCGATCGCCGACCGCCGAGTGCAGCAGGGCGATGCGGGCGTTGAAGCGCTGTTCGAAGCGGGCCAGGGTCTGAGGGCCGAGGTTGATCTCAGGAATCAGCACCAACGCCTGCTTGCCGGCCTCCAGCGTTTCGCGAATCAGTTGCAGATACACCTCGGTCTTGCCGCTGCCGGTAACGCCGGCCAACAGAAACGCGGCGAAGCCGCCAAAGCCTTCGCGAACGCTGTCGAAGGCCTCGCGCTGTTCGTCGTTGAGCGGCAATTCCGGCTGCGCCAGCCAATGTTCGTGGCGGGTGCTGGGCAAGTGGCGACGGACCTCGACCTGGACCAGCTCCTTGGCCAGCAGCAGATCGAGGCTGTCCTTGTTCAGGTTGAGCTTGCCCAGCAAGCTGTGCGCCACGCCATGGGGATGCTGGGCCAAGGTCTTGAGCGCATCCCGCTGGCGTGGTGCGCGGGCGATGCGCGGGTCTTCCAAGCGTGCACCGGGTGCCACGTGCCAGAAACGCTCCTGGCGCATCTCGGCCGGTTCGCCTTGGCGCAGCAGGGTGGGGAGCGCCCAACTGAGGGTGTCTCCGAGGCTGTGCTGATAATACTGGGCGGTCCACAGGCACAGCTTGAACAGCGACGCCGGGATCGGCGACACCGGGTCGAGCAGGGCCGTGGCCGGCTTGAGCTTGTCGGCGGGCACCTCGCTTTGCGCGCATACCTCCACCAGCACGCCTATCATTTCGCGTCGACCGAACGGCACGCGAATGCGCATGCCTGGGGTCAGGGCAAGACGCGCCATGCTCGCCGGTGCCTTGTAGTCGAACAGGCGGCGCAGCGGAGAGGGCAGGGCAAGACGCAGGATGACATCGGACACGCGGAAGGTCTCGGCAGGGCATTTCAAGGTTTGGCGAGCCTAGCAGACGACCGTTGGTACACGCGACAACTTGCGCTAGCGCTGTGCTCTGGTATTATTCGCCGCCTAATTACGTGCGGTATTCAACAATTGGTGTTGGATGGCGGCACGCAGCTCGAGGAAGCAACCATGAAAGATATTCATCCGAACTACGAAGTAGTTGCAGTCACTTGCAGCTGCGGCAACAAATTCGAAACCCGTTCGACCCTGGGCGATACCCTGGCGATCGACGTGTGCAACCTGTGCCACCCGTTCTACACCGGTAAGCAGAAAGTCCTGGACACCGGTGGTCGCGTACAGAAGTTCGCCGACCGCTTCGGCATGTTCGGTACCAAGAAGTAATCATGCGCATGGCGAATCCTTCGGGCTTCGCGTTGTTGCAGAAGAAGGCGCCCCTCGTGGGCGCCTTTTTTGTGGCTGCGATCTGGCACTGCCCTGCTTCGGCCACTGCCTTTTGCCCGCTGCCAGCCAATCCGCAGACGGTCGCGGTTCGCCAGGTGGTCGATGGCGACACCGTGCGCTTGAGCGATGGCCGCAGCGTGCGGATGATCGGTATCAACGCGCCGGAAATCGGGCGCAAGGGGCGCACCAGCGAACCCTATGCCGAAGCCGCCAGACGGCGCCTGCAGGCGTTGGTAAAGGCCAGTGATGGCCAGGTCGGCCTGGTGTTGGGGGCGCAGGGCAGGGACAAGTACGGTCGCACCCTGGCGCATTTGTATGGGCGCAATGGCGACAATCTCGAGGCGCGGTTGCTTAGCGAAGGCTTGGGTTACCGGGTTGCGGTGGCCCCCAATGTCAGCCTGGCGCGCTGCCAGCAGCGGGCCGAACAGGCTGCGCGCGACGCTGGCGCCGGCCTATGGCGGCAATCGCCGGTGCTGCGTGCCGATGCCGTGCGGCACGCCGGCTTCGCCGTGCTCAGTGGCACCGTGCAAGGCATCGAGCGTAATCGCGGTGGAGTCTGGCTGACCTTGGATGATGCCGTGGTGTTGCAGGTGCCGGCTCGTCTGCAGCGCAGCTTTCCCTCCAGCTTCTTCGAACACCTCAAGGGGCATCGGGTCGAGGCGCGGGGTTGGGTGCTGGATCGGTCCCGCCGGGGAGGGCTCAAGTCGGGCCAGCGGCGCTGGGTGCTGCCGCTGACCGACCCCAGCATGCTGCAGCGTATTTCCGGCTAAAACATGTAGACATTAAGAGTGTAGATTGTACACACTGTGAGGCGTATGCCCCGTGGGTTATAGCGGAAAGTCTTAGGCCAAAGGCCTTGACACAAGTGACCGGGCAGTCTTGTGACTACCCGGCTCTTTGCGTATCCTCGGCGGTCCGTCAGAACAGTAAACAAGCGGAATGCCCACCATGTCAGACCTGAAAACCGCCGCTCTCGATTATCACGCTCAACCTCGTCCGGGGAAACTGAGCGTCGAGCTCTCCAAGCCAACCGCCACTGCCCGTGACCTCGCCCTGGCCTACAGCCCTGGCGTTGCCGAGCCGGTGCGCGAGATCGGCCGCGATGCAGAGCTGGCTTACAAATACACCGGCAAGGGCAACCTGGTTGCTGTGATTTCCGATGGTACCGCCATCCTCGGCCTGGGCGACCTCGGCCCACTGGCCTCCAAGCCGGTCATGGAAGGCAAGGGTGTTCTGTTCAAGCGTTTCGCCGGTATCGATGTGTTCGACATCGAAGTCGAGTCGGAAAGCCCGCAGGCTTTCATCGATACCGTGCGTCGTATTTCCATCACCTTCGGTGGCATCAACCTGGAAGACATCAAGGCACCTGAGTGCTTCGAGATCGAGCGCACTCTGATCGAGCAGTGCGACATCCCGGTGTTCCACGATGACCAGCACGGTACCGCCATCGTCACCGCGGCCGGCATGATCAACGCCCTGGAAATCGCCGGCAAGAAGCTCGAAGACGCCAAGATCGTCTGCCTGGGTGCCGGCGCTGCCGCCATCTCCTGCATGAAGCTGCTGGTCAGCATGGGTGCCAAGGTCGAGAACATCTTCATGATCGACCGCAGCGGCGTGATCCACGCTGGTCGTGACGACCTGAACCAGTACAAGGCGCAGTTCGCCCACGCCACCGACAAGCGCACCCTGGCCGACGCATTGGACGGCGCCGACGTGTTCGTCGGCCTGTCCGGCCCGAACCTGCTGAGCCCGGAAGGTCTGAAGTCGATGGCTGCCAACCCGATCGTGTTCGCCTGCTCGAACCCGGATCCGGAAATCAAGCCTGAACTGGCCCACGAAACCCGCAGCGACGTGATCATGGCCACCGGTCGTTCCGACTACCCGAACCAGGTCAACAACGTACTGGGCTTCCCGTTCATCTTCCGTGGTGCGCTGGACGTTCGCGCCAAGCGCATCAACGAAGAGATGAAGATCGCCGCCGCCATCGCCCTGAAAGACCTGGCCAAGCTGCCGGTTCCGAAGGAAGTTTGCGACGCCTACAACGTCCAGGCCCTGGAATTCGGTCGCGAGTACATCATTCCGAAGCCACTGGATCCACGTCTGATCACTGTGGTTTCCGATGCCGTGGCCAAGGCCGCCATCGAATCCGGCGTCGCGACCCTGCCGTATCCGAAGCACTACCCGCTGAACAGCGTGGATGAAGTGTTCAACGGCTGAAAGCAGCAGACAAAAAAGAACCGGCTCATATGAGCCGGTTTTTTTTGCTTCAGGTTCCAGGCTAGAACAGGTCCATCGGCGTCGCTTCGTCGGCCGGTAGCGGGCTGCCAGGTGCCACCCCATTGCCCAGTTCGTCCACCGAGGGTGGCGAGTCTTCGGCCTTGAACAGCTCGAAGTAGGCGTTAGGCGTGCTTGGCGAAGCGGCCCGTCCACTGATCGGATCGACGCGCAGGCTGAGGATGCCCTCGGGTTCGGCAGGCGCATGGCTTGGCTTGCCTTTGAGCGCCGCGCCCATGAAGCTCATCCAGATCGGCAGTGCCGCGGTACCGCCGTATTCCCGACGGCCAAGACTTTCCGGCTGGTCGAAACCGACCCAGACGGAAGTCACGTAGTCGGCGTTGTAGCCGGAGAACCAGGCGTCCTTGGACTCGTTGGTGGTACCGGTCTTGCCTGCGAGGTCGTCACGGCCCAAGGCCAGGGCACGACGGCCGGTCCCTCGCTTGATCACGTCCTGCAGCATGCTGGTGAGGATGTAGGTGGTGCGGCCATCGACGATCCGCTCGGCCACCGCCGGGGTCTGCGGCTGCGCAGCCTCCTGGCTGTCAGCCGGTGCCTCCCCAGGCAATGCGGCGGTGCTGAGCGGCTGCTCCGGCGCGGCTACTCCGGCGTTGTCTTCGGCGCCTTGAGGCACGCGAGCGGGATTGGCGGTGAACAAGGTTTCGCCATTGCGGCTCTCGATCCGCTCGATCAGGTACGGGTTGATCTTGTAGCCGCCGTTGGCGAAGGTGCTCCAGCCGGTCGCGATCTCCATCGGCGTCAACGTTGCGGTGCCCAGTGCCAGGGACAGGTTGCGCGGCAGGTCCTGCTTGTTGAAGCCGAACTTGCTGATGTAGTCGATGGTGCGGTCGACGCCCATGGCTTGCAGCAGGCGAATCGACACCAGGTTGCGCGACTTGTACAGCGCCTCGCGCATGCGGATCGGGCCGAGGAACGTGTTGGTGTCGTTCTTCGGTCGCCAGACTTTGTCCAGGTACTCGTCGACGAACACGATCGGTGCGTCGTTGACCAGGCTGGCCGCGGTATAGCCACTGTCCAACGCCGCGCTGTAGACGAAGGGTTTGAAGCTCGAGCCTGGCTGGCGCTTGGCCTGCATGACGCGGTTGTAGTTGCTCTGCTCGAACGAGAAACCGCCGACCAAGGCGCGGATCGCGCCGCTATAAGGGTCGAGGGTCACCAGTGCACTTTGCGCCGCCGGCACCTGACTGAACTTGAGCGAACCATCCTCTAGGCGTTGTACCCGTACCAGGTCGCCCACCTGGGCAACGTCCGCCGGTGATTGCGGCGAACGCCCCTGGGCGTTGGTGTTGAGGTAAGGACGTGCCCATTTCATGGTGTCCCAGGCAACGTGCTCTTCTTCACCGTCGCGGGTCATCACCTTCAGCCCGGTCTTGTCGACCTCGGTGACGATGGCCGGTTCCAGGCCGCCGAGGGCGCGCTGTTTGTTCAGTTCCTGCAGCCAGGCAGCGTGGGTCTTGCCGGGGAAACGCGACTCGGGGCCACGGTAGCCGTGGCGCTCGTCGTAGGCGGTGAGCCCATTGAGCACGGCTTTGTTGGCCATTTCCTGCATGTCGCTGGGCACCGTGGTGGTCACCCGGAAACCTTCCGTATAGGCGTCGCTGCCGTAGCGCCCGACCATTTCGGCGCGGGCCATCTCGGCGATGTACGGCGCGTTCACCTCCGGCGTCGGCACGTGATAGCTGGCGTTGAGCGGTTCAGCCAAGGCCGCTTCGTAGCTGGCCTGATCGATTTTGCCGAGCTTGTACATGCGGCCCAGGATCCAGTCGCGGCGCTCCTTGGCGCGCACCGGATTGGCCAGCGGATTGAAGCGCGACGGTGCCTTGGGCAGGCCGGCGATCATCGCCATCTGCGCCAGGCTGATGTCGCGGATCGACTTGCCGTAGTACACCTGCGCGGCGGCATCGATGCCATAGGCGCGGTTGCCCAGGTAGATCTTGTTGACGTACAGCTCGAGGATTTCGTCCTTGGTCAGTTCCCGTTCGATCTGCAGCGCCAGCAGGATCTCGGTGGTCTTGCGCGAGAAGCTGCGCTCGTTGGTCAGGAAGAAGTTCTTCGCCACCTGCATGGTGATGGTGCTGCCGCCGGTCTGGATATGGCCGGACTTCAACAACTGGGTCGCGGCGCGCATCAGGCTGCCCGGATCGACGCCGTAGTGGTTGAGGAAATTGTCATCTTCGGCTGACAGAAGCGCCTGAATGAATTGCGGGGGAATATCCGCAAAACGGATCGGCGAGCGGCGCATTTCGCCGAACTCGGCAATCAGCTTGCCGTCGCTGCTGTAGACCCTCAGGGGGATCTGCAACTGGATGCTTCTGAGAGCGTCGACCGAGGGCAGGCTGGGACTAAGATACAGAAACGCACCGCTCACACCGAGTACGAGCGCGCAGATGACTGCGACGAGAGACCACCAGAAGAACTTCAGCAGGCGTATCAAGGCTTTTGGGTGTCCAGGTTGAGGAGTGGATTGCACGCGGCCAGCGCCGGAAAAGCGCTGGGCATTATAAGCATTTTTCGCTCCGCCGGGTCACCGCCTGGGCGGCCGGCCTCGGCGCATGGCCTGCACGGCCGTCTGTCGGCGGGGCGACATCACAGTAAAAAAGGAACAGCGATGCTAGGACGCTTCGGCAAGGATGCCGGTTCACTGCTGGGGGTGGAGATCGCCTCCGATTCGGTACGGATCATTCAACTCCAGGGCTGTCGTCGGCGTCACCGGGTGGCGGCCTGCATATCGGAGCCCCTGTCTTCCGATGGAGCTGCCGGCGACCCCGACAGCGTCGTCGCCGCCCTGGAAAACGCCCTGCGCCGTTGTGGCAGTCGGCAGCGCCGGGCAGCCCTGGCGTTACCGGGTTCCCAGGTCATCTTCAAGCACTGCCAGTTGCCACAGGGCCTCGGGGCGTCCGGACTCGAAGCGCAACTGCTCGCCGATGCCGAGCGGCTGTTTCCGTTTCCACTGGATGACCTGGCGCTGGACTTCCAGGTGCTTGGCGCTTCCGGTGAGCGGGACGGGCACCAGGACGTGCTGGTGGCCGCCTGTCGGCAGCGAGCGCTGGAGCCGGTCGAACGGATGGTTGCGCGAGCCGGACTGGACCTGGTGGCGGTCGAAGTCGATAGCATTGCCTTGCGGCGTGCGATGCCGACCCGTGCGGAGGGCGACCAGGCGCTTTTGCGGTTGGAAGGCGGGGACGCCATCCTGTATGGCTGGTCCCGCGATCAAGTCCCGCAGCGCCATGCTTTGGAGCTTGCGCCAGGTGCAGTGGGCATTCCTTCTTCGCTTGTGCTGCAGTCGCTGCAGGTGGTCGGTCGTCAAGCGCTGACGCCTGACCGGCTCGATGCATTGAGCGCGACACTGGGTGTTCCATGCCATGCGCTACCGGCCATGCCAGGGATGACCAGGGGGGATGGGACCATGGTCCTGGCCTACGCATTGGCGCTGGGAGGGCTGCATTGATGCTGCGCCTGAACCTGTTGCCCTGGCGCGAGCGCCAACGGCTGTCTGCGGTGAAGCGATTCAAGCGAGCGCTGGTGGGCAGCATGTGCCTGGCGTTGTGCCTGGTGTTGCTGATCGATCGGATGGCGAGGCAACGTGTCCAGCAACAAGCTCTCGCCAATGATCGACGTGAGCGCGCCATCGCGGCGCTGGACCAGCAACTCGAACCGTTCGCACAGGTGCGTACGACGCTGGAGGCGGCGAGCAGGCAGTCCCAGGCCCTCGCTTCGCTTCGCGCCGGGCAACAGCGCTTGCCTGCGCTATTGAGCGAACTGGAGCAGGCATTGCCTGATGGCGTCGAACTGACCACGCTAAGCCTTGATGGTGCGCAGTTACACATGACGGGTTTGGCGGTGTCTGCGGGTGCGGTGGCGGCGTTCATGAAAGGCCTCGAAGACGCCAGGGGGGTGAGTGAACCCGCGCTTCGGCACATGCAGCGCCAGGCAGGCGGGGAGCACTTCCGCTTGGCCGTGCGTGTAACGGCTTCGCCGTCGTGACGCGCTGGCCCTGGGTGGATGAGGACTGGATTGCGGTTCAGAGCAGCGCGGTGCGCTGCGCGTTGGTCGCCCTCGCTGCGCTGTTGGTGCTGGGAGCAGGTGCCGCCGTACGCCTGCCCGATCTGTTGCGGCTGCAGCAGGAACAGGCGTTGGTCAGCCAGGCGCTGGCCGCTGAGGAGCAGGCTGGTCGGCGCGATGTGGCGGGGTTGCAAGCACTGCGTGCGAAGTTGATCGGCGTGCAGAGTGAGGTGCAGGGAGCGCTTTGGCGACTTTCCGCGGGCGAGGGGGTGGCCGGTCTGGTGGAGCATCTATCCCGGTCTGCCCAGGTGCGCGGGGTGATCCTCGAGCGACTCGAGTTGCTCGATGAAATCCGCGAAGACCTTTACTGGCGAATGCCCATGCAGGTGCAGGTGGTCGGACGTTACGGCGCTCTGCGGCACCTGCTCGACGACTAGCTGGGGCAGGTTCGCGTACTGGGAACTGGCGACTTCCAGTGGCGGCAGACGGAGTCCGAGGACGGCCTGTTACGTTTGACCTTGCAAGTAAATGCCTACCGCGCCGAGGGTGAGCCGGTGATGCCCGCATCGCTGGCTGACGAGCCCGCTCGGCCTTTGCCGGCAGCTCCTGCCGGTGACCTGTTCGCCAGCGGCGGTGGGCCGGGAGAGGCCGGTCTGGCTGGCGTCGCACTGGGTCAACTGAGGATGGTCGGTAGCCTTGCCCGGGGCGAGGAGCGACAGGCCTTGCTGCTGGCCGGAGGCCGGGTGTATCGGGTCCAGTTGGGGGATGTGCTGGGGCGTAACGAGGGGCGGGTGGCGAATATCGATGAAACCACCCTGGAGGTGCGCGAGCGCTTGTTCGCAAACGGGAGCTGGCATGAACACAGCGTGTACTTGAGCGTGGGGCATCGGCGGCATGGAGAAGGCAGGGATGAAGTGGGGCAGAAGTTGGAAATGGCTGTTGGCGCTGGTGATGCCGATCCCGCTGGCTTCGGCGACAGCCTACCGTGGTGAAGCGTTGTCGTTGAATGTCCAGGATGTGCCGGTGCGCGCAGTGTTGCAGGTGTTAGCCGACCATGCCGGGATCAACCTGGTGGCGAGCGATGCGGTCGAGGGCAGTGTCACCCTGCGCTTGCAGGAGGTGCCGTGGGACCACGCGCTTGACCTGATCCTGCGTAGCAAAGGCCTGAGCAGTCGTAAGGAAGGCAACGTCCTGTTGGTCGCGCCCGCCGGAGCGCTTGCCTGGCCATCGGGCGAAGCCACTTTGGGACAACCGGACCCGCCGTTGCAGCCCCTGCGTCGTGAATTGCTGCCGGTTCACCATGCCAAGGCAAGTGAGTTGGCCGAACTGCTGCTGGAGACGCTCGCCGACGACGGCATTCTCACCGGGCGTGGCAGCCTGAGCGTAGATCCACGCACCAACACCTTGGTGGCCTACCAGCCGGCCGGGCGCTTGGCGGAATTGCGACAGCTGGTCGCGCAGTTGGACGTGCCGGTGCGCCAGGTGGCGATCGAGGCGCGGATCGTCGAGGCCAATGTCGACTACGAAAAGAGCCTGGGAGTGCGTTGGGGCACTGCGTTGCATGGCGAGTCTGCGCGGCTGGGCAAGGACCTGTTCGTCGACCTTGGCGTCGAACGGCCCGCAGCTGGCCTTGGTCTGGGCCTGTTGCGGGGCGGCCTGTTGCTGGACCTCGAACTCAGTGCCATGGAAAAGAGCGGTAATGGCGAGATCATCTCCCAGCCCAAGGTGGTTACCGCCGATAAGGAAACCGCACGGATTCTCAAGGGCACAGAGGTGCCCTACCAGGAAACCAGCAAGAGCGGCGCCACTTCGGTGTCGTTTCGCGAAGCTTCGCTGTCGCTGGAAGTCACCCCGCAGATCACCCCGGATGGCAAGGTCATCATGGCGGTGCGGGTGACCAAGGACGAGCCTGATTACGTCAATGCCTTGAACGACGTTCCGCCGATCCGCAAGAACGAAGTCAATGCCAAGGTCCGCGTGGCCGATGGCGAAACCATCGTGATCGGCGGTGTGTACTCGACCACGCAAAACAAAGTGGTCGACAAGGTGCCATTTCTCGGCGATCTGCCGTATGTTGGGCGGCTATTTCGACGCGATGCATTACAAGAGAAAAAATCCGAGCTGCTGGTCTTCCTGACTCCGCGTATCATGAGTGACCAGGCGATTGCTGTGAGTCGTTGATTCTGTGCGAAATTTGATACTTGTAGGGCCCATGGGTGCCGGTAAGAGCACCATCGGGCGCCTGTTGGCCAAAGAGCTGCGCCTGCTGTTCAAGGATTCCGACAAGGAAATCGAACTGCGAACCGGCGCCAATATCCCGTGGATTTTCGACAAGGAAGGCGAACCGGGCTTCCGTGACCGAGAGCAGGCCATGATCGCCGAGCTGTGCGAGCTCGATGGCGTGGTCGTCGCCACCGGCGGCGGCGCGGTCATGCGCGAAGCCAATCGTCGTGCCCTGCATGCCGGCGGTCGGGTGATCTATCTGCATGCCTCGGTGGAGCAGCAGGTCGGGCGCACCGCGCGCGACCGCAATCGCCCGTTGCTGCGCACCGCCAATCCGGAAGCCACCCTGCGTGCCCTGCTCGAGGCTCGTGACCCGCTCTACAGGGAAATCGCCGATCTGGTGGTGGAAACCGACGAACGGCCGCCGCGCATGGTAGTGCTCGATATTCTCGAGCGTTTGCAGCAGTTGCCGCCCCGGTAAGCCGGGACTATTCTCGGCGACCACGCCGAGGCGAGGTTCAACGCGTGGCTCCCACCATTGGCGCCGCGCCCAAGTACATTGTGGGGATACATGCAGACACTAAAGGTCGACCTGGGCGAGCGCAGCTACCCGATCTACATTGGCGAAGGCCTGCTGGACCAGCCCGAATTGCTGGCCCCGCACATTGCCGGGCGGCAGGTCGCCATCGTCTCCAATGAAACCGTTGCCCCACTTTACCTCGAGCGGTTGAGCAAGACCCTGGGGGGCTATTCGGTCCTGCCGGTGGTCCTGCCCGACGGCGAGGCCTACAAGAACTGGGAAACCCTGCAATTGATCTTCGACGGTCTGCTGACGGCGCGGCATGACCGTCGCACTACCGTCGTCGCGCTCGGCGGCGGCGTGGTCGGTGACATGGCCGGTTTCGCCGCGGCCTGCTATCAGCGTGGCGTCGACTTCATCCAGGTGCCGACGACCCTGCTGTCTCAGGTCGACTCGTCGGTGGGCGGCAAGACCGGTATCAACCATCCGTTGGGCAAGAACATGGTCGGTGCGTTCTACCAGCCCAATGCGGTGCTGATCGACACCACGAGCCTCAAGACCCTACCTGTGCGTGAACTTTCCGCCGGCCTTGCCGAGGTGATCAAATACGGCCTGATCTGCGACGCGCCGTTCCTCGGTTGGCTCGAGGACAACATGGCTGCGTTGCGTGCACTGGAGCCGGTTGCGCTGACCGAGGCCATCCGTCGCTCCTGCGCGGCCAAGGCTGCGGTGGTGGGCGCCGACGAGCGGGAGTCCGGCGTGCGTGCCACGCTGAACCTGGGCCACACCTTTGGTCACGCCATCGAGACCCACATGGGCTATGGCGTCTGGCTGCATGGCGAAGCCGTGGCAGCAGGCACGGTCATGGCCCTGGAGATGTCCATGCGCCTGGGCTGGATCGACCAGGCGGCACGCGATCGCGGGATCCGCTTGTTGCGTGATGCCGGGTTGCCGGTGGTGCCTCCCCAGGAAATGACCCCGGCGCACTTCATGGAGCATATGGCGGTCGACAAGAAGGTGATCGATGGCCGTTTACGCCTGGTGCTGTTGCGCCAGATGGGCGAAGCGGTGGTGACCGACGACTATCCGAAAGAGATTCTTCAGGCCACGCTGGCGGCGGATTACCGTACGATCGTGGCCCAGCTTTGAGGTTGTGACAGCGCAATGACCAGTTTGCATGCCGATGAGGCGTTTCTCGAGCACTACCAGCTGAGCCACGATCCGTTCGCGCCGCGTGTGCCCGGCTTCAAGTTCTTCCCTGCCCAGCGCAAGCCGGTGCTCGGCCAGCTGCACCACCTGGCACGCTACAGCCAGCTGATGCTGGTGGTCAGCGGTCCGGTGGGCAGCGGCAAGACGCTGCTACGCCAGGCCCTGGTGGCCAGCACCAACAAGCAGTCGGTGCAGAGCGTGGTGATCTCGGCCCGCAGTGCCGGCGATGCTGCCAGCGTGCTTGGTCAAGTGGCCCAGTCGCTGGGCGTAGCCCAACCGGAGATGCAGGCGATCCTGTCCCAGGTGGTACAACTGGCGCTGACCGGGCAGGAAGTCTATCTGTTGGTGGACGATGCGGAACAACTCGGCGAGTCGGCACTCCAAGCGTTGCTGGAACTGGCGGCGGGCGTACCGGAAGGGCACCCCCACGTGTTCCTGTTCGGCGAGCCGTCCCTGATCGCTTCCCTTGAGGCGATCCACACCGATGAAGAGCGCTTCCATGTCATCGAGCTGGCGCCCTACAGCGAGGACGAGACCCGTGAATACCTCGAGCAACGTCTTGAGGGCGCGGGGCGCGGCATCGAGGTCTTCAGTCGTGAGCAGATCGTCGATATCCATGAACAGTCCGACGGATGGCCTGGCAACATCAATCAGGTCGCCCGCGATACTTTGATCGAAGCCATGATCGCTACCCGTTCCACGGCCAAGCGACCATCCATGGGGTTCAAAATGCCTAAAAAACACGTGCTCGCCCTGTCTGCAGTCGTAGTGGTCGCCGTGGCGGCTGCCGTGCTCATGCCCAAGAAAGGCGACAAGGCGCCCGCCGAAGCGCCGGTCGCGCAAGCGCAGTTGCCATTGGGCGATGGCCAGCCTAATGCCGCGCAATCCAACAATGGCGGCCCCGCCATCGAGTTCTCCGGCAACTCTCAGCCCATGCCATTGCCGTTGGTCGGTCAGTCCCAGCCGGTGATGCGCGAGCCGCTTGCCCAGGCCGCAGGCATGGGGGATGGAGAGGAGGGGAGCCCCGCCGGCACCACCGAGCTGCAGCCGTCCAATCCGCCGACTGTGACCACCACTGCGCCGCCTGAAGGCGTCGCTGCAGGTCCTGCGCCAACGCCGGTCCAGCCGGTTGCGCCTGCCCAGAAGCCTGTCGCTACCCAGCCCGCCAAGTCGGTTGCACCTGCCAAACCGGCTTCGCAGCCAACTCAGGTCGCCACTGCCAAACCAGCGACCAAACCTGCTGCTGGCGGCAGTGGCAACAGCGGCTGGTACAGCGGCCAGAAGCCCGGCAACTACGTCGTTCAGATCTTCGGCACCAGCTCCGAGGCCTCGGCCCAGGCCTTCGTCAAGGCGCAAGGTGGCGACTATCGCTACTTCAAGAAAAACCTCCAGGGCAAGCCACTCTACGTCGTCACTTATGGTAGTTTTGCCAACCGTGATGCCGCGGTTGCGGCGATCAAGAACTTGCCAGCGAAGGTTCAGGCTGGTAAACCTTGGCCACGTACCGTCGCCAGCGTCCAACAAGAGCTGGCTGCGGCCCGCTGATACCTGCCGGGCGGCACCACCCCGCTGCCCAGTTGCTGAGCGACCACTGATACCCGTCTAGCCTGCTGCGCCTGAGCGCGGCAGGCTTTTCTGTCCCAGACTGCCGGCCACAAGCCCAACTTGCAGTCATGGCTGAAACGCTTCAGACTCGAGCCAATCCGCTATCACGGCGTATGGCGTAAAACATTCAAAAATGCGACATGAATTTTCAATGGTGAGACATGAAAATTTGTGAGCGTCACTGTCGCTGTGCAACAATGGTTTTCCATGGCCACCGCAAAAAAGCTGGCATTTGATCGGCGTGGATGGTAAGTGGTTGTACTAAAAAGAGATTTGCCTCCGTTGAGAGGTGAACCTGGTGAGAAAGTGTCTATGAAAACAGGTCTGTACCATCCCGAAGAATTCAAGGACAACTGTGGTTTTGGCCTGATCGCCCATATGACGGGTGAACCGAGCCACCACCTTCTGCAAACCGCCATGCAGGCGCTGACCTGCATGACCCACCGCGGTGGCATCAACGCTGACGGCAAGACCGGTGACGGTTGCGGTCTGCTCATGCAGAAGCCCGATCAGTTCCTGCGTGCCGTGGCCCAGGAACACTTCGCCGTCGAACTGCCAAAGCAGTACGCCGTCGGCATGGTGTTCTTCAACCAGGACCCGGTCAAAGCCGAAGCTGCCCGCGCCAACATGGATCGCGAGATCATCAATGCCGGTCTGAAGCTGGTCGGCTGGCGCAAGGTGCCGATCGACACCAGCGTGCTCGGGCGCCTGGCCCTGGAGCGCCTGCCGCAGATCGAACAGGTGTTCATCGGCGGTGAAGGCCTGAGCGACCAGGAATTCGCCATCAAGCTGTTCAGCGCCCGTCGTCGTTCGTCCGTGGCCAACGCCCATGACGCCGACCACTACATCTGCAGCTTCTCGCACAAGACCATCATCTACAAAGGCCTGATGATGCCGGCGGACCTCGCCGCATTCTTCCCGGACCTGGGCGACGAGCGCCTGCAGACCGCGATCTGTGTGTTCCACCAGCGCTTCTCCACCAACACCCTGCCGAAATGGCCGCTGGCTCAGCCGTTCCGCTTCCTCGCCCACAACGGCGAGATCAACACCATCACCGGTAACCGCAACTGGGCCATGGCCCGTCGCACCAAGTTCTCCAATGACCTGATCCCTGACCTCGAAGAGCTCGGCCCGCTGGTCAACCGCGTGGGCTCGGACTCCTCGAGCATGGACAACATGCTCGAACTGATGGTCACCGGTGGCATCGACCTGTTCCGTGGCGTGCGCATGCTGGTGCCGCCAGCCTGGCAGAACGTCGAGACCATGGACGCCGACCTGCGTGCCTTCTACGAATACAATTCCATGCACATGGAACCGTGGGATGGCCCGGCCGGTATCGTCATGACCGAAGGCCGCCACGCGGTCTGCCTGCTCGACCGCAATGGCCTGCGTCCTGCGCGCTGGGTGACCACCAAGAACGGCTACATCACCCTGGCTTCGGAAATCGGCGTCTGGGACTACAAGCCCGAGGACGTTCTGGCCAAGGGCCGCGTAGGTCCGGGCCAGATCTTCGCCGTGGACACCGAGACCGGCCAGATCCTCGATACCGATGCCATCGATAACCGTCTCAAGTCCCGCCACCCATACAAGCGTTGGCTGCGTCAGCATGCCTTGCGCATCCAGGCGACCTTGACCGACGACCAGGGCGTGGCCAGCTACGACAGCGACCAGCTCAAGCAGTACATGAAGATGTTCCAGGTCACCTTCGAAGAGCGTGACCAAGTACTGCGTCCGCTCGGCGAGCAAGGCCAGGAAGCGGTCGGTTCGATGGGTGACGATACGCCGATGGCCGTGCTGTCCCAGCGCGTGCGTTCGCCGTACGACTTCTTCCGCCAGCAGTTCGCTCAGGTGACCAACCCGCCGATCGACCCACTGCGCGAAGCGATCGTCATGTCGCTGGAAATCTGCCTCGGTGCCGAACGCAACATCTTCCAGGAATCCCCAGAGCATGCCTCGCGGGTTATCCTCAGCTCGCCAGTGATCTCGCCGGCCAAGTGGCGTTCCCTCATGAGCCTGGAGCGTGAAGGTTTCGAGCGTCAGCTGATCGACCTCAACTACGAGGAAAGCGTCGGCCTGGAAGCTGCCATCCGCAACATCGCCGATCAGGCCGAGGAAGCGGTTCGCGCGGGCAAGACCCAGTTGGTGCTGAGCGACCGCAACATCGCCCCGGGCAAGCTGCCGGTTCACGCTTCGCTCGCCGTCGGTGCCGTGCACCACCGTCTGACCGAAAAGGGTCTGCGTTGCGACAGCAACATCCTGGTCGAAACCGCCACCGCTCGCGACCCCCACCACTTCGCCGTGCTGCTGGGCTTCGGCGCCTCGGCCGTGTATCCCTACCTGGCCTACGAAGTGCTCGCCGATCTGATCCGCACCGGTGAAGTCCTCGGCGACCTGGACGAGGTGTTCAAGTACTACCGCAAGGGCATCTCCAAAGGCCTGCTGAAGATCCTGTCGAAGATGGGTATCTCCACCATCGCCTCGTACCGTGGCGCCCAGCTGTTCGAAGCCGTGGGTCTGGCCGAGGAAGTGGTTGGCCTGAGCTTCAAGGGCGTGTCCAGCCGTCTCAAGGGAGCGCGGTTCGTCGACCTGGAAAGCGACCAGAAGCTGCTCGCCGCAGAAGCCTGGAGTGCGCGCAAGCCGATCCAGCAAGGCGGCCTGCTGAAGTTCGTCCACGGTGGCGAATACCACGCCTACAACCCGGACGTGGTCAACACCCTGCAAGCTGCCGTGCAGCAAGGCGACTACGCCAAGTTCAAGGAATACACCACGCTGGTGGACCAGCGCCCTGTGTCGATGATCCGTGACCTGCTGAAGGTCAAGGTCGCTGATCAGCCATTGCCGCTGGATCAGGTCGAACCGCTGGAAGCGATTCTGCAGCGCTTCGACTCCGCTGGTATCTCGCTCGGCGCGCTTTCGCCAGAGGCCCACGAGGCGCTGGCCGAAGCCATGAACCGCCTGGGTGCGCGTTCGAACTCCGGTGAGGGCGGTGAAGACCCGTCGCGTTACGGCACCATTCGCAGCTCGAAGATCAAGCAGGTGGCCACCGGTCGCTTCGGCGTCACCCCGGAATACCTGGTCAATGCCGAAGTGCTGCAGATCAAGGTGGCCCAGGGCGCCAAGCCCGGCGAAGGCGGCCAGCTGCCTGGCGGCAAGGTCAACGGTCTGATCGCCAAGCTGCGCTATGCAGTGCCGGGCGTGACCCTGATCTCGCCACCGCCGCACCACGACATCTACTCGATCGAGGACCTGGCGCAGCTGATCTACGACCTCAAGCAGGTCAATCCGCAAGCGCTGGTGTCGGTCAAGCTGGTGGCAGAAGCCGGTGTCGGCACCATCGCTGCCGGCGTGGCCAAGGCCTATGCCGACCTGATCACCATTTCCGGCTACGACGGCGGCACCGGCGCTTCGCCTCTGACCTCGATCAAGTACGCCGGCGCGCCATGGGAGCTGGGCCTGGCTGAAACCCACCAGACCCTGCGCGGCAACGACCTGCGCGGCAAGGTGCGGGTGCAGACCGACGGCGGTCTGAAGACCGGCCTGGACGTCATCAAGGCAGCCATCCTCGGCGCCGAAAGCTTCGGCTTCGGCACCGCGCCGATGATCGCCCTGGGCTGCAAGTACCTGCGTATCTGCCACCTGAACAACTGCGCCACCGGCGTGGCTACCCAGAACGACAAGCTGCGCAAAGATCACTACATCGGCACCGTCGACATGGTGATCAACTTCTTCACCTTCGTCGCTGAAGAAACCCGCGAGTGGCTGGCCAAGCTGGGTGTGCGTAGCCTGGGTGAACTGATCGGCCGTACCGACCTGCTCGACGTGCTGCCAGGCGACACCGAGCGCCAACAGCACCTCGACCTGACGCCGTTGCTGGGCAGCTCGCACATCCCGGCCGACAAGCCACAGTTCTGCGAAGTGGAGAAGAACCCGCCGTTCGACAAGGGCGAATTGGCCGAGAAGATGGTCGAGATGGCCCTGCCAGCGATCCGCGACCAGGCCGGTGGCGAGTTCAGCCTCGACATCTGCAACTGCGACCGCTCCATCGGTGCGCGCATCTCTGGCGAAATCGCCAAGCTGCACGGCAACCAGGGCATGGCCGCAGCGCCGATCACCTTCCGCTTCAAAGGCACGGCTGGCCAGAGCTTCGGCGTGTGGAACGCCGGTGGCCTGAACCTGCACCTGGAAGGCGATGCCAACGACTACGTCGGCAAAGGCATGACCGGTGGCAAGTTGACCATCGTGCCGCCGGCCGGTAGCCCGTTCGAAACCCAGCACAGCGCCATCGTGGGTAACACCTGCCTGTACGGTGCCACTGGCGGCAAGCTGTTCGCCGCCGGCACTGCGGGCGAGCGCTTCGCTGTGCGTAACTCCGGCGCCCACGCTGTTGTCGAGGGTACTGGCGATCACTGCTGTGAATACATGACCGGCGGCTTTGTCTGCGTACTGGGCAAGACCGGTTACAACTTCGGTTCTGGCATGACTGGCGGCTTCGCCTACGTGCTCGACATGGACAATACCTTCGTCGACAAGCTCAACCACGAGCTGGTGGAAATCCAGCGTATCAGTGGTGAAGCGATGGAGGCCTACCGCAGCCACCTGGCGCGTGTCCTGGGCGAATACGTCGAAGAAACCGGCAGCGAGTGGGGGCGTGAGCTCTCGGAGAACCTGGACGACTATGTGCGGCGCTTCTGGCTGGTCAAGCCGAAGGCAGCCAACCTCAAGCAACTGTTGTCCAGCACCCGTGCCAACCCGCAGTAAATAAAGCTGCAAGTGGCGAGCTGCAAGCTGCAAGTGAAGGCAGCATGCGGTTCGCCCGGCTTAAGTGATCGTCTTGCGGCTTGCAGCGTGTAGCTTGCAGCTGCTGTAAAGAGGTTTTGAAAAATGGCTGAACGTCTGAACAACGACTTCCAGTTCATCGAAGTGGGTCGTAAGGACCCGAAGAAGAAGCTGCTGCGTCAGCGCAAGAAAGAGTTCGTGGAAATCTACGAACCTTTCAAGCCCCAACAGTCCGTCGAACAGGCGCACCGCTGCCTGGGCTGCGGCAACCCGTATTGCGAGTGGAAGTGCCCGGTCCATAACTTCATCCCCAACTGGCTGAAGCTGGTTTCCGAGGGCAACATCCTGGCGGCGGCGGAGCTTTCCCACCAGACCAACACCCTGCCGGAAGTGTGCGGCCGCGTGTGCCCGCAGGACCGCCTGTGCGAGGGTGCCTGCACCCTGAACGACGGCTTCGGCGCGGTAACCATCGGTTCCGTCGAGAAATACATCACCGATACCGCCTTCGCCATGGGCTGGCGTCCGGACATGTCCAAGGTCAAACCGACCGGCAAACGCGTTGCCATCATCGGTGCCGGTCCGGCTGGCTTGGGCTGTGCCGACGTGCTGGTGCGCGCCGGGGTGACCCCGGTGGTGTTCGACAAGAATCCGGAAATCGGCGGCCTGCTGACCTTCGGTATTCCTGAGTTCAAGCTGGAAAAGACCGTGCTGAGCAATCGTCGCGAAGTCTTCACCGGAATGGGCATCGAGTTCCGGCTGAACACCGAGGTGGGCAAGGACATCACCATGGAGCAACTGCTCGCCGAGTACGACGCAGTGTTCATGGGCATGGGCACCTACACCTATATGAAGGGCGGATTCCCGGGCGAGGACCTGCCAGGCGTGCACGATGCACTGGATTTCCTGATCGCCAACGTCAACCGCAACCTGGGTTTCGAGAAGTCCCCTGAAGACTTCGTCGACATGCAGGGCAAGAAAGTCGTGGTGCTGGGTGGTGGCGACACCGCGATGGACTGCAACCGCACTTCGATCCGCCAGGGTGCCAAATCGGTGACCTGCGCCTATCGCCGTGACGAAGCCAACATGCCGGGTTCGCGCAAAGAAGTGAAGAACGCCAAGGAAGAAGGCGTGAAGTTCCTCTACAACCGTCAGCCTATCGCCATCGTCGGCGAAGACAAGGTCGAAGGCGTCAAGGTGGTCGAGACCCGTCTCGGCGAGCCCGATGCCCGTGGCCGCCGCAGCCCCGAGCCGATCCCAGGCTCCGAAGAGATCCTGCCGGCCGATGCCGTGGTGATCGCCTTCGGCTTCCGTCCGAGCCCTGCGCCGTGGTTCGAGCAGCATGGTATCCAGCTGGACAGCCAGGGCCGTGTGGTGGCACCGGAGAAAGGCAAGTTCAAGCACCAGACCAGCAACCCGAAGATCTTCGCCGGTGGCGACATGGTCCGCGGTTCGGACCTGGTAGTGACGGCGATCTTCGAAGGCCGTACCGCCGCCGAAGGCATTCTGGACTACCTGGAAGTCTGATCCAGCGCATTCGCGGGCGAGTCGACCCGACCCGCCCGCGGAGCTTTTGTATACAAAAACGCTTGATCCATGGCACCTAATAGACAAATCGCATGGCCTCGTCCGTGCCTTTTGCGCTGGCGTCTGAGAAAATGCCGGCACTATTTTTCCGGATGCCGACATGACTGCCCTGAAGAACGATCGTTTCCTGCGTGCACTGCTCAAGCAACCCGTAGACGTCACCCCGGTGTGGATGATGCGCCAGGCTGGCCGCTACCTTCCTGAGTACCGCGCGAGCCGTGCCAAGGCTGGCGACTTCATGAGCCTGTGCATGAACCCGCAGTTCGCCTGCGAGGTCACCCTGCAGCCGCTGGACCGTTATCCGCTGGATGCCGCGATCCTCTTCTCGGACATTCTCACCATCCCTGATGCCATGGGCTTGGGCCTGTATTTCGAGACCGGCGAAGGCCCGCGTTTCAAGAAGGTCATCACCACCCCGGCCGATATCGAGGCGCTGCCGATCCCCGATCCGCAGAAAGACCTCGGCTACGTCATGGATGCGGTCAGCACCATCCGCCGCGAGCTCAATGGCCGAGTGCCTTTGATCGGTTTCTCCGGCAGCCCTTGGACCCTGGCCACCTACATGGTCGAAGGCGGCTCCTCCAAGGACTTCCGCAAGACCAAGGCCATGGCCTACGACAACCCAGAGGCCCTGCACCTGCTGCTGGACAAGCTGGCCCAATCGGTCACCAGCTACCTCAACGGGCAGATCCTGGCCGGCGCCCAGGCTGTGCAGATCTTCGACACCTGGGGCGGCAACCTGTCGGCAGCGGCCTATCAGGAATTCTCCCTGGCCTACATGCGCAAGATCGTCAGCGGCCTGATCCGCGAGCACGAGGGGCGCAAGGTACCGGTAATCCTGTTCACCAAGAATGGCGGGCTGTGGCTGGAAAGCATCGCTGAGGCCGGCGCCGATGCCTTGGGCCTGGACTGGACCTGCGATATCGGCGATGCCCGCCGTCGCGTTGGCGACAAGGTGGCGTTGCAGGGCAACATGGACCCGACCGTGCTCTACGCCAAACCCGAGGCCATCCGCAAGGAAGTGGCGCGTATTCTGGCCAGCTATGGCAATGGCAGCGGCCATGTATTCAACCTGGGCCATGGCATCACCCCGGAAGTCGATCCGGAACATGCCGGCGCGTTCATCAACGCCGTGCACGAGTTGTCGGCGCAGTACCATCAGTGAGTTGATCGCCGACCCGGTCAGCCCAAGCTGATCGGTGCGGTGGAAAAGCACCTCATGAGCCGGGACGTGGACGTCCCCATCATGGAGCTCATGAACTGAAAGTCCACAGTTCTTACAGGTTTAATCCTACATATCGACTTACGACAACTTTCTAGACTCGCGCACTCCCGTCGGGCCCTCCCGACATAGTCCCAAGCAGTTCGGGGTGCGATATGAGTCAGAAAAACAATCTACGAGGAATCATCACCAGCGGTGTGTGGCTGGCGGTTGCTAGCGCGGGCATGCACGCTCAGCTGGCCAACGCGCATGGCTATGCGAGTGAGCCACCTTCGCGTGCCTCCGCCTGTCGGCTGGGTTTGAACACCGGCTGTGGCCAGGCGATGTATGAGGAGTTCTCTGTCGGCGAGGCCCCGAAAGGCTTTCCGGCACAGGGTCCTGCAGACGGCAAGATCGCCAGTGGTGGAGTGCGTGCAGACTTCTCACCGTTAGATGAACAGTCGGCCAACCGCTGGCATCTCACTCCTCTGACGCAGCGGGAGGTGGCCTTCGACTGGTACTACACCACGGGGCACCGGACGACCCGGTGGGAATATTTCATCACCAAGAGCGGTTGGAACCCCAATGCGCCTTTGGCGCGAGAAGCGTTCGAAACGGCACCTTTCTGCACCGTCGACGGTCACGGCAAGCCAGCCCGTGGCGAGGGGCAGGAGTCTCACGGTCCAGCCTTGGAAAAACACCAGTGCACGCTGCCTGCCGACAAGTCCGGACAGCACATCATTCTGGGCGTCTGGACCATCGACGATACCGCCGCCGCATTCTACAACGTCATGGACGTGGACATTCAGGTCGACGGTGGCCCGGCGCCTGAGTGGCCCCGAGTCGGCAGCATCAACCCGCAGCGTGACCTGCAAGTGGGCGACAGGGTCAAGGCTCGCGCGTTCGTGGAAGGTGTCGAAAGCCCAGAACTGAGCGCCAGTATCAGCATCGACAACGCCGACGAGGGCCTTGCCCCGAACTGGTCGTACAAACTCGCCAAGCGTATCAACGAAACCCTGCCCCTGGTGCGCGCAGGCCAGATCGATAGCGACGGCGAAATCAAGCCGGTGCAGGGCAGCAATACGATTTTCGCCAAAGCGGAGTCGGGTATCACCAGCTATCAGTTGGACTTCAAAGGCAAGCCGGTCGATGACAGCTACATGCACCTGCATGACCTGAAGCCCGACTACACCCTGACGGATGGCAAGACCAGCGTGGACTTCACGGTAATGACCAACCGTGATCTGCAAGTGACTTCGCGTCTGTTCGACAGCGCCAACCAGCAGGTCGGCTTCGCTCGTCAGGCGGTGAATGCCACCTCCAGCCCGATCAAGCTGCAGGCCACCAGCAGCGAAGGCGAGCACCTGCTGAAAGTCGTCGGCGTCAACAAGACCGGCCGCATCCTGCTGCAGGAAGAACGCCCTGTGCAGCTCAAGGCCGCAGGCGGCGACCAATACGACTTCGAATTCCCGCAGTCGTTGGCGAGCTATGCCGCTGGTGTGACCGTTCTGCAACCCAAGACCGGCGAAGTCTTCGAGTGCAAGCCATTCCCGTATGAGGGTTGGTGCAAGATCTACTCGGAAAATGCCAACCAGTACGAGCCGGGTGTAGGCAGCAACTGGCAGGACGCTTGGATCAAGCGTTGAGAAAGGTCCGATAAGTGCCTCGCCAGATGTTGTCCTGATCAATGAAGTCGTTATCGGTGTTGTCGTGGTTGGCTGTTCCGCTCGTGACGCTCGTCTTTCTGATCGCACGTGAAACGACGCGGCCCACCGTTGCCGTGGCCGTCGAGCAAGGAGCAGTTCGGCCCGCAGCACCGACATACCCATCATTGCCCACGGCAACCCTGGCGTTGGCCTTCGGCTACCACGAGCCTGGTGCCCAGGCCGCCAGTCCGGCAGGGCTGGTACTCAAGGCAAGTTTCATCTCCAGTCGCGGCACCGCCCGTGTGCTGGTGGCCAGCGGCCAGGATGAGCGTTTCTACCAGGTGGGCGACCGCTTGCCGGGTGGCCATGTGGTGCGCCACATCGATGTCCGTTCCATGACGCTCTGGGATGGCAGTGGCGAGCGCAGAGTGACGCTGTCCGAGGGCCGAACCAACCACATCTATCCATCTGGTGGCGCACGTGACCCAGGTCCTGCTGCTGCCGATCCACCCCGCTTGTTGCGGGAGGTGCAATGAAATTCCAACGTTACCTGCGAGCGGCTTCTCTGGGCGCGTGTCTGAGCATCGGCTGCTCGCTGGTACTCGCAGATCAGCCCGATCAGCCAACGTGGCAGTTGGCAATGAGTGATGCCGATGTGCGCGACGTGGTGCGCGAAGTCGGGATGATCCTCGACCAGACGATCGTGCTCGATCCGCGTGTGCAGGGCCGCATCACTGTCCATTCCAATGAGCCCCACGATCGCGAGGGGGTTCGCCGCTTGTTCTATTCGGTGCTCAGTGCACAAGGCTTTGCGGCGGTGAACGACGGCGATCGCTTGCTGATCGTGCCGGCCAGCGAGGCCAAGGCCTGGGCCAACCAGCAGGTCGAAAGCATTCCTGCTGCCTTCGGCACGCGCGTGTTCGAACTTTCCGGCAGCACGGCATCCGATCTGGCCGGCCTGCTCCGGCCGCTGGTGTCGAGCAATGGCTACATAGGTCCTTCCAACTCGGCCAACGCCCTGGTCGTGACTGACTCGGCGGCGAACCTGGACCGCCTGCAAAGCCTGGTGGCGCAACTGGACAGCGGGCAACGGCAGGATTATGAGTTGGTGACCCTGCGCGCCACCCAGGCGACTGACCTGTTGCCCGTGGTCGAGCAATTGACCGCGGCCCCGGACAGCGGTTTGCGTGTGCTATCCGACCCGCGCGGCAATCGTCTGCTGGTGCTTGGTCCGTCCACATCGCGCAAGCGTCTGGCCCAACTGATCCGTGACCTGGATGTACCGGCGCCGATCAGTTCGCAGAACTGGCGCGTCGTCCGGCTTCAGCATGGCAATGCCGAGCAGTTGGCCGAGGTTCTCGGCGAGGTGGGCAAGCGTTTGGCAGGCAAGAGCGACCCGCAGGCTCTGGGCCAGTCGCTCACGGCAGGTACCATGGTGAAAGCCGATGTCAGCCAGAATGCCCTGGTACTGCTCGGAGAGCCGCGCATGCTCGGCAACGTAGTCAAGATCATCGAGCAGTTGGACCAGCCCCGTGCGCAGGTGTTGATCCACGCGGCGATCGTCGAGGTCAGTGGCGACATCAATGAAGCCCTGGGCCTGCAGTGGGGGATCAATACCGGCAGCCTGAAGGGGGGAATCACCTTCCCCGACAGTGGCGCCGCCTGGGGCGACCTGCTGGGCGATGACAAGGTGTTACCCAGCGGCGCAGCGCTGGCACTGGGTTCGGACCGCTTCGGCGTGCTGGTCTCGGCGTTGGCCAGCAACAGCCGCAGCAACCTGCTCTCCACACCCAGCCTGCTGACCCTCGACAACCAGGAAGCGCAGATCCTGGTGGGTCAGAACGTGCCGTTCAAGACCGGCTCGTACACCACCTCAGGCAGTGGTGCGGATAACCCGTTCACCACCGTCGAACGCAAGGACATCGGCATCAGCCTCAAAGTCCGCCCGCACATCAACGAGGGCCGGAGCCTGCGTTTGGAAGTGGAGCAGGAAAGCTCCGAACTGGCGCCGAGCACGCTCGAAGGGGACCTGGTCACCAGTAAGCGCACGCTCAAGAGCACGATCCTGGCGGAGGATGGCGAAATCATCGTGATTGGCGGCCTGCTCAAGGACAGTGTGCGTCAGGAGCAGCGCGCAGTGCCGCTGCTCGGGCGGTTGCCGCTGATCGGAGGTCTGTTCCGCTGGACCCGGGACACCCAGGAAAAAACCAACCTCATGGTGTTCTTGCGGCCCACCATTCTTCGCAGCCAGGCAGAACTGATCGAGTCAGGACGCCGTGCATACGATGAAGTGCATGCTTCTGATCCGGCGCGCCTCTCCGAAGATCCACACTCGCTGTTCGAAACGCGGCGCATGCCGGTGGGCGAGGAGTCCGCCCAGTGAGTCCCGTGCTGCCCTTCAGCTTTGCCCGTCGCCACGGGATCCTCCTCGACCAGCAGGCTGCGCAGCCAGCACTGCTGATGCGCGAGGATGCCACGCTGGAGGCGCTTTCCGAGGCCCTGCGGGTGGTGGGTCCTGACTGGCCGTTGCGTTGGGTGGATGCCGAGCAGTTCGCCCGGCACCTGACGCAGTGCTATGGCGCGGCCCAGGATGCCGCCCAGTCGCTGATCCAGGGCCTGGACGAACACATCGATCTGTCCCGCCTGGCCGAGGCCTTGCCGCAGACCTGCGACCTGCTCGACCAGCAGGACGATGCGCCGATCATCCGCTTGCTCAACGCCCTGCTCAGTGAGGCCGTCAGGGCGCAGGCTTCGGATATTCATCTCGAGACATTCGAGCAACAGCTACGGGTTCGGATGCGCATCGACGGCATCATGCGTGAAGTGCTCACGCCACCCCGGGCGGTCGCGGCTTTGCTGGTCTCGAGAATCAAGGTCATGGCGCGCCTGGACATTGCGGAAAAACGCGTGCCTCAGGATGGTCGGATCAGTCTGCGGCTGGCGGGTCATGAAGTCGATGTGCGGGTCTCGACGCTGCCCGCCGCACATGGCGAGCGGGTGGTGCTGCGTCTGCTGGACAAACGCGCTGTGCGCCTGGATGTCGATCACATGCAGATGCAACCGTCGGTGCGCGACAGCTTCCTGGGCCTGCTGGACAGGCCCCATGGCATCTTCCTGGTCACCGGCCCGACCGGCTCCGGCAAGACCACGACCCTCTACACCGCGCTTTCGGTGCTCAACCAGGAGTCGCGCAACATCCTCACCGTCGAGGATCCGATCGAATACCACTTGCCCGGCATCGGGCAGACCCAGGTCAATACCAAGGTCGAGATGACCTTTGCCCGTGGCCTGCGGGCGATTCTGCGGCAGGACCCGGACGTGGTGATGGTCGGCGAGATCCGTGACCGGGAAACCGCCGACATCGCCGTGCAGGCGTCGCTGACCGGCCACCTGGTGCTGTCGACCCTGCACACCAACGATGCCTTGGGCGCCATCACCCGGTTGGCGGACATGGGGATCGATACCTGCCTGCTCGCCTCGTCGCTCGCTGGGGTCATGGCCCAACGCCTGGTGCGTAGGCTGTGCCCGCACTGCAAGGTCGCCTGTGCGGTGGACGCCGCCATGGCCCGAGCCCTGGGCAACCCCGATGATCTGCCCACGCATCTTTACCGGGCCGCCGGTTGCGAGCATTGCCAGATGGGTTACAGAGGACGTGTGGCGCTGCACGAGCTGGTGGTTGTCACGCCGTCCCTGGCTCAAGCCATTCATGGTCGCGCCGCCCAGGCGCAGATGCGCGAGATGATCCGGCCCATGACTTCCAGCCTGTTCCAGCACGGCGTTGAGCGTGTCTGCCAAGGGCAGACCAGTGTCGAGGAACTGTTGCGCGTGACGGGACAGGATTGACGATGCCGGTTTTCAGGTATCAGGCACACTCGCTCGAGGGCGCCCGTCTACGTGGCACGCTGGACGCGCCGAATGCGCGTCAGGCCCGGCAACAGCTGCGCGAGCAAGGCCTGACGGTGTTGGCGATCAGTGCGGTGCAGCCGTCGCCTTTCACTGCGCTGGCCCCCGGTCACCGGCTTTCGCTCGACCGTCGTTGCCTGCTGACCCGACAACTGGCCACCTTGTTGCAGGCCGGCATGCCGCTGACCGAGGCCTTGCACGCGGTGGCGTGGCAGACCAACCAGCGCCAGGCCAAGCAGCTGTTGCTGGGCGTGGCCGAGCGGGTCGCCGAAGGCAATGCCTTTGCCGATGCACTGGCGCATTATCCCGCAGCTTTTCCCCCCATGTACCGTGCCACTGTCGAGGCGGCCGAGCGCTCCGGGCATCTGGCCGGGGTGCTGGAACGGTTGGCCGAGCATGGCGAGGCCCAGCAGGCCCTGCGCCAGAAGGTGCAGTTGGCGATGCTCTATCCGCTGATCCTGATGGTCGTGTCGATTCTGGTGGTGGGGTTTCTGCTGGGCTATGTCGTGCCAGACGTGGTGCAGGCCTTCGCCCGTGACCAGGCGCAATTGCCGTTGCCGACCCAGGTGCTGATCGCGCTAAGTGAGGGGGTCGGCAGCCTGGGTTTGTCGGCATTGCTGTTGGTGGTGCTCGCTGCGGTGGGCATAGCCCTGGCGTTACGTCAGCCGCAACGACGCCGGCAATGGCATGCCCTGGTCTTGCGCTTGCCCGGTTATGGCGGCTTCGTGCGCGCCAGCGACGCGGCGCGGTTTGTCAGCACGCTGGCGATTCTAGGTCGCAGTGGTGTCGTTCTGGTCGATGCTATGACCATCGGCGCGGACGTCGTGGGCAATCGGGTACTGCGCGAGCGCCTGCAAGCGGCTGCGCGGGAAGTCGCCGAAGGAACGACCTTGGCCGATAGCCTTGCCCGCAGCGAGACCTTGCCCCCATTGATGCTGCACATGATCGCCAGCGGCGAGCGGGCGGGCGAACTGGACAGCATGCTCGAACGCGCCGCCGACCTTCAGGCCAAGCACCTGGCCGGCCGTATCTCTCTTCTCGTCAGTCTCTGCGAACCCCTGATGCTGCTGGTGATGGGTGGCATCGTGCTGTTCATCGTGCTGGCCATCCTCCTGCCGATTCTCAACCTCAACCAATTGGTCAACTGATATGTCTCCTGGCTCTGTTCGTCGCCGACAACGCGGCTTCACCCTCATCGAAATCATGGTGGTCATCGTCATCCTGGGCGTACTCGGCGCACTGGTCCTGCCCAATGTGATGAGCCGCCCGGAACACGCCAAGCTGACAGCGGCACGTACCGATATCCAGTCCATTTCCACCGCGCTGGAGATCTATCGCCTGGACAACGGGCGCTACCCCAGCACGGCCCAAGGCCTCGAGGCACTGGTCAAGCGTCCTACCATCGCCCCATTGCCCCGTCAGTGGAGTGCCCAGGGGTACCTCAAAAGCGCTCCGCTCGACCCCTGGGGCGCGCCATACCAATACGCCAGTCCCGGGACCCGTTCGAACCAGGGCTTCGATCTCTATTCCCTCGGCGCCGATAGCCAGCCGGGGGGTGAGAACGCCGATGCCGATATCGGCAACTGGACCGAATGATGCGGCGCCAGGCACGGGGCTTCACCCTTCTGGAAATGATGCTGGTGCTGGTGCTGGTGGGCATCGTCATGGGGCTCGCGGGGTTCCAGGCTGGGCGTGACCCGCAGCGACTGGCCCGTGAAGAAGCGAGCCTGTTCTTGCAACTGGTTCAGCATGCCCGGCACCAGGCCGTCCTGGAGGGGCAGGCGCTTGGCGTGCACATCGACCCGCACGGCTATCAGCTGCTCAAGGCTGCAGGGCGAATCTGGCAGGTCGAAGGGCCGCGCCACGATACGGGGCTGGACCTGTTGCTGGAGATCGACAGCCTTCCTGTGGTCCTCGCCAGCGATTCGAATATTGCCCAGTTGGTGTTTGCCTGCAACGACGAATACACCCCTTTTTCGTTGTCCTTTCAGCAGGCAGGTGTGGAACTTGCCCGCGTCACGAGCGATGGCCTGAATGACCCCTGGCTCGAACTCTGAACGTGGCTTCACGCTGTTGGAAGTGCTGGTGGCACTGACGGTGTTCGCCGTCCTTGCCGCGGCGGTGACCACGGCCAGTCAGCACCTGCTGACGCAGTCCCAGGATGTGCGTGATCGCTTGTTCGCCAGTTGGATTGCAGACAACCACCTCAGCGAGCTCCGCGTGCAGGCGATGCCGGCCAAGGCGCAACGTACGTTGCAGGTTCGCCTCGATCAGCGCACCTGGGTGCTCGAGGAATCGCGGCGCTCACTGGTGGGCCTTGGTCTGGTGGAGGTGAGCGTGAGCGTTGGCCTGGCGGCTGATGGGCGACCGCTTCACCAGGCGGTGGGCTGGCTGGAGGCAGGCGATGAACGCCCATGATCCACGGCGTGCCCAGCGCGGCTTCACGCTGTTGGAACTGCTGCTGGCCATCAGCGTCTTCGCCTTGCTTGCCACCGGCACCAGCCAGCTGCTGGCGACCTGGGTACGCGCCGATGCCGCGCGTCAGGCCTACGCCGACGAACTCCGCGCACTCGGCCGAGCCATGAGCGTGATGCAGCGTGACGCCCTGCAAGGTTACTGGCCAGCCTCCGGGGACAAGCGTGCGAGTTCCAATGTGGTGCTGACGCCGCATCGAGTGAGTTGGTTGCTGGGCGCAGAATACGACCGCCAGGCATTGCCGCGCAGCGATCTGAGGATCGTCGAGTACTGGCTCGAGGATGGGGTGCTGTGGCGTCAGCGGCGCACGCTGGAGTACGGCGAAGTGCGGCCGCAGCGGCTATTGGAAGGCGTAGTGGCGTTGCACTGGCGGTTGTATGGCGCAGAGGAGGGTTGGTCATCCGACGGGAAGATGACCCAGCCCCCGTTGGCGCTCGAAGTCATCCTGTCGACCCAGCGTCTGCAGGCGATACGCCGGGTCCTGCCGTTGGCGGGGGCCAGCCTGTGAGCAAGCCGCGGCAGCGGGGCGTGGCACTGGTAACCGTGCTGCTGGTGATGGCACTGCTGATCATGCTGGTCGCCGGCTCGTTACGCAGCCATCACGGCATGCTCGGTGCTATCGGGCAACAGATCGACGCGTCGCGGCTTTTGCAGCTGGCGCAGGCGGGAGAGCGCTACGCCATGGCGCAGCTCAAGCAGCAGGCCACCACCTTGTTGCAGATTACCCATACCGGCCAGCCCTGGGCGCAACCGCGCGTGCTCGATCTTGCGCAGGGGCAGGTGCACTTGAAGTTGGAGGACCTGTCCGGTCGCTTCAACCTCGGGGCGCTCACTGCACGCAAGACCTTGGACCCGGTGCTGCTCGAACGTTGGCAGCGTCTGTGTCGCGTCTTGCAGATCGAGGCGCCGGCATTGGACGCCCTGGCTGGTCAACGGCTGCTCGATCCCAGCCAGCTGCGGGCTCTGCCGGGTGTCGATGGCGAAGTCATGCGGCGTTTGCGCCCCTGGGTCGTGGCGTTGCCGGCGCAAGCGGGGCTGAACATCAATACCGCGTCGGCCACGTTGCTCGCAGCCCTCGAAGGGGTCGAACCCGCCACAGCCGAGCGCCTGGTCAACGGGCGGGACGAGGAGGGCTCTGCCAGCGTTCAGCGCTTTCTGGCGCAGCCACAACTGGTTGGCCTGGGCATCGACAGCCATGGCCTGAGGGTAAACAGCCGATGGTACCGCCTGGAAGTCCGGGCAGTGCTACAGGGCCGGTCCCTTTACTTGTACAGCGACTTGGAGATCGACCCGGACACGCTTCGGATACGCGTGGTGCGTCGGGTTCATTCTGCACAACCGGAGCCAATGCCCGATGAATGACATTTACCTGTTTCTGCTGGCCGAGGGGCTGGCGCAGGGGGACGCGCAGTGGCCAGTGCTTGTGCGTGCGGCGGATGGTAATACCTACCGTTCCACCTTGGCTGAGCTGCCGGCGGCACTGAGCGACGCAGGTGTGGTGCTGGTGCTGCCCATGGAAATGGCGGGATATTGCCCGATCGGGCCGGTGCCGGGGCGGCGCCCCAGTCGCGAGGCCCTGGCGTATGCCGCCGAAGAGCAGCTGGCCGCATCGCTGGAAGCATCGCACCTGGCGTTCGGGCCGGTGGATGGACAGGGTCGGCGAAAGGTCCTGATCGTCGCCCAGGCGCAACTGCGCCGGGTGCTGGCGCTATTGCAGGGACAGGGCATCGACCCTGTAGCAATCCATGTCGATGCCGATCTGCTGGTGGCCGAGCGGGTCTGTGCTCTGTGGTTCGAAGGGCGCTGGTTGTTAGGGGGCACCGAGGGCGTGCGGCTGGCGGTCGGTGCCCAGGCTGCGGGGGCTCTCTTGGCGAAATGCCCGGGCATGCCTTGGATGGCGGAGGCCGGGGCGATTACTGGGATGGGTGACGAACGGCAGGTCGGCAATGCCCTCGACATCTTGTTGCAAGGCCGTGGCGGCGCCGTGGACCTGCGCCAAGGGGACTTGCGGCGGCGAGGCAAAGCCCCCTCTTGGGTAGGGCTGGCAGGCGGGGTGACGCTTGCCGCGCTGATGGTCTGCGCAGCGGATCATCTGCAGGCTGAGCGATTGTCGCGGCTCGCATCACGCCAGCATGCCGAGACCGTCCAGGCATTGCAGCGCTGGACGCCCGGGCAGCCTGTCGGCTCAGACTTGAACCTGCTGATCAGTTCGCTGCAAGCCCGCCCCCAGGCAACCACCGCGGTAGAGAAGCTGGCCGGATTCGCCGAGCAGTTGGTCGCGGCCGCGAACATCACCATCGAGCGTGCCGAATCGAGCCCTGCGCAAGGATGGCGGGTGGACGTTGTCGCTCAGAGCTTCGGCGACCTTGAACGACTGGCCGAGCGGGTTCCAGGTCTGCATATGGAGCATGGCCGGCAGGACGATGGCGGCGTTCGAGCCAGTCTTTCCTGGGAGGAGGTTGATTGAAACCCTGGAGCGATCACACCTTGGTGCGTCAGTGGCAGCAGATATCGAGCGCTCGACGTGTCCTGTTGCAAGTGGGTCTGTGGGCCTGCGGCCTGCTGGTGATTCATCAACTGCTCTGGCTACCGGGTCAGGCGCGCTTGCAGCAGGCTGAACGAAATCTCGTGGCGGAATATGAGCAGGGCGCCAATTTGCGGCGGCTGATGCAGGGGCCGCCCCGGTCAGATGGCGCAACCCCCCGGCTGACACCTGCCACCTTGAGTGAGCGCGCCAAGGCCGCCGGTATCCGCATCAACAGTCTGCAAGCCAAGGCCGGGCAGCTGGATGTCAGCCTCGAAGGCCCGGCCACCCAGGTCTTGCCGTGGCTGCATCAGCTCGAACGGGATGGTGGCAGAGTTCGTGGCATCCAGTTGCAGGCCCAGGGTGAGTTGCTGCATGCGCGCTTGGTGCTGGAACTGGCGGACATTTGAAGTGCGCCGTGTTCAGGCACTCTTGGGCGCCAGCTTGCTCAGATGCAGTGCCACCAGCAACGCCACGGCCAACAAGCTGCCAATGAACAGCCCGATGCCGTTCCATCCGCCATGGTGCCAGAACACCCCGCCCGCCGTACCGGCCACGCTGGAGCCTGCGTAATAACAGAACAGGTACAGCGACGAAGCCTGGCCCTTGGCCTTCAGGGCCCGGCGACCGATCCAGCTGCTGGCCACCGAGTGCGCGCCGAAGAAGCCGAAGGTGAACACCAGCATGCCGACGATCACCAGCGTCAAGGGACTGGCCAGGGTCATCAGCAGCCCGCCGGCCATCACCAGGATGCTCGCCCAGAATACCCGGCGGCGGCCTAGCTTGTCGGCAAGGGCGCCCACTTGCGCCGAGCTGTAGATGCCCGACAGGTACACCACCGAGAGCAGGCCGACCAGTGCCTGATTCATGTGATAGGGCTCGGCGAGGAGGCGGTAGCCAATGTAATTGAACAAGGTGACGAAGGCGCCCATCAACAAGAACGCTTCGAGGAACAGCCATGGCAGGCCGGCATCCTTGAAGTGCATGAGGAAGCCATCGAGCAGGCTACGTGGATTGAGCGTCTGCGCGCGGAAGTTGCGAGATTCGGGCAGGACCTTCCAGAACACCACTGCCGCCACCAGGGCGAGGCCACCGATCACCAGCATTGCCGTGTGCCAACTGACGAAATCGATGAGAACGCCGGTGATCAGGCGACCGCTCATCCCCCCGATGGCGTTGCCGCCGATGTACAAGCCCATGGCCAGCCCGATGTGCTGTGGGTGGATCTCTTCGCTCAGGTAGGTCATCGCCACCGCCGCCAGGCCGCTCAGCGACAGGCCGACCAGCGCGCGTGTGGCCAGCACCAGTTCCCAGGTCGGCATCACGGCGCTGGCCAGGGTCGACAGTGCGGCGCAGAGCAAGGCAGCGACCATCACCGGCTTGCGTCCGATGCGATCGGAGATCGGGCCGGTAACCAACAGTCCGAACGCTAGCAGACCCGTCGATACCGACAGCACCAGGCTGCTCTGCGCGGCGTTGATCGAAAACTCCTTGGACAGCAGCGGCATCATCGGCTGAACGCAGTACAGCAAGGCGAACGTGGCGAAACCGCCGCTGAACAGGGCCAGCACGGTCTTCATGAAGGCGGGGGAGCCTTTTTCGATCCAGATCTCGTTCAGCGGGGCGGGGTCGGGCTCGGCGGAAAGTGGGGCTACAGCAGTTTTCACGGGGGAGACCTCTGGGGCAATGGAAAAAATCATATAGCTGCCTAATGATTAGATCCAATATATTGTTCGACCTATTTAAGAGCTTTAACGACTCGTTAGGAGCGAACATGGAACTGCGTCACCTGCGGTATTTCATCGCCGTCGCCGAAGAGCTGCATTTCGGCAGGGCCGCGCAGCAACTGGGCATCTCCCAGCCGCCCCTGAGCCAACAGATTCAGGCCTTGGAACAGGAGCTGGGTGCGCGCCTGTTCGAGCGCACGAACCGACGAGTGGAGCTCAGCGAGGCTGGCCGACTGTTTCTCGAGGAGGCGCGGCAGGTGCTGGCACAGGTGGAGAAGGCGGCCGACGTGGCCCGACGTGCCCAGCTCGGCGAGTTAGGTGAGTTGAAGATCGGCTTCACCTCATCGGCGCCGTTCACGTCGAAGATTCCCAAGGCTATCCACGCCTTCCGCCAGCGATTTCCTGCCGTGCACCTGCACTTGCAGGAAATGAGCAGCCGCGATGTGGCCCAAGCGGTGTTCGACGAATCCATCGAGGTCGGCCTGATGCGACCGATGCCGTTGCCGGACGGACTTCTGGCCACGGAACTGTTCCGCGAGCCGTTGGTGGCCGTCATCAATGCCTCGCATCCGCTGGCTGCCGGTACCGAGCAGGGCCTGCACATGGCGGCATTGGCCCATGAGCCATTCGTGTTCTTCCCCCGTAGCTATGGCAGTGGGCTGTATGCCCAGTTGCAGAGCCTGGCACGCCAGGCCGGCTTCAGCCCACACTTCGCCCAGGAGGCGGGTGAGGCGATGACCATCATCGGGTTGGTCTCGGCGGGCTTGGGCGTGTCGGTACTTCCGGCTTCCTATCAGCGCATGCGCATCGAAGGGGTGGTCTATCGCACGTTGCTGGACCAGGACGCGATGTCGGCAGTGTGGCTGTTGCAGCGTGCCCATGGTGGATCGGCGATGGCCAAGGCCTTCGCCGAATTGCTGACCGACCAGGTGAGTGGCTGAGCGCAAACGCTCGGACGGTTGGTGGCGGGCACGGATGAACAGGGCTGGTCAATGCCGTGGCGCCGCCACATACTCGGGCATTCGTTGATACACGGAGGTCTGTCATGCGGCGTGTGGTGTTCAATCAGAAAGGTGGTGTGGGCAAGTCGAGCATCGCTTGCAACCTGGCGGCGGTGAGTGCCAACGAGGGTTACCGGACCCTGCTGATCGACCTGGATGCCCAGGCCAACTCGACCCAGTACCTGACCGGCCTGACCGGTGAGGACATTCCCATGGGCATCGCGGATTTCTTCAAGCAGAGCCTGTCCAGCGGGCCGTTCAGCAAGAAGAACAAGGTCGATATCTATGAAACGCCGTTCGACAACCTGCATGTCGTCACGGCGACCCCGGAGTTGGCCGACCTGCAGCCCAAGCTCGAAGCCAAGCACAAGATCAACAAGTTGCGTAAGTTGCTCGACGAGCTGGACGAGGACTACGAGCGGATCTATATCGATACACCACCGGCGCTGAATTTTTACGCTGTTTCTGCGCTGATCGCAGCCGATCGTGTATTGATCCCCTTCGATTGCGACAGCTTCTCACGCCAGGCCCTGTATGGCCTGCTGGCCGAGATCGACGAACTCAAGGATGACCACAACGAGGAGTTGGTGGTCGAGGGCATCGTCGTCAACCAGTTCCAGTCCCGCGCCAGCCTGCCTCAGCAAATGCTCGACGAATTGCTGGCGGAGGGGTTACCGGTGCTACCGGTGTACCTGGGCAGTTCGGTGAAGATGCGTGAATCGCACCATGCCAGCCTGCCGTTGATACACCTGGAACCGCGGCACAAGCTGACCCAGCAATTTGTCGAGTTGCACGATCTGCTTGAGCGTAGTGAGTGAGCGCAACATTCAAATCATTGCCCATTCGCTGAGTGCCATGCATAATCTCCCAAAACGGGAGATATGCTTGGATGCGCGTCATTGCTAAAAGCACCCTGGTGAGGTTCTGGGAATTACCGGGGTATGAGGATGCCAGAGCTCCGTTGGAGAGCTGGCACGATATGGCAACAAAGGCCATCTGGCAAACGCCGCAGGATGTAAAAAATCAGATTGGCAGCGCCAGCATATGTGGCAGCAACCGCGTGGTCTTCAATATCGGGGGTAACAAGTACCGGCTTGTTGTCGAGATGCAGTATCGAGCCGGTATTGCCTGGGTGAAGTTCGTCGGTACGCACAAGCGCTATGACGAGATTGACGTGGAGACAATCTGTGAATATTAAGCCGATCCGTAATGATGACGACCTTCGAGCAGCCTTCCAGCGACTCGAAGCCATTTTTCAGGCTGAGGCGGGCACGCCCGAGGCTGATGAAATGGAAGTGCTTGTAGCTTTGATCGAGGTGTACGAGAACAAGCACTACCCCATCCATCCGGCCAATCCCATCGAGGCGATCAAGTTTTGTATGGATCAGCAGGGCCTGACGCCGCGTGATCTTGAACCATTTATCGGTCCAAGCGGGCGGGTATCAGAGGTTTTGAATGGAAAGCGCGGACTTAGCCTTTCCATGATCAAGCGCCTGCACGATGGCCTTCGCATTCCCTACGAATCCTTGTTGGCAAGCGCATAGAACCTAGACCCCCTGGCTCCGCAACCACTCCAGCAACGACTGAAGCGGGAAGGCACCCGCCTGGCGGCTGACTTCGCGGCCGTTCTTGAACAGGATCAGGCTGGGGATCGAGCGGATGCCCAACTGGCCAGCGAGGTTGCGATTGGCTTCGCTGTCGAGCTTGGCCAGGCGGCAGCGGCCACTGAGCTGACGGGCGGCCTGCTCGAAGGTCGGGGCGAAGGACTTGCACGGGCCGCACCAGTCGGCCCAGACGTCGACCAGCAATGGCAGGTCGCCCTTGATTTGGCTGGCATAGCCTCTTTCGGTCAGGTCGAACGGCGTGCTGAGCAGCACATCCTGCTTGCAGCGCCCGCATTTAGGGGCATCGCCCAAGCGGGCGGCGGGCAGGCGGTTGAGACCGTTGCAGTGAGGGCAGGGGATTACCAATGGCTCTGACATGTCTGTTCCTTGTGTGTTGTAGGTACCGGTCTATCGCCGGTACAGCCAGCACCGATCATGAGGAGCAGCTGATCTCCAGATGCTTGCCCCACTCGGGTGGTCGCTCGGCATAGGCCTGCATGCCGGGCTGCTCTTCGAACGGCGTGCTCAACACCCGATGCAGCCGCCGCACTTCACTATAATCCCCGGCTTCGGCGGCTTCGATGGCCTTTTGCGCCAGGTAGTTGCGGAGCACATACAGCGGATTGACCGCGTGCATCCGTTGCCGACGCCCTTCGGCATTGGCCGGTTCGCGCTGACACCGAGCGAGGTAATCCGCGCCCCACGCATCGAAACCTGCGAGGTCGACGAAGTCGTCACGTACGACCCTGAGCGCCTCGGCCAGCGGCTGCTCGCCCAGTCTGCGGAAGAACAGGTTGTAGTCCACACCGCCGCTCTGCATGCGTTGCAGCAGCCGCTCGACCAGCGCCATGTCGTCGTCCTCGGCGCAGGTCAGGCCCAGGCGGCGACGCATCAGGTCCAGGTAATGGGCCTGGTACAGCGGCAGGAACAGCCCCAGCGCTTCCTTGAGCGGCTCCACCTCGACCACCGTGGTCAGCGCCTGGGCCAGGGCGCTGAGATTCCAGTGGGCGATCGGCACCTGATTGGCGTAGCTGTAGCGGCCTCGGTCGTCGGAGTGGTTGCAGATGAAGTTGGCGTCGAAGTCGTCGAGGAAGGCGTAAGGGCCGAAGTCGAAGGTGATGCCGAGAATCGACATGTTGTCGGTGTTCATCACCCCATGGCAGAAACCGTAGGCTTGCCAGCGTGCGATCAGCTCGGCGTTGCGCTCGACGATGGTGCGGAACATCGCCAGGTACGGCTGCTCGGCGTCGCGACATTCGGGATAGTGCTGATCCAGCACATGATCGATCAGCAGTCGCTGCTGCTCTGGCTGCTGGGTGTAGTAGAAGTATTCGAAGTGGCCGAAACGCACATGGCTGTGAGCCAGTCGCGTGAGCATCGCGGCGCTTTCGCGGGTTTCGCGCCACACCGGGGTGCTTGAACCGACCACGCACAGCGCACGGCTGGTGGGAATACCCAGGGCGTGCAGGGCTTCGGAGGCAAGGAATTCGCGAATCGACGAGCGCAACACGGCGCGGCCATCGCCCATGCGCGAGTAGGGCGTCTGCCCGGCACCCTTGAGGTGCAGATCCCAATGCTCGCCGGCGTCGTTGAGCACTTCAGCCAGCAGCAGGCCTCGGCCATCGCCAAGGCGTGGGTTGTACGAACCGAACTGGTGGCCGGAATAGACCATCGCTCGTGGGTCGGCCTCCTCCCAGAGCTTGGCGCCGCTGAACAGTTCGGCAAAGATCGGCAGTTCTGCCTGGGTCGGGTCGAGGTCGAGCAGGGCCATGGCCGACTCGCTCGCCACCACCAGGCGCGGCTCGGCGATGGGCTCGGGCAGGACCTGAGTGGAGAAGGCATCTCCCAGGCGGGCGAAGCGGTTGTCGAAGCTGAGTTGGTCGAGGGCTTTCACGGGGCCGGCTCCTGAAGTCTGGACATCGGGGCCGCTTTGCGGCCCTTCGCGGGCAAGCCCGCTCCCATAGGTAGTGCGCGGTCTCTGTGGGAGCGGGCTTGCCCGCGAACGAGGGCGCAGCCCTCGCAGGGGGTGCGCACAGCATAAAGTATTGGAGTGTACTCAGGCCGGTGCGGTGCCATCCGATTTTGGTTGTTCCAGTGGAATCAGCTGTTGCTTGCCGCCCTTGGTGTCCATCAGGAACACCTCGACCTGGCGCACCGAGATCTTGATGCCGTGCGCCTTGAATTCACGGTTGATATAGCGGTTGATCTCGTCCAGGGTCGGGTTGCGGTCGCCCAGGTCGCGCACGTGCATGCGCAGTTCGTGGTCCAGCGAGCTCTCGCCGAAGTTCAGGAAGTACACGATCGGCTCCGGGTCCTTGAGCACCCTTGGGTTCTCGTGGGCGCCCTTGAGCAGCAGCTCGCGCACCAGATCCAGGTCTGACCCGTAGTCGATGCCTAGCTTGAGCGTCACCCGGGTGACCGTGTCGGTCAGCGACCAGTTGATCAACTGGCCGGTGATGAAGGTCTTGTTGGGGACGATGATGTCCTTGCGGTCGAAGTCGGTGATGGTGGTGGCGCGGATGCGGATCTTGCTTACCGTGCCTGACAGGTTGCCGATGGTGATGGTGTCACCGATACGCACCGGGCGCTCGAACAGGATCATGATGCCGGAGATGAAGTTGGCGAAGATCTCCTGCATACCGAAGCCCAGGCCGACCGACAGCGCCGCCACCAGCCATTGCAGTTTGTCCCAGCTGACCCCGAGGGTCGACAGGGTGCTGACGATACCGATCCCGACGATGGTGTACGACAGCAGTGTCGTGGTGGCGTAAGCGCTGCCCTGGGCCAGGTTCAGCCGCGACAGTACCAGCACCTCCAGCAGACCTGGCAGGTTGCCGGCCAGCGCGAAGGTGATGCCGACGATCACCAGCGCACCGAGCAGGTCGCCCAGACTGATCGGCACCATGCTGGCAGCGGACCCGGTGCCGCTGGTGTACTCGTACAGGGTGAAGTTGTTGAGGTAGGCGAACACCGACAGCAGGTCCGACCAGACCCAGTACAGCCCGGCGATGAAACCACCGAGCAGGGCCAGGCGGATCAGGCGCAGCGACTGCTGGTTGACCTGCTCGATATCCAGGGTCGGCTCTTCGCTGATGACCTCGCCATCGAGCCCTTCCTTGGCCGCCGCACGCTTGCTCAAGGCTCGCTGATAAGCCAGGCGCCGCGCCGCCACCGACAGGCCGCGGACGAAGGCCGCTTCGATCACCAGCCAGAACAGCAGCAGGTACAGGGTGTAGATCAGACGGTCGGTGAGTTTCAGGGCGGTGTAGTAGTAGCCGAAGCAGACCGCCACGAACAGCGCGATCGGCAGGGCGGTGAAGGCCACCCCGACCGCCTTGCGGAACAGCGAGGTATCTCGGTGCGCCGGGCTGCTCAGCAGCAGGCGGCTGAGCAGCCATGCCATCAGCGCGTAGCAGGTGAGCACGATACCGATGCCCAGTACGTCGTCGGCCAGCGCCGAAGGTTGATGTTCGGCCACCGCGACCACGCCGACCAGCGCCAGCACCACCGTGCCCAGGCGCCGGACCCAGCCGCGCAGGAACTCGACCTGGGGCTTGTGCCAGCGGAAGTGGATCTCGGCCACGCCACCGGGAGCGAGGATGCGGTAGGCGGTGTAGAACACCAGCCAGGCCTGGGCCAGTTGCCAGAGTGCTGCGCCCAGGTTGGCGTTCTGCCCGCGGGCGTCGATCTGCAGGGCATAGCTGCACAGCGCCAGGCCCAGGCTGACCGGCATCGCCAGGAGAATGTTGATCAGGATCGCCTGTGGCGTGTGCCACTGGCTGTCGCGACGGAAGTGGCCGATGTCCTGGTGCACCTTGCCCAGGCGCTGGTACAGGTACTTGCGGCGCCACAGCAGTGCGCCGATCACCAGTAGCAGCGGCAGGAACAGCAGCGGGCGCTGGCTGAGGCCGTCGGCCAGTTCCTTGATCCCTGAGCTCCATGGCAGGCTCGCGACCTGGCTGGCGAACCGCTCGGGCACATAGCGCAGCCAGTCCCAGTCCAGGGCTTTGTTGCTGGGAATCCAGAACATCTGCTCTTCGAGGGTGGTACGCAGGCCCTGGGCCGTGCCCAGCAGTTGCTTCTGGTTGAGCTGCAGGGTGATCGACTCGTTGAGCAGTGCCGACAGTTCCCGATTCAGCCGCTCGAGCAGGTCGCTGCGGGTGATTGCGACTTCCAGCAACGCCTTGCGCAGTTGCGGGGTGACCTGCTCCTGGGGCTGGTTGGCCAGCAACTTGTCGACATAGGCCAGCGGGCTGCTCATCTGTTCGCGCTGCTGGTTGATCTCGAACTGATACAGGCGAATGTCGGCGATCTGGTCGGCCAGGTCGCGGTCGACCTTCAGGTGGGGCAGTGCCTGTTTCTGCTGATAGAGGATCTTCGACAGCAGCAGGCTGCCCTTGAGTACGCTGATCTGTTCGTCCAGGGCCTGGTCGGCCTGGGTCAGGCTGTCCAGTTGCTGCTTGGTGCGCAGGTTTTGCTGGGTCAGTTCGTTGAGGCGGTCGGTGCTCTTGAGCAGATAGTCGGACAGCTTGAGGTTGGTCGCGCTTTCGTTGGCCAGCAGGGTGCTACCCCCGGCTTTTTGCGCTTCGATCGACTGCTGGGTGACCGTTTGCTGCGACTGCGCCAGGCGCTTGTCATTGATCAGCGTCTGCAGGTCCTGAATTTCCTGCTCCAGGCGGGTGGCACGTTCGATCAGCAGGTCGTGGCGGGCGTTGCCCAGGTCCTGCAGTTGGCCATTGCCGGCCAATTCCTGACGCCGGAGCAGGGTCAGGGCATTGAGCGAGGCCAGCTCGGCAGTGAGTTGGTTGCGCTGGTCGGCGTTGATCGGCTTGCCATCGACCTTGCCGCTTTTCAGGGCGTTATTGATCTGCTGGGTGCGGGTCTGGTTGTTGCTGATTTCGGCCTGGGCCCGCTCGGGGCGGGTCTGCGAATTGATGATCAGGCTGTTGGCCTCGGACAGCGCCTTTTGCAGCTCGCCCTGCTGGGTACTGCGCTCACTGAGCAACTGTTCGAGCTGCGGCACGCTGAGGTCGGCGTAGCGCTCGGCCACCGGTACGCTCTTGCTGCCCTTGAGCTTGGACAGCTCACGTTGGCTTTCGGTGGTCTCCTTCGGTGCGTCGGCCAACTGCTGCTTGAGGGCAGCCAGCTTCTTCTCGCTGTCCTCGGCGCTGGCGAGCAGGGTCAGGGTCTGTTCCAGGACTTGCTGCAAGGCCTTCTGCTCGGCCTCCGGCAGCTTGCGCTCGGCGATCTTGTCGAGGCTGCTCTGGATGCTGGCAGTGGTGGGCGCCTCGGCCGCGAGGGTCATGAACGAGAAGGACAGGCACAGCCCGAACAGGGCTGCGCGAAGGGATGCGCGCAGGGACATAGGCAGACTACTTAGGATCAGGCTGAAACGGAGTTTAGAGGAACAATCCTGGTCCTGGTCGCGTTCCTTCGGGGAATCTGACGCCCACTTTCTGGATCTTGTTCCCGTCCATGGTGGCCACGGTCCAGATCGTGCCGTGCCATTCGACCTGGTCGCCCACTACTGGAGCGCCTCCGACCTTCTGTCGGATGAACTGCGCCAGCGGCATTTTTGCGTCCAGGCCGTCGAGTTTCAGGCCATACAGTGCCGCCACCGCACCCAGCTCGGCATCGCCCTCGAGCACGAAGTCGCCGAAGAAGCGCAGGTCGAGTCCGCGCTGCGGTGCCTGGCTGAACAGCTTGCCCAGCGCTGGCAGGTTGTGTTCGTGGCCGATCACGCAGAGCATGTCGCCGACCTCCAGGACGGTACTGCCAGAGGGGTGCAGCAGCTGTTCGCCACGGAACAGGGCGGCGATACGGGTGCCCTCGGGCATCTTCAACTCGCGCAGGGCGGCGCCGATGCACCACTTCTCCGCGCCCAGGCGGTAGACGAACATCTCCCACTCGCTGGTGATGTGGACCTCCAGAGCCGAGCGTGAGATCGGCGCGGGGTCCGGCGGGACCGTGACCTTCAGCAACTTGGCCATCCACGGCAGGCTAGTGCCTTGCACCAGCAGCGACACCAAGACGATGAAGAAGGCCAGGTTGAAGAACAACTGGGCGTTGGGCAGGCCGGCCATGAGTGGGAACACGGCCAGAATGATCGGCACCGCGCCGCGCAGGCCGACCCACGAGATGAAGCCTTTTTCTCGGCCATGGAAGGCCTTGAACGGCAGCAGGCTGGCGACTACCGACAGGGGGCGGGCCACCAGGATCATCCACAGTGCCAGACCCAGCGCGGGCAGGGCGATCGGCAGCAGGTCATGGGGGGTGACCAGCAGGCCGAGCACCAGGAACATGCCGATCTGTGCCAACCAGGCCATGCCGTCGAGCATGTGCAGGATGCCATGGCGACTGCGGATCGGCTTGTTGCCCAGCACCAGGCCACACAGGTACACGGCGAGGAAGCCACTGCCGTGCAGGGCGTTGGTCAGGGAGAACACTGCCAGGCCGCCGGCTATCACCAGGATCGGGTAGAGCCCACCTGCCAGGTTGATGCGGTTGACCAGTTGCAGCATCAGCCAGCCGCCGCCCAGGCCGATCAGCCCGCCGATGCCGAACTCCCGCAGCAGGTGGCCGAGCAGGCTCCAGTGCAATCCGGTCTGGCCGCTGGCGATCATGTCGATCAGGGTGACGGTGAGGAATACCGCCATCGGGTCGTTACTGCCCGATTCGATTTCCAGGGTCGCTGTGACCCGTTCGTTCAGGCCCTTGCCGCCCAGCAGCGAAAACACCGCCGCAGCGTCGGTGGAGCCGACGATGGCGCCGATCAGCAGGCCTTGGATCAGGCTCAGGTCGAACAGCCAGGCGGCGACCATACCGGTGAGACCGGTGGTGATCATCACGCCCACAGTGGCCAGCGACAAGGCCGGCCACAGCGCCACCCGGAAGCTGGCAACGCGGGTGCGCAGGCCGCCGTCGAGCAGGATCACTGCCAACGCCAAGTTGCCCACCAGGTAGGCGGTCGGATAGTTGTTGAAGATGATGCCGCCACCATCGACCCCGGCTGCCATGCCGACGGCGAGGATGATGACCAGGATCGGGATCCCCAGGCGCGACGACAGCGAACTGACCAGGATACTTGCGCCCACCAGCAATGCGCCGATCAAGAACAGGCTGTTGATGGTGCTTGCATCCAAAGGCAGGTACTCCGGGACAGCGCGGGGAAAAGGACACGGTAGTTGCGATGAAGTAGCAGGTCGCGTGCCAATCGATTCTAACCTGATGAATTGGCAGCATGTAAAGCGTTTCTGCAGATGTAGAAAAGGCACCGTAGCGGTGCCTTTTGGGTTGTTGCCGGTGATGGCCCTTTCGCCGATCAGCCTTGCTTCACCTCACGCATCGCCTTGCCCTTCACCGGTGCATCACCCGCCACATAGTACTTGGCGGTGCTGCGCGGCAGTGGCTGGCGACCACGGATCTTGTCCGAGATCTTCTCGGCGATCATGATCGTGGTGGCGTTGAGGTTGCCGGTGATGATGATCGGCATGATCGACGCGTCCACCACACGCAGGCCCTGCATGCCATGCACGCGGCCTTCGTTGTCGACCACGGCCATGTCGTCGGTGCCCATCTTGCACGAGCAGGACGGGTGGAACGCGGTCTCGGCGTGTTCGCGAATGAACTTGTCCAGTTCCTCGTCCGTCTGCACATGCTCGCCTGGGCTGATTTCGCGACCACGGTACGGGTCCAGCGCCGGCTGGGCCATGATCTCACGGGTCAGGCGGATGCCGTCACGGAACTCCTGCCAGTCCTGTTCGGTAGCCATGTAGTTGAACAGGATGCTTGGGTGCTGGCGCGGATCCTTGGACTTGAGCTTGATGCGGCCACGGCTTGGCGAGCGCATCGAACCCATGTGCGCCTGGAAGCCATGCTCTTTCACGCCGTTGGAGCCGTTGTAATTGATGGCCACCGGCAGGAAGTGATACTGGATGTTCGGCCACTCGAACTCGGGGCGCGTACGGATGAAACCGCCGGCCTCGAACTGGTTGCTGGCGCCGATGCCGGTGCCTTTGAACATCCATTCGGCGCCGATGGCCGGCTGGTTCCACCACAGCAGCGATGGGTACAGCGACACCGGCTGGGTGCAGGCGTACTGCAGGTACAGCTCGAGGTGGTCCTGCAGGTTCTCGCCGACGCCTGGCAGGTCGTGCACTACTGGGATGTCGAGGCTTTCCAGCAGTTCGCGCGGACCGACGCCGGAGCGCTGCAGCAGTTGCGGCGAAGCGATGGCGCCGGAGCTGACGATGACTTCCTTGCGGGCACGGGCTTCGACGCGCTCTTCGCTGTCACCGACCAGGTAGGTCACGCCAACGGCACGCTTGCCTTCGAACAGCACGCGGTCGGTCAGGGCGTGGGTGACGATGGTCAGGTTCGGACGCTTCTTGGCCTGGTCCAGATAACCACGGGCGGTGCTGGCGCGGCGGCCTTGCTTGGTCACGGTACGGTCCATGGGACCGAAGCCTTCCTGCTGGTAGCCATTGAGGTCTTCGGTACGCGGGTAGCCCGCCTGCACGCCGGCTTCGACCATGGCATGGAACAGCGGGTTGTTGCCGGTCTTGGGTGTGGTCACGCTGACCGGGCCTTCGCCGCCGTGGTAATCGTTAGGGCCGATGTCGCGGGTTTCGGCCTTGCGGAAATACGGCAGGCAGTCGAGGTAGGTCCAGTCTTCCAGGCCTGGCAGTTTCGCCCAGCCGTCGAAGTCCATGGCGTTACCGCGGATGTAGCACATGCCGTTGATCAGCGACGAGCCACCCAGGCCCTTGCCGCGGCCACACTCCATGCGGCGGCCGTCCATGTGCGGCTCCGGGTCGGTCTCGTAGGCCCAGTTGTAGCGGCGGCCCTGCAGCGGGAAGGCCAGGGCCGCCGGCATCTGGGTGCGGAAGTCGAAGCGGTAGTCGGGGCCGCCGGCTTCGAGCAGCAGCACGGTGACGTTGGCGTCTTCGGTCAGGCGGGTGGCCAGGGTGTTACCGGCGGAACCTGCGCCGACGATGATGTAATCGAATGCTTGGGACATGAGCGTTCCCTCGTTTGGCGGTGATCAGGAGGCGGGAACGCCCGTGCACGGTGGCACGGGCGTGGCTGGACCGGGTTTAGAAAACCGAGGTATAGCCGCCCAGTTCGACCTGGACCGACTTGATGCGAGTGTATTGAGCCAGCGAGCTGATGCCGTTCTCACGGCCAACGCCCGACTGCTTGTAGCCACCGACCGGCATTTCCGCCGGCGACTCACCCCAGGCGTTGATCCAGCAGATGCCGGCTTCGAGCTGGTGAATGATGCGGTGGGCGCGGGAGATGTCGTTGGTGCAGACACCAGCGGCCAGGCCATATTCGGTGTCGTTGGCGCGGCGGATGACTTCTTCCTCGGTCTCGTAGGTGAGGATGCTCATCACGGGTCCGAAGATCTCTTCCTTGACGATGGTCATGTCGTCGCGGCAGTCGGTGAACACGGTCGGGGCAACGAAGGCGCCCTTGGCGAAATCACCGGTAGTCAGGCGTTCGCCGCCGCACAGCACACGGGCACCTTCTTCTTTGCCCTTGGCGATGTAGCCGAGCACGCTTTCCATGTGTGGGAAGCTGACCAGCGGACCGAAGTTGGTGTTCTCGTCTTCCGGGTTACCGGCACGAATGCGTGCCACCCGCTCGACGATCTTGGCTTCGAAAGCGGCTTTCATCTCGGCTGGGACGAACACGCGGGTGCCGTTGGTGCAGACCTGGCCGGAGCTGTAGAAGTTGGCCATCATGGCGATGTCCGCGGCCTTGTCCAGGTCGGCGTCGGCGCAGATGATCAGCGGCGATTTGCCGCCCAGTTCCATGGTGACTTCCTTGAGCGAGGAGCTCGAAGCGCTGGCCATGACCTTCTTGCCGGTGGTGGTGCCGCCGGTGAAGGACACTTTCTCGATGCGCGGGTGCTCGGTCAGCCAGGTGCCGACTTCACGGCCACTGCCAGTCAGAACGTTGAACACGCCGTCCGGCAGGCCGGCTTCGGTGTAGATCTCGGCCAGTTTCAGGGTGGTCAGGGAAGTGACTTCCGACGGCTTGAAGATCATCGCGTTGCCTGCGGCCAGGGCCGGGGCGGACTTCCACAGGGCGATCTGAATCGGGTAGTTCCACGCGCCGATGCCGACGGTCACGCCCAGCGGCTCGCGGCGGGTGTAGACGAAGGACGACTCGCGCAGCGGGATCTGTTCGCCTTCGATGGCCGGTACCAGGCCTGCGTAGTATTCCAGCACATCGGCGCCGGTGACGATGTCGACGTAGCGGGTTTCGGAGTACGACTTGCCGGTGTCCAGGGTTTCCAGCATGGCCAGCTCGTCGTTGCGCTCGCGCAGGATGTCGACGGCGCGGCGCAGGATGCGCGAACGCTGCATGGCGGTCATCGCCGCCCAGACTTTCTGGCCACGCTCGGCGCTGGCGACGGCTTTTTCGACGTCCGCCTCGGTGGCACGTTGCACGTGGGCGAGGACTTCGCCGTTGGCCGGGTTGATGGCTTCGAAGGTGGCATCGCTGCCGGCGTCGACATAACCACCATCAATGTAGAGTTTTTGCGTTCCGAAACGGGCCATAGTGTCCTCGCAAGTGCAGTGTGTGTTTGGCTGCGCGTCACGCTCCCGCCGGGTTGGCAAGCGCCGTGTGCGTCTGGTCAGCGGCCTGGGCGCTTGCGCTCAGGGTGTGCTGCTTAGCCAGTTGTAGATCCATGTATTCGTAAGCGATCCGTATCGCCTGGTCGGTGTCGAAAGCATCTCCCGACAAAGCGCCACGCAGCCACAAACCGTCGATCAGGGCCGCCAGTCCGCGGGCAGCCTTGCGCGCATGGTAGAGCGGCAGGACGCGGCGGAACTGACAGCACAGGTTGGAATACAGGCGGTGATCGTTGATCCGCTGCAACCTGTGCAAATCGGGCTGGTGCATGCTGGACGCCCAAAAGGCCAACCAGGTTTTCATTGCCGGGCCATTCACCTGGCTGGCATCGAAGTTACCCTCGATGATCACTTTCAGGTGGGCGCGCGGACTGTCGTCGGTCAGGGCCTGGCGCCGTGCTGCAACGCCTTCGTTGAGCATGGTCATGATGTAGCCCATCGTCGCTGCGATCAGGCCGTTCTTGTCCCGAAAGTAGTGACTGATGATGCCGTTCGACACGCCGGCCAAACGGGCAATGAGCGCAATGCTGGCGTCCCCCAGGCCGACCTGATCGACCGCCTGCAGGGTGGCTTCGATCAATTGCTGGCGGCGGATGGGTTGCATACCGACCTTGGGCATCTTGCTTTCTCCTCAGGCCTGCGAGCAGACGACAAGCGGCTGACTCGGCGAAGACCAGTCTATTTTGTTTTGATTGAACGTTCAATCAATAAAGAATAAGCTCTGCGACAATTTGTGCCATTGACAGTTGTTCAGGCGGTCGAGCCGGCACGAATTGACACCCCGGGAAATTTTCCAGGGTGCTTTTATAACACCCGGGGCAGTGGGGGTATTCCACCAATTGCTCGGGAAAAGACTGATTAGCCTCCACAGCCGCACTGCCCGGAGCCTTCGTGCAATGAGTTCTGCCTCCCTAACCAAACCCCCCGCCGAGAGGGTAGGGGTCAACCGCGTGGTGTTCTTCACCTCCGCGCTGATGATCCTCGTTTTGACTGCCTTGCTGATTGCTGTTCCCGAAACCGCTGGCCGAATCCTGGGTGTTGCCCAGCATTGGCTGACGCGGACCTTCGGTTGGTACTACATGCTGGTGATCTGTGGTTACCTGCTGTTCGTCGTTTATCTGGCATTCTCCGACTACGGCAAGCTCAAGCTTGGCGGCAAGGACGACCAGCCCGATTTCAGCTACGGCGCCTGGGCCGGGATGCTGTTCTCGTCCGGCATCGGTATCTCGCTGCTGTACTTCGGCGCATCCGAACCGCTGGACCACTACTTCAACCCACCGGAGGGTACGCCTGCCAGCCTCGAGGCCGCGCGTCAGGGCTTGCAGTTGACCTTCCTGCATTGGGGCCTGCATGGTTGGGCGATCTATGCCCTGGTCGGCCTGGCCGTGGGCTATTTCGCCTACCGCCACAATCAGCCGCTGGCACTGCGTTCCGCGCTGTACCCGTTGGTCGGTGAACGTTGGGTCAAGGGCGCTGCCGGCAACGCCGTGGACATTTTCGGCATGTTCGTCACCCTGTTGGGCCTGGTGACCAATCTGGGTATCGGCTCGATGCAGGTGGCCTCCGGCCTGGAATACCTGTTCGGCATGGACCACAGCAAGACCAACCTGCTGGTGGTCATCCTGGTCATGGCCGGTGTGGCCACCGTGGCGGCGGTTTCGGGTGTGGAGAACGGCATTCGCCGTCTGTCCAACCTGAACATCGTGCTGTTCAGCGGCCTGCTGATCTTCGTGCTGCTGGGCGGCCAGACCCTGCACTTGCTCAATGGCCTGGTGCAGAACGTCGGTGATTACCTCAACGGCATCGTGCTGAAAACCTTCGATCTCTACGTCTACGAGGGCGAGGCCGGCAAATCCGAGCGCTGGCTCGGTCTGTGGACCGTGTTCTACTGGGCCTGGTGGATCTCCTGGGGCCCATTCGTCGGCATGTTCATCGCCCGTATTTCCAAGGGCCGTACCGTGCGCCAACTGGTCAGCGGCGTGCTGTTGATCCCGCTGGGCTTCACCTTGGCCTGGTTGTCGATCTTCGGCAACACCGCGTTGGACCTGGTCATCAACCAGGGCGCCGTGGAGCTGGGCAAGACCGCGTTGGAACAGCCGTCGATGTCCATCTACCAGCTGCTGGAATATTTCCCGGCAGCGAAGATCGTGATCGGTGTGGCAGTGTTCGTCGGCTTCGTGCTGTTCCTCACCCCGGCCGATTCCGGCGCGGTGATGATGGCCAACCTGTCGTGCAAAGGCGGCAAGGTCGATGAGGACGCACCGCACTGGATGGTGGTGTTCTGGTCGGTGGTGATCACCCTGGTGACCATCGGCCTGTTGTTCGCCGGTAACTTCGAGGCGATGCAGACCATGGTGGTGCTCGCCGGCCTGCCGTTCTCGGTGGTGCTGGTGCTGTTCATGTTCGGTCTGTACAAGGCCATGAAGCAGGACGTGGCAGTGGAGCAGGAGCGCGCCGAATTGGCCGCCCGCGGTCGCCGAGGCTTCAGCGAGCGCCTGACCCAGCTGGAGCTGCAACCGACCCAGGCGGTGGTGCAGCGCTTCATGGACCGGCAGGTGAGCCCGGCGTTGCAGGAAGCCGCCGCGCAGCTTCGTACCTTGGGCTTCGAGGTCGAGACCCGGGTTGGCCAGTCGCGCAACATGATGGGTTTGCGGGTGATGATGGAGGAGGGCAACCCCTTCGTCTATGAAGTGAGCCTGGACGGCTACCTGGCCGCGCCGAGCGAGGCGCCGGTCGAGGGCGAGCCGGAGGTGCGTCAGCGCTTCTATCGTGCCGAGGTGTACCTGCATGACGGCAGTCAGGAATACGACCTGATGGGCTTCGCGCCCGATCAGATCGTGCGCGATGTGCTCGATCAGTTCGAGAGCCATCGACAGTTGCTGGGCCGCGTCTACAGCTGATCACTATGAGCGCCGTCTGGTGGGGTAGGCAGGTCGCAACATCCCTGCACACTCTACCGGGCGTTCTTTCCCCTCAATGGTTACTGTAGCGGCCATGCTTGCCATGGGCAGGCATGGCCTGGTTGCCGCGCTCGGCGATCATCTGGTTCAGGTCGATCAACTCGACCCCTTGGCTGTGCAAGCGCGGCAGTTCCTGCTCGAGCACTTCCAGCGTCTGTGGGTAAGGGTGGCCGATGAGCACTGCCGAGCCCTGCTTGCGCGCCTGGGCAATGCCCAGTTGCAACTGAGCGCGAATGGCCTCGACGGTGCGCACGTCATCGAGGAACACGTCGCGCGACACCTGGGCCAGCCCGATTTCCTGGGCCTGGGCCGCAGCCACGGTGGCGGCGCTGGTACGGCTGTCGACGAAGAACAGATGGCGACGTTGCAGCTCGGCCATCAGCCAGGCCATCGGTTCGCGCTGCGCCGTCATTCGGCTACCCATATGGTTGTTGATACCCGCGGCGTAGGGCACCTTGGTCAGGGCGGCCTGGAGGCGCTTGGCGAGCTCGTCCAGTGGTAATTCGGGATGCCAGGCGTAAGGGCCAGTGGCCGGGTCCATGGGCATGTGCAGGATCACCGTGCGCTTGGCGTCATGGGCCTGGCGGGCGAAATCGCTGGCATGGGGTGTATCGGGCATGATCGCCAGGGTTACCGGGCCCGGTAGCGCGAGGGTGCGACTATCGCGCTCGCTGCTCTGACCCAGGTCGTCGATGATGATGCTCATGTAGGCCTTGGCCGGCGCCGCTTGGGCGACACCGGCCAACAGGCAGAGCAGCAGACACAGCAGATAACGCATGGGTGGGGTCAATTCCCCTTGGTGATGTTGAGGCCCTTGAGCAGGCTCAAGGCCTGGCTCAGCTGGAAGTCGTCGTCCTGTGGGCGTTCCTTGCGCTTGCTGCTGCCGGTTGGGCGATCGGCGCCGCCATTGCCGTTGCCGAGGTGACCCTGCAGGTCGGCTTCCTTGAAGTTCTCGGTGTCGACCTCGGCGGTCAGCTTGGCCGGGCGTACCTCGATATCGGGCACGATGCCCTGGGCCTGAATCGAGCGACCGTTCGGGGTGAAGTACAGCGCGGTGGTGAGTTTCAGCGCCCGGTCATTGGCCAGTGGCAGCACGGTCTGCACCGAGCCTTTGCCGAAGCTGTCGGTACCCATCAGGACGGCGCGCTTCTGGTCCTGCAGGGCGCCGGCGACGATTTCCGAAGCGGAAGCACTGCCACCGTTGATCAGTACCACCAGCGGCACGCCTTCGCTGGCGTCGGCGGGGTCGGCAGAGAAGCGCAACTCGGAGTTGGCGATACGGCCCTTGGTGTACACGATCAGGCCTTTGGTCAGGAAGTGATCGGCCACTTCCACCGCCGACTGCAATACACCGCCGGGGTTGTTGCGCAGGTCGAGGACGATCCCGCGCAGCTTCTTGCCGTTGTCCTTGCGCAGCTTGGCCAGGGCCTTGCCGACTTCCTCGCCGGTCTTGACCTGGAACTGGGTGATACGGATGTAGCCGTAGTCGTTCTCCAGCAGCTGACTCTTCACGCTCTTGACCTGGATGACGGCGCGGGCGAGGGTCACATCGAACGGAGTGCCACCGTCGCGCACCAGGGTCAGAGTGATTTTCTCACCGACCTTGCCGCGCATCTTGTCGACCGCCTCGGTCATGGTCTGGCCACGGGTCGGGGCACCATTGATCTTGACGATCAGGTCGCCGGCCTGGATGCCGGCACGCGAGGCCGGCGTGTCGTCGATGGGCGAGACCACCTTGATGAAGCCGTCCTCCTGGCCCACTTCGATGCCCAGGCCGCCGAATTCGCCGCTGGTGCTTTCCTGCAGCTCCTGGAAGTCCTCGGGGCCCAGGTAGGCCGAGTGCGGGTCAAGGTTGCTGAGCATGCCCTTGATGGCATTTTCCAGCAGGGTCTTGTCATCCACAGGCTCGACATAGGCCGCCTTGATGCGGTCCATGACCTCGGCGAAGGTACGCAGCTCTTCCAACGGCAGCGGCGCCTTGGCGGCCTCGGTTGCCGGCGCTGCGGCAGGCTTGACCACGGCCGGTTCGGCGGCGATGGCCAGAGGCGCACCGACCACGAGGGCGATGGTCAGGGCCAGCTGGGTGAGGCGAGGCGAGTGCAGCATGTCGAACGAACTCCTGATCCTGTAGGCGCTCCCTGCGGAGCAACGGCGTAGCGTCAGGCGCCATGCCGGATAAAGTGGATTTAGCCTCGGCACCATTGCGCAGGATCGGTCGGCCGGCCCTGCTGGCGAATGGCGAAGTACAAGCCTGCGCTGTCCTGACCACCGCTGTCGCCAACGGTGGAGATGGCTTCGCCGGCCTTGACGATGTCACCGGCGCTCTTGAGCAGGCTCTGGTTGTGGCCGTACAGGCTCAGGTAACCGTTGCCATGGTCGAGAATGACCAGAAGTCCAGCGCCGCGCAACCAGTCGGCGAACACCACGCGCCCGCCATGCACGGCATGCACCTGGGTGCCCGGGCTGGCGCTGATCATCACCCCGTCCCACTTGGCGCGGGAGTCGCTGCCACGGGCTTCACCGAAGCGTGCCAGCAATCGACCATTGACGGGCCATGGAAGTTTTCCGCGGGCAGCAGAAAATGCGCCGCCATAGCTCGCACCGTCGCTGGATACCAGTGGGCCGAGGGTGGTCCGGGCCTTCTTCGGCGGCTCGGTATCGGCCGCGTCGCGGGCCGCCAGGGCTTGCTGCTGGCGGCGCTTTTCCGCTTCCTGCTGGGCGAGCAGGGCCTTCTTGCGAGCCTCCTCGGCTTCGCGGGCCTGGCGGGCAAGGGTTTCCTCGATGGTCTTGAGGACTTTGGCCAACTCGGCCTGATCCTGCTGACGGGCCTGCAGCTTCTGGTCACTGCTCTTCATGTCGCTGTTGAGCTTGGCCAGTACCTGCTGGCGTTTGCTTCGTTCGGCGTCGAGCGCCTGGCGGCGGCTGTCGAGGTCGGCGCGCTGGGTCAGGAGCTCTTCCTGGTGACGACCGATGTCCTGTTCGACGTTGGCCAGCTGGCGCAGGGTCTCGTTGAAGGCGCGCAGTTGCTCCAGGCGCGCCTTGCTCAGGTAATCGTAATAGGTGAGGGTGCGGGCGAACTTCTCGGGATTCTGCTGGTTGAGCAGGAGCTTGAGGTATTCCTCGCGGCCATTCTGGTAGGCCGAGCGGGCCTGGATGGCGATCAGTCGCTGTTGTTCAACGCGGGCGCTCTGGAGTTTTTTTTTCTCGGTATCAAGGCGCTCCAGCTCGCCCTCGGTCTTTTTTAACTCTTGCTGCAACGCCTCCACCTGCTTCTCGAGGTTGCCGATGTCGGTTTCGGTGGCCTTGAGGTCCTTTTGCACGCCGGACTTCTCTTCCTGGAGCTTGCCCAAGGTTTTCTTGAGCTCGGCGATGTCCTGGCGGGTGGCTTCCAGTTGTTGCTGGGTCTGTGCGCGCTCGTCGGCGAAGGCCGGACTGAGCAGGCATGACAGGGCGAGGAGGATCAGGGCGCGAAGCATGGGGTTGGGGGTACCGAGGATGGAGACCGACCTAGTATGCCCGCCTGGGCTGGCAAAAAAAACGCCTCGCTGTGGCTGCTGCGGGGCGTTTGTCTGGAATTCATCGACAACGGGGGCCGCAGCGCGGCCCCTGCCCGAGGATTCAGGCGTCTACCAGGATCGAGGTGCCGGTCATCTCGGCCGGTTTTTCCAGCCCCAGCAGCTTGAGCATGGTCGGTGCCACGTCGGCCAGCACACCGCCTTCGCGGACCTGCACTTTGCGTTTGCCGACATAGATGAACGGTACCGGCTCGGTGGTGTGCGCGGTGTGCGCCTGGCCGGTGCATTCGTCTTCCATCTGTTCGACGTTGCCGTGGTCGGCGGTGATCAGCGCTTCGCCGCCGACCTTGTCCAGCGCTGCGACGATGCGGCCGACACAACCATCCAGGGCCTCGACGGCCTTCACCGCGGCCTCGAACACGCCGGTATGGCCGACCATGTCGCCGTTGGCGTAGTTGACCACGATCACATCGTAGCGCTGCTGCTCGATAGCCTCGACGATGCGGTCGGTGACCTCCGGCGCGCTCATCTCCGGCTGCAGGTCATAGGTGGCGACCTTCGGCGACGGGATCAGGATGCGCTCTTCGCCTTCGAAGGGCTCTTCACGTCCGCCGGAGAAGAAGAAGGTGACGTGGGCGTACTTCTCGGTTTCGGCGATGCGCAACTGGGTCTTGCCGTTTTTCGCCAGGTACTCACCGAGTACATTGTTCAGGCTGGCCGGGGCGAACGCCGCCGGGGCCGGGATCTTGGCCGAGTACTGGGTCAGGCCGATGTAGGCTGCCAGCTTCGGCAGACGGGCGCGTGGGAACTCGTTGAAGTCGGGCTCGACGAACACGCGCGACAGCTCGCGCGCTCGGTCGGCGCGGAAGTTCATGAAGATCACGGCATCGCCGTCTTCGACCTTGACGGCTTCGCCGATGCGCGTGGCCTTGACGAACTCATCGCTTTCATCACGCGCGTAGGCCGCTTCGAGGCCGGCCAGTGCGGTGTCGGCGCTATAGTCGGCAACGCTGTCGACGATCAGGTTGTAGGCGGCGCTGACGCGGTCCCAGCGGTTATCGCGGTCCATCGCGTAGTAGCGACCGATCAGGCTGGCGATGCGGCCTTTGCCGAGCTTGGCGAAGGTCGCGTCGAGCAGTTCGATGGACGACTGGGCGCTGCGTGGCGGGGTGTCGCGGCCATCGAGGAAGGCGTGCAGGTAGATTTTTTCGGCGCCACGTTGCGCCGCCAGTTCGGCCATGGCGACCAGGTGATCCTGGTGGCTGTGCACGCCGCCGTCGGAGAGCAGGCCAAGGATGTGCACGGCCTTGCCGGCACCGGCGGCCTTGTCCACCGCCCCGGTGAGCACCGGGTTGTGGAAGAACTCACCGTCACGGATGGCCTTGGTCACCCGGGTGAAGTCCTGGTAGACGACGCGACCGGCGCCGAGGTTCATGTGACCGACTTCGGAGTTGCCCATTTGCCCGTCCGGCAAGCCGACATCCATCCCGGAACCGGAAATCAGGCCATGCGGCTGGGTGGCGCGCAGGCGGTCGTAGACCGGTGTATTGGCGGCATAGATGGCATTGTATTCGGGGCTTTCGCTATGGCCGAATCCATCCAGGATGATCAGGACCAGGGGTTTGGGCGTACTCGTCATCAATCAAACTCACGGTTGTTCAAAGATGATAAAGACACGCATTTTAGGGCAAATACGCCATCAGCGGCGAATATTCGTCCGCTCGTCCGACCAGCGCGGGCGACCTGGCAACATGAAGGTACCGTTGCCGCCCGCCCGTCGGGCTTTGGTGGTACTGGGGTGCTGTGTATACTGGCCGGCATTTTCAATCGCCTGGAACACCGCTGATGGTTGCTCACCTGATTCAATTCGCGACAGATCACTACATCCTGGTCGCGATTTTCGTTGTTCTGCTGATCCTGCTGCTCGTCAATGAAGTCCGCCGTGGCGGCCAGAGCCTGAGCAATGGCCAGCTGACCGCACTGGTCAACGCCGACAAGGCCGTGGTCATCGATATCCGCCCGGCCAAGGAATACTCCGCCGGCCACATCGTCGGTGCGCTGAACATCCCCCAGGACAAGCTGGTCAACCGCATGGCCGAGCTGGAAAAGCACAAAGAGAAGACCCTGATCGTCGTCGACGCGATGGGCCAGCAGTCCGGCACGCTCTGCCGCGAGCTGCTAAAGGCTGGTTACACCGCTGCCAAGCTCAGCGGTGGTGTGTCCAGCTGGAAAGCCGACAACCTGCCTTTGGTGAAGTGATATGAAGCCAGTCATCGTCTACTCCAGCGACTATTGCCCCTACTGCATGCGCGCCAAATACCTGCTCGAGAGCAAGGGCGTGGCGTTCGAGGAAATCAAGGTCGACGGCAAACCGCAGGTGCGTGCCGAGATGAGCCAGAAGGCCGGTCGTACGTCGGTGCCGCAGATCTGGATCGGCAGTACGCATGTCGGTGGATGCGATGACCTCTATGCCCTGGAGCGTGCCGGTAAGCTCGACGCGCTGCTGGCGGCCTGATTTTCTGCATTGAACAACATTAGGATAAGGATCTGCCATGACTGACCAACAGACCAACGGCGCTGCTACCGAAGAAGACAACAGCCCACAGTTCTCCATGCAGCGCATCTACGTGCGTGACCTGTCGTTCGAGGCGCCGAAGAGCCCGCAGATCTTCCGCCAGCAGTGGGAGCCGAGCGTCGCGCTGGACCTGAACACCAAGCAAAAGGCCCTGGAAGGTGATTTCCACGAAGTGGTCCTGACCCTGTCGGTTACCGTCAAGAATGCTGACGAAGTGGCCTTCATCGCCGAAGTGCAGCAGGCGGGTATCTTCCTGATCAAGAACCTCGACGCGGCTTCGATGAGCCACACCCTCGGTGCGTTCTGCCCGAACATCCTGTTCCCCTATGCCCGCGAAACCCTGGACAGCCTGGTGACCCGTGGTTCGTTCCCGGCACTGATGCTGTCGCCGGTCAACTTCGACGCCCTGTACGCGCAAGAAATGCAGCGCATGCAGGAAGCTGGCGAAGCACCGACCGTGCAGTGATTGCTACGGCAATGAGAAAAGCGCCTTTCGGGGCGCTTTTTTGTTGCCTGGGCCGGCCTTTTCGCGGGCAGACGATGGATCAACTCCCGGCAAACCCGTTCTGCCGCCACGCCTCGTACACCGTCACCGCCACGGTATTGGACAGGTTCAGGCTGCGGCAGCCGGGCCGCATCGGCAGGCGCAGACGTTGCTCCGCCGGCAGGCTGTCCAGCACCTCGGCGGGGAGGCCGCGGCTCTCTGGCCCGAAGAGGAAGGCATCCCCCGGTTGGTAGGCGGTTTCGTGGAAGGGGTGCGAGCCCTTGGTGGTGAAGGCGAACAGGCGCGGATTGCCCAGGCTTTCCAGGCATCCGGCCAAGCTTTCGTGGCGCTTGAGCGTGGCATACTCGTGATAGTCCAGCCCGGCGCGGCGCAGGCGCTTGTCGTCCAGCTCGAAACTGATCGGCTCGATCAGGTGCAGGTCGCAACCGCTGTTGGCGCAAAGGCGGATGATGTTGCCGGTGTTCGGCGGAATTTCAGGTTGAAAAAGGATGACGTGAAACATGCACGGCTCCAAGCGTGAAGATGACGAGCATTCTACCCTCGAACCGGACGAGCGTTCGAAGGCTTGGCCGCGTGTGCTGTTTTCTCTGGCGATCTTCGGGATGCTGGTGGGGCTGATGATCGGTCGTCTGACGGCCCCAGAAGAACGGGTGCTGGAACGAATAGCGGTGGTGCAGGATGGCCTGGACCTGTGGTTCAACGAAGAACCCAAGCTGCACGGCGAAAACGTGGAAGGAACGGTGGCACTGCTCTTCGAGGCCGAGGGCAAGGTGCAGCGCGGCCAGCTCGACCTGGGGGGGAGGCCGGTTGCATGGCAACTGCGCAAGAGCAAGGAAGGGTTGTTGCTGACGGTGGTTGCCGCGCGTCCCCTGCACGGCGATTGGGCCGGTGCAGAGGACGCTGGGCGTTGGCGTGTGCAGGTGAGGCTGCACGAATAAAAGAGGGGATTTCCCGGCCTGCCTGTACCGAGGTCCCCAAAACAGCAATACCGCGAACAAAAGGGGGGTTCACCCGGCCTGCCTGTACCGAGGCCCCCAAAACTGGAGTTACATTGGTTATTGCAGGTGGCGTGCCAAGTTTGAAAACCCCGCAAATAAGGCGTTTCGGGGTATTTTGGCCGGGTTTTGAGGGGATTTATGCCTTCGCAGGGTGCGTTGAGCACAACATCGGTGCACCGCAAGGCAGAAATGACTGAGGCCGCAAAGCGGCCCCAGGGTCTCGACGGTTCGAACGATGGTCAGTGATCGTCACCCTCGTCATCATCCCCACCATCGACGTTCATCCCCAACTCCTTGATCTTGCGGGTCAGGGTATTGCGCCCCCAGCCCAGCAGCAACGCCGCGTCGCGCCGACGTCCAGCCGTGTGCTTGAGGGCGGTCTCGATCATGATCCGTTCGAAGCTGGGCACCGCGCTGTCGAGCAGGTTCGATTGGCCCCGGGCCAGGGCCTGGTCGGCCCACTGACGCAAGGCTTGTTCCCAATTGGTGACCGGTGCCGCATCCTGTGGCAGGTTGAGCAACTCGGGAGGTAGATCGCCGATCAGCACTTCACGACTGGAGGCCATCACCGTGATCCAGCGACAGGTGTTTTCCAGCTGGCGCACGTTTCCAGGCCAGGGCAGGTTGCGGATGAATTCTTCAGTTTCCGGCTTCAACAACTTTGGCTCGACTGCCAGTTCCTGTGCCGCACGGCCGAGGAAGTGCCGGGCCAGCGCCGGAATGTCCTCGCGACGATCGGCCAGGCGTGGGATGTGGATCCGGATGACGTTCAGGCGGTGGAACAAGTCTTCCCGGAACTTGCCGGCCTGTACCAGCGATTCGAGGTTCTGGTGAGTGGCGGCGATGATGCGCACGTCGACCTTGACTGGGATATGGCCACCGACGCGATAGAATTCGCCATCGGCCAGCACGCGCAGCAGTCGGGTCTGGGTATCGGCCGGCATGTCGCCGATCTCGTCGAGGAACAGCGTTCCGCCATCGGCCTGTTCGAAGCGACCGCGGCGCAGGTTGGCCGCGCCGGTGAACGCGCCTTTCTCGTGGCCGAACAGCTCCGACTCCATCAGGTCCTTCGGAATGGCCGCCATGTTCAGGGCGATGAACGGCGATGCCGAGCGCGGGCTGTGGCGGTGCAGGGCGTGCGCCACCAGCTCCTTGCCGGTACCGGATTCGCCGTTGATCAACACGGTGATGTTGGAGTGGCTGAGGCGACCGATGGCGCGAAACACCTCCTGCATTGCCGGTGCTTCGCCGATGATTTCCGGCGTGCGTGTGAGATTCTGCGGCACATCCAGGCCTTGCTGTTCCTGGGCGTGCTGGTTGGCACGCTTGACCAGCGACACCGCTTCGTCCACGTCGAACGGCTTGGGCAGGTACTCGAACGCGCCGCCCTGATAGGAGGCTACGGCGCTGTCCAGGTCAGAATGCGCGGTCATGATGATGACCGGCAGGCGTGGATGCTGCTCGCGGATCTGGGCCAGCAGGTCGAGGCCGCTGGCGCCGGGCATGCGAATGTCGGAAATGATCACGTCGGGCTGTTGCCGGGCCAGTCGGCCCATCACGCCGTCGGCGCTGTCGAAGCTCTGGGTGGTCATGCCCTCCTGTTGCAGGGCTTTTTCCAGTACCCAGCGGATGGAGCGATCATCATCGACGATCCATACGGTTTCACTTCGGCTCATGAGGCGGTGGCTCCTTGTTCCAGAGGCAGGAAGATCGAGAAGGCGGTGTGCCCTGCGTGGCTTTCACACTCGATCAGGCCCTGGTGCTGGCTGATGATGTTCTGGGTAATGGCCAGGCCGAGCCCGGTGCCGTCCGGGCGCCCGCTGACCATGGGATAGAAGAGGGTGTCCTGCAGTTCCGCAGGAATGCCTGGGCCGTTGTCGATGATCTCGACACGGGCCACCAGGCGGTGGCGCACATGGCCGATGGTGAACTGGCGAACCGCGCGGCTGCGCAGGGTGATGCGGCCCAGGCGCAGTTCGTTCTGCGAACTGATGGCCTGCATGGCGTTGCGCACGATGTTCAGCACCGCCTGGATCATCTGTTCGCGGTCGATCAACACGTCCGGCAGGCTGGGGTCATAGTCGCGCACCAAAGTGATGCAACCTTGGCTTTCGGCTTCGACCAGACTGCAGACGCGCTCCAGCACTTCATGGATGTTGGTCATCGCCAGTGATGGCAGCTTGTTCGAGCCGAGCATGCGGTCGACCAGGTTGCGCAGGCGGTCGGCCTCTTCGATGATCACATTGGTGTAGTCGCGCAAGCCGTCGTCGGGCAACTCTCGGGCGAGCAGTTGGGCCGCACCGCGGATGCCGCCGAGCGGGTTCTTGATTTCGTGGGCCAGGCCACGCACCAGCATTTTGGTGGTTTCCTGCTTGCTCAGCTGGGCTTCTTCCTTGGTGATGCGCAGCAGCCGGTCACGGGGGTGTACCTCCAGCAGCAACAGGGTGTTGCCCAGGTGCAGGATTGGGGTCACGGCATAGTCGACGGTGATCGTCTGCCCGGTCAGCGAAGTCAGTTGCGCTTCGCGCTTGGTGAACGGGTGCGCTTGCTCCACCGCCTGGCGCAGCGAGTTCAGCGCCTCGGTGGATTCGGTGAACAACTCGCTGATGAACTGCCCGTGACTGCGCTGGCCGCTGACGGCCAGAAGCATCTCTGCAGCGGGATTCATGTACTCAAGGCGCAGTTCGCCATTGAGCAGTAGCGTGGCGGTGGTCAGGTTGTCCAGGAGCAGACGGTGCTGTGCATCGCTGATGGTCATAAGGCGTCGTTGACCTCTTTTGGCGCCCGCCTGGCAATGCATGGGGCAGGGCCGGGCGCGCAGTGGATCCGCTGATACCTGGAAAATGCAAGAAACAAACCAAGGCTCCGAAAAGAAGCGGAAATTGCCGATAAAGGCCTGCAACTGCGCAAATACGGATCAGAATTTTCTGAAGCGACGATCCTTATGACCCTTTTTGGGGTGCACTGGAAGGCATCGGCCTTTTATGTGCACCAATATAGAGCATAGGCGGGTCGACCGTTATGGCCTGGTTGGCTGGTGGCCCGCACCGATGTCCATCGGCACGTCGCCGGGCATCGTCGCTCGCTCGCAGTGGGCCTGGGGAACGGAGAGCGGGAGGTGTTCGATGCCCGCGTGGAACATGATGATCGTGGCGGGTTCAGCCGCTGTATGCCCCCGGTGGACCTCGTCGACGACCTCAGCCAGGCTGTCGCCGGCTGATAGCGTTATCCGTTTACCTGTTGTGGTTTCGACCTCGAATTTTCCGGCCAGCAGGTAGCCGAGGCTGAAGGACGGGTGGCAGTGCCAGTCCAGGCTGGTGTTGGCCGGTACGCTCACTTTCATCAGGGACAGCATGGGCTTGCCTTCGGGGTAGTGCTGATAGGGCGTGCCATCCCAGCTGGCGGTGGTGCTTAGCAGAAGCTCGGCATTTACCTGGTCGGATTTGTCAGGTGCTTTGCCGCAACCGGCCAGGAGAGTGGTGATGGCAAGGACGGCGAGGAGGGGGGGACGCATGATGCAGGGGGCTCCTTGAAGATGAGCGCTTACCCTGCGTGGTTTGTCTGTCACCGAATGCCGGCTGGAGCTGACTTTGCTGAACGAAAAAGGCCTCCCGAGGGAGGCCTTTTCCTTGAGCGAGCGGTTAAGCCCGATCTATTTCACTTACACGCTGTAGTACAGGTCGTATTCCAGCGGGTGAACGAAGGTGCGGACCTTGATTTCTTCTTCCGACTTCAGCTCGATGTAGGCATCGATGAAGTCGTCGGAGAACACGCCGCCCTTGGTCAGGAAGGCACGGCCCTTGTCCAGCTCTTCCAGGGCTTCTTTCAGGCTACCGCAAACCTGTGGGATTTCCTTGGCCTCTTCAGGCGGCAGGTCGTACAGGTTCTTGTCGGCGGCATCGCCTGGGTGGATCTTGTTCTGGATACCGTCCAGGCCGGCCATCAGCAGTGCGGCGAAGCACAGGTACGGGTTGGCAGCCGGGTCCGGGAAGCGCGCTTCGATGCGGCGGGCTTTCGGGCTGGAAACGTAAGGGATACGGATCGAGGCCGAACGGTTACGGGCCGAGTAGGCCAGCATGACCGGAGCTTCGAAGCCAGGTACCAGACGCTTGTAGGAGTTGGTGGCCGGGTTGGTGAAGCCGTTCAGGGCCTTACCGTGCTTGATGATGCCGCCGATGAAGTACAGGGCGGTATCGGACAGGCCGGCATAGCCTTCACCCGAGAAGGTGTTCTTGCCGTCTTTGGAGATCGACATGTGGACGTGCATGCCCGAGCCGTTGTCGCCGTACAGTGGCTTCGGCATGAAGGTAGCGGTCTTGCCGTAGGCATCGGCTACGTTGTGCACGCAGTACTTCAGGGTCTGGACTTCGTCAGCCTTGGTGACCAGGGTGTTGAACTTCACGCCGATCTCGTTCTGGCCGGCAGTCGCCACTTCGTGGTGGTGAACTTCGACGACCAGGCCCATCTCTTCCATGGCGTTGCACATGGCGGTACGGATTTCGTGGTCGTGGTCGCACGGCGGAACCGGGAAGTAGCCGCCTTTGACGGCAGGGCGGTGGCCCTTGTTGCCGCCTTCGACGTCCTGGTCGGTCATCCAGGAGCCTTGCTCGGAGTAGATCTTGAACATCGAGCCGGAGATGTCCGACTTGAACTTGACCTGGTCGAAGATGAAGAACTCTGGCTCCGGGCCTACGAAGACGGTGTCACCGATACCGGTGGACTTCAGGAACTCTTCGGCACGCTTGGCGATGGCGCGTGGGTCGCGGTCGTAGCCTTGCATGGTGGACGGCTCGATCACGTCGCAGACCAGGATCAGGGTCGGCTCTTCGGTGAACGGGTCCAGCACGGCGGAGGAATCATCCGGCAGCAGGATCATGTCGGAGGCTTCGATGCCTTTCCAGCCTTCGATCGACGAGCCGTCGAACATCTTGCCTGCTTCGAAGAAGTCGTCTTCCAGCGCGTCGCGAGCCGGCATGGTGACGTGGTGCTGCTTGCCTTTGGTGTCCGTGAAACGCAGATCAATCCACTTGACGTCATGATCTTTGATGAGTTGAACCGACTTCGACATGTTGTCCTCCGGATGAACGAGAGCGCGGTGAGCCGCTGCCCTGGAAAAAGGGTGTTGCCGGGCGCGGATAGTCGGCCAAGCTTACCTGCCTCACAAGGGAGCAAATTGCATGCCAGTGCCCGAAAATGGCGAGGGCGGGATAAAAGGGGGCGTTTGCGGGCATTTGGGCAGGGTCCGGCGTGAAAAAGTGCACCTTTTGAATGCGTTTATTGGTGGGTGCGCACCAAATGTGTGCGAGTCGTGGTTTTTGTGGTGCGCCCGAGATCGAGCGCCGCGCGGGCGGCGCTCGATCTCACCGGCCACGACAAACCCGCCCTTGGCCCCCGTCTCAAACGCCCTGACCAAAAGTTGGTCAAAACCTGAGCAATTTCCGCTATAATTCGCGCCCCTCATTTTCGGCAGGCCCTGCGCGCGCTGTTAACCCAATGAAACTTATCGTCAAAGTCTTCCCAGAAATCACCATCAAGAGCCGGCCGGTGCGCAAGCGCTTCATCCGTCAGCTCGGCAAGAACATCCGCGTCGTGCTCAAGGATCTCGATCCCGAGCTCGCGGTCGATGGTGTCTGGGACAACCTCGAAGTGGTCACCCGCGTCGAGGACGAGAAGGTCCAGCGCGAGATGATCGAGCGGCTCACCTGCACCCCAGGTATCACCCACTTCCTGCAGGTCGAGGAATACCCGCTGGGCGACTTCGACGACATCGTCGCCAAGTGCAAGCAGCACTTCGGTCACCTGCTGGCCGGCAAGCGCTTCGCCGTGCGCTGCAAGCGTGGCGGTCACCACGACTTCACCTCGATGGACGTCGACCGCTATGTCGGCAGCCAGTTGCGCCAGCAGTGCGGTGCCGCCGGCATCGACCTGAAAGCGCCGGAAGTCATGGTGCGTATCGAGATTCGCGACCAGCGCCTGTACGTGATCCACAACCAGCACCAGGGCATCGGTGGCTACCCGCTGGGCGCCCTGGAGCAGACCCTGGTATTGATGTCCGGTGGCTTCGACTCCACCGTGGCGGCCTACCAGATGATGCGCCGTGGCCTCATGACCCACTTCTGCTTCTTCAACCTCGGTGGCCGTGCCCACGAGTTGGGCGTGATGGAAGTGGCCCACTACCTGTGGAAGAAGTTCGGCAGCAGCCAGCGCGTGCTGTTCATCAGCGTGCCGTTCGAGGAAGTGGTCGGCGAGATCCTGGGCAAGGTCGACAACAGCTACATGGGCGTGACCCTCAAGCGCATGATGCTGCGCGCCGCTGCACGCATGGCCGACCGCCTGGAGATCGACGCGCTGGTCACCGGCGAGGCGATTTCCCAGGTGTCCAGCCAGACCCTGCCGAACCTGTCGATCATCGATTCAGCTACCGACAAGCTGGTCCTGCGCCCGCTGCTGGCCAGCCACAAGCAGGACATCATCGACCAGGCCTACGCGATCGGCACCGCCGATTTCGCCAAGCATATGCCCGAATACTGTGGGGTGATCTCGGTGAATCCGACCACCCACGCCAAGCGCCACCGCATGGAGCACGAAGAGAAGCAGTTCGACATGCAGGTGCTGGAGCGCGCCCTGGAGCGCGCCAAGCTGATCTCCATCGACCATGTGATCGACGAACTGGGCAAGGACATCGAGATCGAGGAAGTGGGGGAGGCCCTGCCCGGCCAGATCGTCATCGACATCCGCCATCCCGATGCCCAGGAGGACGAACCCCTGGTGCTCGAGGGCATCGAAGTCCAGGCCATGCCGTTCTACGCGATCAACAGCAAGTTCAAGCACCTGGATGCCAATCGCCAGTACCTGCTGTATTGCGACAAGGGTGTGATGAGCCGTTTGCACGCACACCACCTGCTCAGTGAGGGACATGCCAATGTGCGTGTTTATCGTCCGACATAAGACGCCGGGGTTGTATGGCGGCAGTATTCGCCATCGCCCTCCCGACCGCCGGGCCCGCTGAGCCTTAAACAGTACATATTGGCCGCCTAGACTAGGTGGCAACCGAATCCTCTGATCGAGATACAGTTGTGATCGAAAATCTGCGTAACATCGCCATCATCGCCCACGTTGACCATGGTAAAACCACCCTGGTCGACAAACTCCTGCGCCAGTCCGGCACCCTGGAGCGTAACGAGCTCAACGACGAGCGCGTGATGGACTCCAACGACCAGGAAAAAGAGCGCGGCATTACCATTCTGGCGAAGAACACCGCCATCAACTGGAACGGCTACCACATCAACATCGTCGACACCCCCGGCCACGCCGACTTCGGTGGCGAGGTCGAGCGTGTAATGTCGATGGTCGACTCCGTGCTGCTGCTGGTCGACGCTCAAGACGGCCCGATGCCGCAAACCCGCTTCGTGACCAAGAAGGCCTTCGAAGCCGGCCTCAAGCCGATCGTCGTGATCAACAAGGTCGACCGCCCGGGCGCGCGTCCTGACTGGGTTCTGGACCAGATCTTCGATCTGTTCGACAACCTCGGCGCCACCGATGAACAGCTGGACTTCAAAGTCGTCTACGCCTCGGCCCTGAACGGCATCGCCGGTCTGGACCACACTGACATGGGCGAAGACATGACCGCGCTGTACCAGTCGATCGTCGACAACGTACCGGCACCGAGCGTTGACCGTGACGGTCCGTTCCAGATGCAGATCTCCGCACTGGACTACAACAGCTTCCTCGGTGTTATCGGCGTTGGCCGTATCGCCCGTGGTCGCGTCAAGCCGAACACCCCGGTCGTCGCCATCGACACCAACGGCAAGAAGCGTAACGGTCGTATCCTCAAGCTGATGGGCCACCACGGCCTGCACCGTGTCGACGTCGAAGAAGCCCAAGCTGGCGACATCGTCTGCATCAGCGGTTTCGACGAGCTGTTCATTTCCGACACCCTGTGCGCCCCGGATGCGGTGGAAGCGATGAAGCCGCTGACCGTTGACGAGCCGACCGTTTCCATGACCTTCCAGGTCAACGATTCGCCGTTCTGCGGTAAAGAAGGCAAGTTCGTCACCAGCCGTAACATCAAGGACCGCCTGGACAAGGAGCTGCTGTACAACGTTGCTCTGCGTGTTCAGGAAACCGACTCCCCTGACAAGTTCAAGGTCTCGGGCCGTGGTGAGCTGCACCTGTCGGTGCTGATCGAAACCATGCGTCGCGAAGGCTTCGAGATGGCCGTGGGCCGTCCTGAAGTGATCATCCGCGAAGTCGACGGCGTCAAGCAGGAGCCGTTCGAGAACGTCACCATCGACATCCCTGAAGACTCCCAGGGCAAGGTCATGGAAGAGATGGGCCTGCGTAAAGGCGACCTGACCAACATGGTGCCGGATGGCAAGGGCCGTGTTCGCCTGGAATACAACATTCCAGCCCGTGGTCTGATCGGTTTCCGTAACCAATTCCTGACCCTGACCAACGGTGCAGGCATCCTGACCTCGATCTTCGATCGCTACGACACCATGAAGTCGGGCCAGATGTCCGGCCGCCTCAACGGCGTACTGGTTTCGGTCGAGACCGGCAAGGCACTGACCTACTCGCTGGAAACCTTGCAGGCGCGTGGCAAGCTGTTCGTTGAACACGGCCAGGAGATCTACAACGGTCAGATCATCGGTCTGAACAGCCGTGACAACGACCTGGGCGTGAACCCGACCAAAGGCAAGAAGCTCGACAACATGCGTGCTTCGGGCAAGGACGAAGTCATCGCCCTGGTACCGCCAGTTCGTCACACCCTGGAACAGGCCCTGGAATTCATCCAGGACGACGAGCTGTGCGAAGTCACGCCGAAGTCGATCCGTCTGCGCAAGAAGATCCTGGACGAAGGCGAGCGTACCCGCGCTGCCAAGAAAGCCAAGAACTGAGTTAGCTCAGGCTGAATGAAAACGCCCCCGGTCGAAAGGCCGGGGGCGTTTTTGTTTGTCTGCGGGAATGCTCAGCCTGTCATGCCCAGCTCGGCGTCGTCCATTAAGGCCTTTGCCAGGGCGCTGAGGTAGTACGCGGCCCAGCGGGTATCTGTGGGAGCCCCGCTAAGCAACGGATATCAATGCAGGTTGCCGCTACGCTCCACGGCAATGCCGTCAAGGGCGCGGTGTGACCCTAGCCATCCTTCGAGTCGGCCTACGGCGCAGAAGCGGCACGAGAAAATCAAAGGCTGGTTGCTGATGCTGAAAAAACTGAGAAATGAGCCGATTCGACGGCCTGTGAGGCGATAGCAGTCCGTAAAAATACGAAACCCCCAATGAAGGAGGTCGTATCGCGGATGCCCTTAGGGAAAAATCCCATCAACCGGCACGGCCGGAACCAAGTGGCGGCGTCTAGACACTTCCTGACGGAAGCTCCGTGTACATCGAGACAGGTGAAAGTCTATTGGGTCTGGGTGGGACCGTCAACGGCCAACCACCTTCGGTTTGTAAGCACAATACCCCGGTCGCGGCCCGACCTTGGGGTGGTTGCGGCAGGTATCCGGACGCTTGTCGTAGATGGTGCACAGCCGGCTCTTGCGATCCAGGTACAGGCAATCGTCGTTGCTCATCCGGGTCAGGGTGAAGATCCCCGACTTCTGGTTGAAGCGCTCGATGATGCCGTCCTTCTGCAGGCGTTTGGCGATGTTCTTCGGTGGCTCGTCCTTTTCGAACTCATCCACCACGCCAATGCGGATCAGATCCTTGATCTTCACCTCCACCGGCAGGGTGCAACAGGTCGAATGGCAGCCGTGGCACATGTGGCTGGCGTAGCGCTGCCAGGTCTCCAGGCGGTCGACTTCGGCGGCGGCGATCAGGGTGGTTTTCATCGTTATATAGGGCGGATCACGGTCTTTGGGCGCGCGATCATACCGGAGTTGTTCAATTTGTGAACAACCTTTTGATCGATTGCCCCCGCCCGAAAGTAAAGGCAGATGAAAACCGCGAACCCAGGCTGTCGCCCTCGGTCGAAGCGTCTAGGCTGAACAGTCTCCCTCTGAATTCGTCAACTTGCCCGAGGATGCCGCATGTCTCAGGAACCTAAAGCACGTGACGCCGAGGTGGCCGATTTTCGCGCCGCTGTACTGGACAAGCTGACCTATGCGGTCGGCAAGGACCCCGAGCATGCCTTCGACCATGACTGGTTCGAGGCCATTGCCCTGGCTGCGCGCGATCACATGGTCGATCACTGGATGGATCACACCCGACAGGCTTACCGGCGTAGCCAGAAGCGCGTGTATTACCTTTCCCTGGAGTTTCTCATTGGCCGTCTGCTCTACGACAGCCTGAGCAATCTCGGCCTGCTGGACATCGCCCGCGAGGCCCTCGACGGCCTGGACGTCGACCTCGAACGCATCCGCCTGCTCGAACCCGACGCGGCGCTGGGCAATGGCGGGTTGGGGCGGCTGGCTGCGTGCTTCATGGAAAGCATGTCGACCCTGGGCATCGCTGCCCATGGCTACGGTATCCGCTACGAGCATGGCCTGTTCCGCCAGGCCCTGGTCGATGGCTGGCAGCAGGAGCAGACCGAGAACTGGCTGGACTTCGGCAACCCCTGGGAGTTCGAGCGGGCCGAGGTGATTTACCCGATCAGCTTCGGTGGCAGTGTCGAGACCGTCCACGATACCCACGGCCAGCAACGTCAGGTGTGGTGGCCGGGCGAGACGGTGCGGGCAGTGGCCTATGACACGCCGGTGGTGGGCTGGCGTGGCTCCAGCGTCAACACCCTGCGCCTATGGCGGGCGCGAGCCCTGGAAGAGCTCCACCTTGAGCGCTTCAATGCCGGCGACCACCTGGGCGCGGTGGCCGAGGTGGCGCGCGCCGAGAGCATCTCACGGGTGTTGTACCCAGCCGACAGTACCGAGGCCGGCCAGGAGTTGCGTCTGCGCCAGGAGTATTTCTTCGTTTCGGCTTCGCTGCAGGACTTGCTGCGGCGGCACCTGAACATGCACGACAACCTGCTCAACCTGCCGGATGCAGCGGCCATCCAATTGAACGACACCCACCCGTCGATCGCCGTGGCCGAACTGATGCGCCTGCTGGTCGACCAGCACGAAATTCCCTGGGATACCGCCTGGGAGCTGACCGTCGGCACCTTGGCCTACACCAACCACACCTTGCTGCCCGAGGCCCTGGAAACCTGGCCGGTTGCACTGATGGAACGCATGTTGCCGCGGCACATGCAGATCATCTACCTGATCAACGCCTACCACATCGACGCCTTGCGGGCGAAAGGCATGCACGACTTCGACGTGCTGCGCGCGGTGTCGCTGATCGAGGAAGACAACGGTCGCCGGGTACGCATGGGCAACCTGGCGTTTCTGGGGTCGCACAGCGTCAATGGGGTCTCGGCGCTGCACAGCAAGTTGATGAAGAGCACGGTGTTCGCCGAGTTGCACAAGCTCTACCCGACGCGGATCAACAACAAGACCAACGGCATCACTTTCCGCCGCTGGCTGTACCAGTCCAATGCGCAATTGACCGAGATGCTCGTCGAAGCGCTTGGGCCTGAACTCAAGGACGATCCCGAACGGTTGCTGGTCAACCTGGTGCCATACGCCGACAAGGCGGCTTTCCGCAAGCAGTTCGCCGCTCAACGTCTGCACAGCAAGCGCGCACTGGCCAGCATCATCCAGGACCGCCTGGGCGTCACGGTCAATCCGGAAGCGCTGTTCGACGTGCAGGTCAAACGCATCCACGAGTACAAGCGTCAGTTGCTCAACCTGTTGCACACCGTGGCCCTGTATCAGGCCATGCGTAATGATCCCGGCGCCAACTGGGTGCCTCGGGTGAAGATCTTCGCCGGCAAGGCTGCGGCCAGTTATCACCAGGCCAAGCTCATCATCAAGCTGGCCAACGACATCGCCCGGGTAGTCAACAACGACCCGACTCTGCGTGGGCTGCTGAAGGTGGTGTTCCTGCCCAATTACAACGTCAGTCTGGCCGAAAGCATCATTCCGGCGGCCGATCTGTCCGAGCAGATCTCCACGGCAGGCTACGAGGCTTCGGGGACCAGCAACATGAAGTTCGGCCTCAACGGCGCGCTGACCATCGGCACCCTCGACGGTGCCAACGTGGAAATGTGCGAGCACGTCGGTGCCGAGAACATGTTCATCTTCGGTCTCACTGCGCAGCAGGTGGAAGCGCGCCGGCGCGCGGGCGACTTCGGTGCCAGTGCCGCCATCGCTGCCTCCAGTCGCCTGAACGACGTGCTGCAGGCGATCCGCAGTGGGGTGTTCTCGCCGGATGATCCTGCGCGCTACACCGGGCTGGTGGATGGACTGGTGGCCTACGACCGCTTCTTGGTATGCGCCGATTTCGAGGCCTACTGGGACGCCCAGTGCCGGGTCGAGGAGCTCTGGCACAGGCCTCAGGAGTGGTGGCGCATGGCAGTGCTGAACACCGCACGGATGGGCTGGTTCTCTTCGGACCGGACCATTCGCGAGTATGCCGGGGAGATCTGGAAAGCCCTGGATTGAGCGGCGGGGCCAACCCATGGCCCCATCGCCGGCAAGGCAGCCCCAACCGACCGCTGACCGGGTACCTGCTGAACTCACGGCAGGAACTCGAGTCTCTTTGCTCGCTAGCCTGCAACTCTCCCTGTAAACTGCGGGGGTTTTCTCCCCCTATCCTTCGGAGCCATACATGTCCCGCGTTACCCTGAGTCGCTATCTGATTGAGCAGACCCGCAGCAACAATACCCCTGCCGATCTGCGCTTCCTGATCGAAGTGGTGGCGCGTGCGTGCAAGGAAATCAGCCACCACGTGTCCAAGGGCGCCCTGGGCGGCGTATTGGGCAGCATGGGCACTGAAAACGTGCAGGGCGAAGTCCAGAAGAAGCTCGACGTCATTTCCAACGACATCCTGCTCGAAGCCAACGAGTGGGGCGGCCACCTGGCCGGCATGGCCTCCGAGGAAATGGACAATGCCTACCAGATTCCGGGTAAATACCCCAAAGGCGCCTACCTGCTGGTGTTCGACCCGCTGGATGGTTCGTCGAACATCGACGTCAACGTCTCGGTCGGTACCATCTTCTCGGTCCTGCGTTGCCCCAACGAATACCTGAGCCAGAACGAAACCCTCAACGAAAACGCCTTCCTCCAGCCAGGCACCCAGCAGGTCGCCGCCGGTTATGCGATCTATGGTCCACAAACCATGCTGATCCTGACCCTGGGCAATGGCGTCAAGGGTTTCACCCTGGACCGTGAGCTGGGCAGCTTCGTCCTGACCCACGAGAACATCCGCGTTCCGGAAACCACCGCCGAGTTCGCCATCAACATGTCCAACCAGCGCCACTGGGAAGCCCCGGTACAGCGCTACGTGGGCGAGCTGCTGGCCGGTGAGACCGGGCCGCTGAAGAAAAACTACAACATGCGCTGGATCGCCTCGATGGTGGCCGACGTGCACCGCATCCTGACCCGTGGCGGCCTGTTCATGTATCCCCGTGATGCCCGTGAACCGAGCAAGCCGGGCAAGCTGCGCCTGATGTACGAGGCCAACCCGATGTCGTTCATCATCGAGCAGGCAGGCGGCGCATCCACCAACGGTTACGAGCGAATCCTCGACATCCAGCCGGACAGCCTGCACCAGCGCGTGTCGGTCATCCTCGGCTCGAAGGAAGAGGTGGAGCGCGTCACCGCCTACCACAAGGAGTAAGTCATGCTCGCACCTTGGCAGCCGTTGCTGGAGTGGTGGTTCGGTTGGGGCACCAGTCCCCAGGCCGTGGCTGACGAGAAAAGCACGCTATGGTTCGGCAAGCACCACGATGCCGAGGCCCAGGCGCTGTTTGGCGAGCTGGTCGAACAGGCCCTGGCGGGCGGGCTCGACGAGTGGCAACAGTCGCCGCAAGGCTGGCTGGGCCTGCTGATTCTGTTGGACCAGTTGCCGCGCATGATCTACCGCGACACCCCGCGCGCCTTCGAAGGCGACCGGCGGGCCCAGGTGGTGGCCATGCAGGGGTTGCAGAAGGCCTGGGACTACCAGCTGCTGCCGATCCAGCGGGTGTTCGTGCTGCTGGTGCTCGAGCACGCCGAGGTCCTCGACTGGCAGAACCTGTGCGTGGAGCGTTACCAGGTGCTGCTCGAAGAGCAGCCCGAGGCCAACAAGCGCTTGTTCGAAGGCTTCCTCGACTACGCCGAGCAGCATCAGCGGGTGATCGCCCGGTTCGGGCGCTTCCCGCATCGCAACCTGATGCTCAATCGCCCGAGCACCAGCGAAGAGATGGATTTCCTCCTGGAGCCTGGATCCAGGTTCTAGTGCCAGTGGGGCTGCAAAGCAGCCCCAGTGGTTTCAGATTCGGAAACTGCCCACCAGATGCTGCAACCGCTCGGCCTGGCGCTCCAGGTCGGTGCAGGCACGCAAGGTGCTCTGCAGGTTCAGTACACCTTCCTGGTTCAAGGTATTGATCTCGTTGATGTCGACATTGATCGACTCGACCACGGCCGTCTGTTCCTCGGTCGCCGTCGCCACCGACTGGTTCATGCCGTCGATCTCGCCGATGCGTTGAGTGACGCTGCCGAGGCGTTGTCCGGCCTGGTTGGCGATGCCGACGCTGTGATCACTGTGCTGACGGCTCTGGTTCATGGTACTGACCGCCGTCTGCGCGCCGGCCTGCAGCTCTTCGATCAGACTTTGCACCTGCTGCGCCGATTCCTGGGTGCGGTGGGCCAGGTTACGCACCTCGTCCGCCACCACCGCGAAGCCGCGTCCGGCTTCGCCGGCACGCGCCGCCTCGATCGCGGCATTGAGCGCCAGCAGGTTGGTCTGCTGCGAGATGCCGCTGATCACGTCGAGGATCTGGCCGATATTGGCGGTGTGCGCATTGAGGGTTTCGATATTGCCGCAGGCGTCGCTGATGCGCGCCGACAATTGGTTCATCACCTCGATGGTATTACCGACCACCTGCTGACCATCTTCGGCCAGACCACGGGCCTCGCTCGAATGCTGCGAGGCCAGCGCCGCGTTCTGGGCGATTTCCTGGGCGGCGGCACCCAGCTGATTGATCGCCGCCGCCACGCTGCTGGTCCGGCTGGACTGCTGGTCGGCGTTGTCGATCGAGGCATTGGACGCACTCACTACCTGCGCGGCCACGGCATTGACCTGGCCGGTGGCTGAGGCGACTTCACGGATCGACTCGTGGATGCGCTCGACGAAGCGGTTGAACGACTGGCCGAGACTGCCGAATTCATCTTGGGCATGGATGGTCAGGCGCCGGGTGAGATCGCCTTCGCCCTCGGCGATATCGTGCATGGCGCGGCCCATCACGTGCAGCGGGGCCATCAGCACGCGAATCAGCAGGCCGAGCAAGGCGATGATCGCGACCACGGCGATCAGCGTCGCGACGATGGCCGAAGTGCGCAGCTCGCCGAGCATGGCGAATGCGGCGTCCTTGTCCAGGACCAGCGCTACGTACCAGTCTGCCGATGGCACGCCGTCCACATGGGTGAAACTGATGAACTGCTCACGATCGCCTTCAGCGACCTCCTGCAGCCCGCCGGCGATGCGTGGTGCGCCTTGCGGGTAGGCATCGGCGAGGCCTTTGAGCGCCAACTCGCCCTTGGGGTGGATGAGGATCTTGCCTTCGCCGTTGACGATGAAGGCGTGGCCGTGGCCGTCGAAGTCCAAGGCGTTGATCAGGTTGCTGATGGTCTGCAGGTCGGTGTCGGCGCCGCTGACGCCGATCAACCGGCCCGCTTGCTGGACCGGCGTGGCCAGGGTGATCACCAGCTTGCCGGCCGATGCCGAAATATAGGGTTCGGTGACGATGGTCTGGTTGCTGGCGCTGGCAGCCTTGTACCAGCCGCGCACCCGTGGGTCGTAGTCGGCGGCGCGGTTGCCCACCGGCACCGACTGCATGCTGCCGTCCTGGCCGCCGAAATAGGTGAGCTGGAAATTGCGGCTGTACACCGGCAACGCCAGGCTGCGATCCAGGCTGGCCTTGCCAGGGCCGTCCACGGCGACCTGCTCGGCCAGCGAATTGACCAACTGGATGCGGCTGTCGAGCCAGTTGCGGATGTTGCCGGCGGTGAGGCTGCCGAGGTCTTGCAGGTTGGTCTGGACGTCATCGCGCAGCGACTGACGCTGACGATAGTCGTTGAACAGCACGAAACAGCTAAAGGCGACGGCCACCACGAGGGCGGCGGCCAACAGGATCTTGTGGCTGAACTTCAGGTTCTTGGTCATTTTCTTGGTCTGCGCAAGGCACTTCTTAGAGGGTTGCCATGGCGACGGGCCACAGCGTACACGCTGTGTCGTCACCAACCGGGCAAAGCTTTATCGTTTGCGCAGTACCAGCCGACCAACGGCTGACAACGAAAGGGGGGAGGGTAGGGAACCAGGGACCGTTTTTTTCGTCGAAGGTCACTGCAGGCCACTTGCCTGTAGCTATTGTCCAGGAGTGTCCCTTCATGTCGTTGCGTTCTCTCGCCTTGTTGTCCTTGTGCGTCGTCCTGACTGCCTGCAGCAAGATCAACCAGGAAAACTATTCCAAGCTCAAGGCCGGTATGAACAAGGCCGAGGTCGAGCAGCTGCTCGGCACGCCTACCGAATGCTCCGGCGCACTGGGCATGAGCAGCTGTACCTGGGGTGACGAGAAGAGCTTCATCAGCGTGCAATATGCCGCGGACAAGGTGTTGATGTACTCCGGGCAGGGCCTCAAATGACCCGTCTGCACCTGTTGCTGGGGTTGTGCCTGGCGATGCTGCTGGGCGGCTGCGCGACCTCCGCCAACGACCCGCTGGCGCCAAAGACCGCCGGTGACGTCGACCTCAAGCGTTACCAGGGCAAATGGTACGAGCTGGCCCGCCTGCCAATGAAGTACCAGGCCGATTGCGCGCAGTCCGAGGCGCACTACAACCTCAAACCGGATGGTTCCTACGGCGTACTCAATCGCTGTCGCACCCTGGGCGATGAGTGGTTGCGCGCCGAAGGCCATGCCAACATCCAGGAGCCGGGGCACACCGACAGGTTATGGGTCGAGTTCGACAACTGGTTCACCCGCCTGGTACCGGGCGTGGCCAAGGGCGAGTACTGGATCCTCTACGTCGACGAGCACTACCGCACGGCGGTGGTCGGTAGCCCGGATCGCAAGTACCTGTGGCTGTTGTCGCGCACGCCGACGATGCCGGCGTGGGAGCGCGAGAGCCTGATGTCCAAGGCCCGACAGCAAGGCTACGACACTAGCCGGCTGATCTGGCGCACCCCCGACAAGCAGATCGTGCAGATGCATTGATATCAGCCTTATCGCCAGCCTCCGGCGTGACGCAGGAGGCTGGCTGTCGAGAGGGCCGCCGATTTCAACGCATCATCCCAGCAGTTGCCGTAATACGTCAGCGAACGCCCGCGCGCTCTCCGCTTCCTGGGCATGGTGCCCCTGGCGCACGACCCACTGTCCATTGACCATTACGTCCCGCACCTGGCGATCACCCCCGGCGAACAGCCAACGGTTCAGAATGCCGTCGCCATCGGCGGTTGCGATGTACGGGTCCTGCCCGTCCAGCACGAGCCAGTCAGCTCGCTTGCCCGCTGCCAGGCTACCGACGGGTTGGCCCAACGCCTGGGCTCCACCGTCCAGCGCTGCGTCATACAACGTGCGTCCTACCATGGGCTGGTGCTCGCCATACAGCCGGTTGCGGCGCTGGTCTCGCAGGCGCTGGCCGTATTCCAGCCAGCGCAACTCTTCCACTACGCTCAGCGAGACATGGCTGTCCGAACCTATGCCAAATCGCCCACCTTGAGCCAGGTAGTCCACCGCCGGGAAGATACCGTCACCCAGATTGGCCTCGGTGGTCAGGCACAGGCCGGCGACGGCGCCACTGCGGGCCATGGCCGTCACTTCAGCGGAGTTGGCGTGGGTGGCATGCACCAGACACCAGCGCGGATCGACGCTGACGTGCTCGTATAACCACTGCAGCGGGCGCAGACCGCTCCAGGCCAGGCAGTCATCGACTTCTTTTTGTTGCTCGGCTATGTGGATATGAACAGGGCAGTGCGGGTTGACTGCTGCCAGCACATGGTCGATCTGCTCTGGGGTGACCGCACGTAGGGAATGGAAGCACAGGCCCAGCTGTTGGGCGGGTTCTGCTGCCAGGAGAGCGGCGAGCTGCGCCTGCAGGCTCAAATACTGTTCGGTGGAGTTGATGAAGCGGCGCTGGCCGTCATTGGGAGCCTGGCCACCAAAGCCTGCATGGCTGTACAGAACCGGCAGCAAGGTCAGGCCGATGCCGCTGCTAGCGGCGGCGGCACTGATGCGTCGGGACAGCTCGGCTGGGTCGGCATAGGCCTTTCCAGTCGGATCATGATGGACGTAGTGGAATTCGGCCACCGAGGTATAGCCGGCCTTGAGCATCTCGATATAGAGCTGGCGGGCGATGATCTGCAGTTGTTCCGGCGAGACTTTGCCGACCATCCGGTACATCAGCTCACGCCAGGTCCAGAAACTGTCGTTGGGGTTGCCCGCCACCTCGGCCAGACCTGCCATGGCACGTTGGAAGGCGTGGGAATGCAGGTTAGGCATGCCCGGCAGCAGCGGTCCGCTCAACCGCTCGGCGCCATCAGCGCTGGCATTGGCTCGCACGTCTGTCAGATAGCCATTGTCGGCTACCTCCAGACGGACATCGTGAGCCCAACCGCTGGGCAGGAGGGCGCGTTCGGCAAAGTAGGCGGGCATCGGGCTATCCTGTTGGTGTTTAGCTTGTATATACATATACAGCCGTTTGCCTGCCGGGTAAACTCCGGCAAGCTACCGCTCAATCAATTCGCACAAGGACAAACGCCGTGCCGACACCTCCTGTCTCCACGTTGGTCGCCCAGATGGGCGAAGGGCCGGCGCCGCTGTATGCGCGGGTCAAGCAGATGATCATCCAGCAGATCGAAAACGGCAGCTGGCCGCCACACCATCGGGTTCCCTCGGAGAGCGAGCTGGTCAGCGAGCTCGGTTTCAGCCGCATGACCATCAACCGCGCGCTGCGCGAGTTGACCGCGGAGGGCCTCTTGATCCGCATGCAGGGCGTGGGTACCTTCGTCGCCGAACCCAAGACCCGTTCGGCGCTATTCGAAGTTCATAACATCGCCGACGAAATTGCCGCCCGTGGCCACCAGCATAGCTGTCAGGTCATCACCCTCGCCGAAGAGGCGGCCGGCTCCGAGCGCGCGCTGGCCTTGGACATGCGCGAAGGTCAGCGGGTGTACCACTCGTTGATCGTGCATTACGAGAATGGCGTACCGGTGCAGATCGAGGACCGCTACGTCAATGCGGCGATCGCCCCGGATTACCTCAAGCAGGATTTCACCCGCCAGACTCCCTATGCCTACCTGTCCCAGGTCGCACCGCTGACCGAAGGCGAGCACGTGGTCGAGGCCATCCTCGCTGACCCCGATGAGTGCCAATTGCTGCAGATCGAGCGTGGCGAGCCTTGCCTGCTGATCCGCCGCCGTACCTGGTCGGGTCGTCTACCGGTGACCGCTGCGCGGTTGATCCACCCCGGTTCCCGTCATCGCCTGGAAGGACGTTTCAGCAAATGAGCCAGTTGCAGTGCTTACGCGCTCGGGATTACCCGCGCATGCCTTGGAAGAACGGTGGCGGTTTCACGGAAGAGATCACCCGCGATTCGGGGGATGGTCTGGACGGTTTCGGCTGGCGGCTTTCCATTGCCGATATCGAAGCATCAGGCGGATTTTCCAGCTTCGCCGGCTACCAGCGGATCATCACGGTGTTGCAGGGTGACGGCATGCGCCTCAGTGTCGATGGTGTCGCATCGCGGCCATTGTTACCGTTCGATGCGTTCGCCTTCGATGGCCACAGCCAGGTGAGCTGTCACCTGCTGGGTGGGCGGATTCGCGATTTCAACCTCATCTATGCTCCGGAGCGTTACCGGGCACGCCTGCAGTGGTTCAATGGCTGCACCCGATTGTTCAGTGCCGCGAGCACCTTGCTGGTGTTCAGCGGGCAGGCTCAGCTGCAACTGAGTGTCGGCGGCCAGCCTGTGGATGACCTCGACCGTTATGACTGCCTGCGCCTGAGCGACAACGAACAGCTGGTGGAGCTGGCGATCATTGGGTTGTGCTGTGTCATCGAACTGAGCGACGTTTCCCGGTAACGCACTGCAATCGCGCATTCTGTTACCGAATGTCCCAAGGTGGCGCAATGCCGCCTTGACCTGAATCTTTCCTCGCATCGTCCTTTCAGATTTTTCTCACGTCCCCCAGCCCCCGAATGACGGGGTTTTCCTGCTCTTCACAGGTGGCGGCCGCGTGCCCAGGTAAGCGACTTGGCAATTCAATTGCATATGCTTGTATGTACAAGTAAAGCCAAGTGCGCGAAAGTGGATAGGCCGTCCCTTTCGCGTGTGACACAACGCACCACTGGCCCGCCGATCACGTCGGGTTTGGATAGATCGCTTAAGGAGCACTTTTCGTGACTGACAACAACCTGAACAAATTCCGTGACGTCGAGATTCGTGCCCCGCGTGGCAACAAGCTGACCGCCAAGAGCTGGCTGACCGAAGCACCGCTGCGCATGCTGATGAACAACCTCGACCCGCAAGTGGCGGAGAACCCCAAGGAGCTGGTGGTCTACGGTGGCATCGGCCGCGCCGCGCGCAACTGGGCCTGCTACGACAAGATCGTCGAGAGCCTGACCAACCTGAACGATGACGAAACCCTGCTGGTGCAGTCGGGCAAGCCGGTCGGCGTGTTCAAGACCCACGCCAATGCCCCGCGTGTGTTGATCGCCAACTCCAACCTGGTGCCGCACTGGGCCAACTGGGAGCATTTCAACGAGCTCGATGCCAAGGGCCTGGCCATGTACGGCCAGATGACCGCCGGCAGCTGGATCTACATCGGCAGCCAGGGCATCGTGCAGGGCACCTATGAAACCTTCGTCGAGGCCGGTCGCCAGCACTACAACGGCAACCTCAAGGGCAAATGGGTACTGACCGCCGGCCTGGGCGGCATGGGCGGCGCCCAGCCGCTGGCCGCGACCCTGGCCGGTGCCTGCTCGTTGAACATCGAATGCCAGCAGAGCCGCATCGACTTCCGCCTGCAGACTCGGTACGTGGATGAGCAGGCCACCGACCTGGACGACGCCCTGGCGCGCATCGCCAAGTACACCGCCGAAGGCAAGGCCATCTCCATCGCCTTGCACGGTAACGCCGCCGAGATTCTGCCTGAGCTGGTCAAGCGTGGGGTGCGTCCGGACATGATCACCGACCAGACCAGCGCCCACGACCCGCTCAATGGCTACCTGCCGGCCGGTTGGACCTGGGAGCAGTACCGCGACCGTGCCCAGACCGAACCGGCTGCGGTGGTCAAGGCCGCCAAGCAGTCCATGGCCGTGCACGTCCAGGCCATGCTCGACTTCCAGAAACAGGGCATCCCGACCTTCGACTATGGCAACAACATCCGTCAGATGGCCAAGGAGGAGGGGGTGAGCAACGCCTTCGACTTCCCAGGCTTCGTGCCGGCCTACATCCGTCCGCTGTTCTGCCGTGGCATTGGCCCGTTCCGCTGGGCGGCGCTGTCCGGTGATGCCGAGGACATCTACAAGACCGACGCCAAGGTCAAGGAACTGATCCCGGACGACGCCCACCTGCACCGCTGGCTGGACATGGCCCGTGAACGCATCAGCTTCCAGGGCCTGCCGGCGCGTATCTGCTGGGTTGGCCTGGGCCTGCGGGCGAAGTTGGGCCTGGCGTTCAACGAAATGGTGCGCAGCGGCGAGCTGTCGGCACCGATCGTGATCGGCCGTGACCATCTGGATTCCGGCTCGGTATCGAGCCCCAACCGCGAAACCGAAGCCATGCGCGACGGTTCCGATGCCGTATCTGACTGGCCGCTGCTCAACGCCCTGCTCAACACCGCCAGCGGCGCCACCTGGGTGTCGCTGCACCATGGCGGCGGGGTGGGCATGGGCTTCTCGCAGCATTCGGGTATGGTCATCGTCTGTGACGGCACCGACGAAGCTGCTGAGCGTATCGCCCGCGTGCTGACCAACGATCCGGCCACTGGCGTGATGCGCCATGCCGATGCGGGGTACCAGATTGCGATCGATTGCGCCAAAGAGCAGGGCCTGAACCTGCCGATGATCACTGGCTGACGAGCCGGCAAGGGGCCTCGGCCCCTCTTTTCAATCCCTGCCGATGTCCACTTACAAGTTTGGGAGCGTCACGCAATGAAAACCAACAAGACCCTGCTCGCCTCGCTGTTCGCCCTGGGTTTGCTCGGTGCTGCCGGTAGCAGTCAGGCCGCAGGCTGGTGTGAATCCGGCAAGCCGGTGAAGTTCGCCGGGCTGAACTGGGAAAGCGGCATGCTGCTGACCGACGTGATGCAATTCGTACTCAAGCACGGCTACGGCTGCGAGACCGACAGCCTGCCCGGAAACTCCATCACCATGGAGAACGCCTTGGGCACCAATGACATTCAGGTGTTCGCCGAGGAGTGGGTGGGCCGCAGCGAGGTCTGGAACAAGGCCGAAGCCGCCGGCAAGGTGGTGGGGGTCGGTGCCCCGGTCGTGGGCGCAGAGGAGGGCTGGTACGTGCCGCGCTATGTGATCGAAGGCGATGCCAAGCGCAAGCTCGAAGCCAAGGCACCAGACCTGCACAACGTCGCCGACCTGGCCAAGTATTCCAGCGTGTTCAAGGACCAGGAGGAGCCGAGCAAAGGCCGCTTCTACAACTGTCCGGCCGGTTGGACCTGTGAGCTGGACAACTCCAAGATGCTCAAGGAATACGGCCTGGAAAGCAGCTACACCAACTTCCGTCCCGGCACGGGCCCGGCACTGGATGCCGCAGTGCTGTCGAGCTACAAGCGCGGCGAGCCGATCCTCTTCTACTACTGGACGCCGACTCCATTGATGGGCCAGGTCGACCTGGTCAAGCTGCAGGAGAAAGCGGGCGTGAACAAATCCGTGACGATCAAGGTCGGCCTGTCCAAGGTGTTCCATGACCAAGCCCCCGAACTGGTGGCGGTGCTGGAGAAGGTCAATCTGCCGATCGATCTGCTCAACCAGAACCTGGCGCGCATGACCAAGGATCGGATCGAGTCGCCGGAACTGGCCAAGGCGTTTCTCAAGGAACATCCTGAAGTCTGGCAGTCCTGGGTCGGCGCGGATGCCGCCAAGAAGATCAACGCGGCGCTCTGAGCGTCCTCAGCTGATGAGTGGAACCTATGTTTCCTGACAACCTGACATTCTCCATCGCCGATTGGGTCAATGGCTGGGTCGACGCCCTGGTGACCAACTACGGGGATGTGTTCCGGCACATTTCCGACACCCTGCTCTGGGCAATCGTCAGCCTCGAAGGCTTGCTGCGCGCCACACCCTGGTGGCTGATGCTGGCGGTGGTGGCCGCCATCGCCTGGCACGCCACGCGGCGCATTCTGCCGACCCTGGTGATCGCCGGCCTGCTGTTCCTGGTCGGCGCTGTCGGCCTCTGGGACAAGCTGATGCAGACCTTGGCGCTGATGCTGGTGGCGACCTTGATCTCGGTGCTGGTGGGCATCCCGCTGGGGATTCTGTCTGCGCGCAGCAACCGCCTGCGCGCAGTGCTGATGCCGCTGCTGGATATCATGCAGACCATGCCAAGCTTCGTGTACCTGATTCCGGTGCTGATGCTGTTCGGCCTGGGCAAGGTGCCGGCTATCTTCGCCACCGTGATCTACGCCGCGCCGCCTCTGATCCGCCTGACCGACCTGGGCATTCGTCAGGTCGACGGCGAAGTGATGGAGGCCATCAACGCCTTCGGCGCCAACCGCTGGCAGCAGTTATTCGGCGTACAGTTGCCGTTGGCACTGCCAAGCATCATGGCCGGCATCAACCAGACCACCATGATGGCGCTGTCGATGGTGGTGATCGCCTCGATGATCGGTGCCCGTGGGCTGGGCGAGGACGTGCTGGTCGGGATCCAGACCCTCAACGTCGGCCGTGGCCTGGAAGCGGGCCTGGCTATCGTCATTCTCGCGGTGGTGATCGACCGCATTACCCAGGCCTATGGCCGGCCACGCCATGAGGTGAGCAAATGAACACGCAGGCGATCAACAAGATCGAGGTGAAGAATGTCTTCAAGATCTTCGGTGACCGCGCCGAGGAAGCGTTGCGGCTGATCCGCAACAAGCAGAGCAAGGACCAGGTGCTGGCGCAGACCGGTTGCGTGGTGGGGGTCAACGACCTGTCGCTGTCCATCGGCAGTGGCGAGATCTTCGTGATCATGGGCCTGTCCGGTTCCGGCAAATCCACTCTGGTGCGCCACTTCAATCGTCTGATCGACCCCACCAGCGGGCAGATCCTGGTCGATGGCGAGGACATTCTTCAGTACGACATGGAAGCCTTGCGCGAATTTCGTCGGCGCAAGATCAGCATGGTGTTCCAGAGCTTCGGCCTGTTGCCGCACCGTAATGTCCTGGACAACGTCGCCTATGGCCTGAAAGTGCGTGGCGAGAGCAAGCAACTGTGCGCCGAGCGTGCCCAGCAGTGGATCGAGACCGTAGGCCTGAAGGGCTACGAGAAGAAGTATCCGCACCAGCTGTCGGGGGGCATGCGCCAGCGTGTCGGCCTGGCCCGTGCCCTGGCAGCGGACACTGACATCATCCTCATGGACGAGGCGTTCAGCGCTCTGGACCCGCTGATTCGCGCCGAAATGCAGGATCAGTTGCTCGATCTGCAGAAGACCCTGCACAAGACCATCGTGTTCATCACCCATGACCTGGATGAAGCCGTGCGCATCGGCAACCGCATCGCCATTCTCAAGGATGGTCGCCTGATCCAGGTCGGTACGCCGCACCAGATTCTGCACAACCCCGCTGATGAATACGTTGATCGTTTCGTCCAGCGCCGCGCGGTTGCGGTATGAGAAGCGCCATGTCGCAAGGCGAAACCGTGGTCATCACTGGCGCCCCGGTGCGCTGGCAGGACATCGCCGCCGTCGCCCGCCATGGCGCTCGGCTTGAGCTGGCACCTGCGGTGTGGGCGCGCATCGACAATGCCGAGGCCATCGTGCGGCATATCGTCGAGAGCGGCGAGCGGGCCTACGGGGTCAACACCGGCCTCGGCGCGCTGTGCAACGTCTCGCTGCAAGGCGATCAGCTGAGCGCGCTGTCGCGCAACACCTTGCTCAGTCACGCCTGTGGTGTGGGGCCGGTGCTGCCCGATGAGCAGACCAGGGCGATCATCTGCGCCGCCATCGTCAACTACAGCCATGGCAAGTCCGGCCTGCAGCGGGGCGTGGTCGAGGCGCTGCTGGCGCTGCTCAACCATGGCATCACGCCCCAGGTGCCGTCCCAGGGTTCGGTGGGTTACCTGACCCACATGGCCCATGTCGGCGTGTGCCTGCTGGGTATCGGCAAGGTCAGCTATCGCGGGCAGGTCGTGGAAGCTGCCCAGGCCCTGGGCGCCGAGGGGCTGGCGCCTGTCCAGCTGGGTGCCAAGGATGGCCTGTGCCTGGTCAACGGCACGCCGTGCATGACCGGTTTGGCCAGCCTGGCGTTGGACGATGCCAGCCGCTTGCTGCAATGGGCTGATGTGATCGGGGCCATGAGCTTCGAGGCGTTGCGTGGACAGATCGCCGCCTTCGATCCGGAGATCATTGCACTCAAGCCGCATCCGGGCATGCAGGTGGTAGGTGCGAATTTGCGTGCCTTGCTCCAGGGCAGCGAGGTGATTGCCACCAGCAAAGGCATGCGCACCCAGGATGCCCTGAGCATTCGTTCGATTCCGCAGGTGCATGGCGCTGCCCGCGACCAGTTCGCCCATGCGGCACGGCAGATCGAGGCAGAACTCAATGGCGCCAACGACAACCCCTTGCTGCTGGGCACCCCGGAAGACTTCCGTGTGGTCTCCCAGGCCAATCCCCATGGTCAGTCGGTGGCCATGGCCGCAGACCTGCTGGCCATCGCCATGGCCGAGATCGGTTCGATCGCCGAGCGTCGTCTGGACCGCCTGGTGAACCCGCACGTCAGCGGGCTGCCGGCCTTCCTGGTCAGCGAGCCTGGCGTCAATTCGGGGATGATGATCGCCCAGTACGTCGCGGCCTCGCTGTGCGCGCAGAACCGTCAGCTGGCGCAACCGGCCGTGCTCGACAATTTCGTCACCTCGGGCTTGCAGGAAGACCACCTCAGCCTGGGCACCAATGCTGCGTTGAAACTGCATCAAGTGCTGGAAAACTGCACCCAGATCCTCGCCATCGAGTATCTGCTGGCAGCCCAGGCCTTCGAGTTCCTCATGGAGCAACGCCTGGGCATCGGTACCGACGCTGCTTGGCGTCTGCTGCGCGAGCAGGTCCCAGCCTACCTGCAGGACCGTTGGCTGGCACCGGACATCGCCTGTGCCGCAGCCCTGCTCAAAGATCCCCGGTTGCCGCAGCCTGTGCTGTCGGCGCTGAACTGAACAACAACAAGGAGCCTGCACATGCAAGCTTTCAACCTGGTTCCCGGCAGCCTCACCTTGGCGCAATTGCGCCAAATCCATCACGCACCGGTTCGCCTGGCCCTGGACCCGAGCGCTGACGCAGGCATCGACGCCAGCGTCGCCTGCGTCGAGCGCATCATCGCCGAAGACCGCACGGCCTACGGCATCAACACCGGTTTCGGCCTGCTGGCCTCGACCCGTATCGCCAGCCATGACCTGGAGAACCTCCAGCGCTCGTTGGTGTTGTCCCACGCCGCCGGTATCGGCGCGCCGCTGGACGATGCCATGGTGCGGCTGATCATGGTGCTGAAGATCAACAGCCTGAGCCGGGGCTTTTCAGGTATTCGGCGCAAGGTCATCGATGCGCTGATCGCCTTGGTCAACGCCGAAGTCTACCCGCACATCCCGCTCAAGGGCTCGGTCGGCGCTTCCGGCGACCTCGCGCCGCTGGCGCACATGTCGCTGGTGCTGCTGGGCGAAGGCAAGGCGCGCTACCAAGGTGAATGGCTGCCGGCCAGCGAAGCCCTGGCCATTGCCGGTCTCGAGCCGCTGACGCTGGCTGCCAAGGAAGGCCTGGCACTGCTCAACGGAACTCAGGCCTCCACGGCCTATGCGTTGCGCGGCCTGTTCCAGGCCGAAGACCTGTTCGCGGCAGCCATCACCTGTGGCGGGCTGACCGTGGAAGCCGCGCTTGGCTCGCGGGCGCCGTTCGATGCCCGCATTCATGCTGCGCGCGGCCAACCTGGGCAGATCGATACCGCGGCCTGCTTCCGTGACCTGCTCGGCGAATCGACCGAAGTGTCGCGCTCGCACCAGAACTGCGGCAAGGTCCAGGATCCATACTCCCTGCGTTGTCAGCCTCAGGTCATGGGCGCCTGCCTGACCCAGTTGCGCCAGGCGGCGCAGGTGCTGGCGGTGGAGTCCAATGCCGTGTCCGACAACCCGCTGGTGTTCGCCGAGCAGGGCGATGTGATATCCGGCGGCAACTTCCACGCCGAGCCGGTGGCGATGGCCGCCGACAACATCGCCCTGGCCATCGCCGAGATCGGCGCGCTGAGCGAGCGCCGCATCTCGCTGATGATGGACAAGCACATGTCCCAGCTGCCGCCGTTCCTGGTGGAAAACGGTGGCGTCAACTCTGGGTTCATGATCGCCCAGGTCACCGCCGCCGCGCTGGCCAGCGAGAACAAGGCCCTGTCCCATCCACACAGCGTCGACAGCCTGCCGACCTCGGCCAACCAGGAAGACCATGTGTCCATGGCGCCAGCCGCTGGCAAGCGCCTGTGGGAAATGGCCGAGAACACCCGTGGCGTGCTGGCCATCGAATGGTTGGGCGCCTGCCAGGGCTTGGACCTGCGCGAGGGGTTGAAAACCTCGGCGAAGCTGGAGCAGGCGCGCCAGGTGCTGCGCCGCGAGGTGCCGCATTATGACCGCGACCGCTTCTTCTCGCCGGACATCGAAGTGGCCAGCGCCTTGTTGGCTGAAGGCAGGTTGACCGCGCTGTTGCCAGCCGGTGTGCTGCCCAGCCTCTGACAGGAGTACCCGCATGAGAACCCTTTGGCAGCATTGCCACGCGGCAACCATGGCCCAAGGCAGCTACTCGATCATCGAGGACGCGGCCATTGTCAGCAACGCCGGCCTGATCGAGTGGATCGGCCCGCGTGGCGAACTGCCGCCGCTGGAGATTGGCCGCACGGTGGAGCTGAACGGCGCCTGGGTCACCCCAGGTCTGATCGACTGCCACACCCACGCCGTGTTCGGTGGCAACCGCAGCGGTGAGTTCGAGCAGCGTCTGCAAGGTGTGAGCTACGCCGAGATCGCCGCCCAGGGTGGCGGCATCGCCAGCACTGTGCGGGCCACCCGGGCGGCCAGCGAGGACGAACTGTTCGCCAGTGCCCGACAACGGGTCCAGGCCTTGATGCGGGATGGCATGACCACCATCGAGATCAAGTCCGGTTACGGTCTGGATCTGGCCAACGAGCGCAAGATGCTGCGTGTGATCCGGCGTCTGGCCGACGAGTTGCCGCTGGCGGTGCGCGCCACCTGCCTGGCCGCCCACGCCCTGCCACCGGAGTACGCCGGCAGGGCCGACGACTACATCGCCCACATCTGCGACGAGATGCTTCCTGCGCTGGTAGGCGAAGGGTTGGTGGATGCGGTGGACGCCTTCTGCGAGCACCTGGCGTTCTCGCCGGCGCAAGTCGAGAAGGTCTTCATCAAAGCGCGCGAACTGGGCGTACCGGTCAAGTTGCATGCTGAGCAGTTGTCGTCACTGCACGGTTCGAGCCTGGCTGCACGCTATCAGGCATTGTCGGCAGATCACCTGGAATTCATGACCGAAGACGATGCCCGCGCCATGGCCCAGGCCGGCACCGTGGCGGTGCTGCTGCCAGGCGCCTTCTACTTCCTGCGTGAAACCCAACTGCCGCCGCTCGATGCCTTGCGCCGCCACGGCGTGAAGATCGCCCTGGCCAGCGACCTCAACCCAGGCACCTCGCCAGGGCTGTCGTTGCGCCTGATGCTGAACATGGGTTGCACGCTGTTTCGCCTGACCCCGGAAGAGGCCCTGGCCGGCGTCACCCTGCATGCCGCCGCGGCGCTGGGTCTGGGCGACAGCCATGGATCGCTGGAGGTCGGCAAGGTGGCCGACTTCGTCGCCTGGCACATCGAACGCCCTGCCGACCTGGCCTACTGGCTCGGCGGCGACCTGCCCAAGCGCGTGGTGCGCAAGGGCCATGAAATCTCCAATTGAGCGAGGCCAGGATGGATAACGTACTGCATTACCACAATGGCCGGTTGCCGCTGCTGATCAGCATGCCCCACGCAGGCCTGAACCTCACGCCCGCCGTGCGCGAGGGTCTGGTCGATCAGGCGCGTAGCCTGCCCGACACCGATTGGCACATCCCGCAGCTGTACGATTTCGCCCGCGAGATGGGCGCCAGCGTGGTCGCGGCCGAGTACTCGCGGTTCGTCATCGACCTCAATCGTCCGGATGACGACAAGCCGCTTTACACCGGTGCCACCACAGGCTTGTATCCGGCCACGCTGTTCGATGGCGAGCCTCTGTTCAAGGCGGGCCAAGCCCCCAGCGCTGGCGAGCGCGACACCTACCTTGAGCGAATCTGGCGGCCTTACCACGCAGCCATGGCCCAGGAACTGGCACGCCTGCGCGACACCTTTGGCTATGCACTGCTCTGGGACGCCCATTCGATTCGCTCGCAGGTCCCACGCCTGTTCGACGGCAAGCTACCGGACTTCAATCTCGGCACATTCGATGGTGCCAGCTGCGACGCCGACCTGGCCGCGCGGCTCGAGGATGCCTGCCGCCAAGCCCAAGGCTACAGCCACGTGCTCAATGGTCGTTTCAAAGGTGGCTACATCACCCGGCACTACGGCGACCCGGCCAAGGACATCCATGCGGTGCAGTTGGAGCTGGCGCAAAGCACCTACATGGATGAAGTGGAGCCGTTCACCTACCGCGACGACCTGGCACGACCTACCCAGGCCGTCTTGCGGCGGTTGCTGGAGACTGCGCTGCACTGGGGCAGCGCACGTTACGGCGGTTGATTCACAGCGCCTCGCGCTCTGGGTTGGCGAGAATGGTCAGTTCGCGAATCAGCTCGTTCTCCCTGGACGCTTTGTCATTTTCCAGCGCTTTGTACTCGGCGCCCAGGTGCTCGATAGGAGTGCCCGGAAAAGCATCCGGCAATGCCAGCACCCGGGACTGGTAGTCTTGCTCGATGGCCTCGAAGCGGTCGGCGTATTGGTGGCGCAGGTAGCGTCTCCATCCTTCCTGCTGGACTGCGAACAGGAGGAAGGGCTCGCCATGCTCCGCTCGCTGGACTTCCGTCCTGGCAGCCAGCACTTCCGGCTGCTTCAGGTCGGCGCAGGATGCGAAACTCATTTCATCTGGAGGCAGACCCAGCGCGAGGTCTTCATTCAGATTGAGCCTGAAGGCCAGGCGTACCTCGGCTTCGTCCCGGCCAGCGGCCATGCGGATCGCGTGCTCATCCAGTGCTTGTACGCGGAACAGGCGGCGCAGTTCGCGGTACATCCCCTGCGGGGTGTCGGATGCAGTGGCGAGTATACGTTGGTTGGCGATCAGCATTTCGATGCTTTGGAACAACAGCAGTATGCCGTCGCGGCATGTGGGGTAGGGCTGCGACAACTCATCCTCGGCGATCAGGTTAAACAGATAGCGTTGCTGCGCATTGGTGAACGCAATGGCCAATACCCTGCGTACACGTCGGCACAACTCCGTGCGCAGCAGGGGGTTGTCATAGACTTTCGTCTGCCGGAGCCGCCCGATCAGCTCCAGGAGATAGGGTGCTTGTCCGCTTTGTTCGAGCCCCTCCCAAGCGCTCTGCAGCGCGTTGTTTTCGTCCACGGAAGCATGCAGCCAGTCCGTGGCACTGTGCTCGTCCTCAACAGCGTCGGGGATGGGGATGTGCAAATGGCCCTGTTCGATTTCTTCGTCCGACCAATGCAGCTCTTGTATGTCGTGCGGCAGGTCCATGGCGAACGTGAAGCTGTGCTGGCTTTCCGAGGATGTGCGCGCGCGCGTGATGGTTTCGTTGCTCAGCGGGTTGCCGTACAGCGCGATGGACGAAATGGGGAACCTGTTTTCCAGGTTGCTCAGCACGAAGGGGGGCAGGTCCGTCAGCTCATTACCGCTGAGCTCCAGTACATCCAGCGGCAACAACTGGTTGACCCAGCTCGGCCATTCGGTCAGAGCCATATCGTTGAGGTCGAGGCGGCGTAACGACTGTAACTCGGTGGGGGGAGTGTCGACATTGCCCATCCGGTTGCCGGACAGATCCAGAGAGCGCAGGTTGCCCAAGCCTGCCAGGGTGGTGAGCAGTGCATCGTCGACTTCCAGGCCCATGTTGCGCAACCCCAGGTCCAGTAGGCCAGGGCGCTGCAGCAGTGCGCTGGGTAGATTCGAGTCGGAATTCACCCGGCCATCGATGTTGAGTTCGGTGACGTTGGCAAAACGCCGAAGCAGTACGGCAAGTTGCTCCGTGGTACCGGTGACCTGGGACAGGGTCAGGCTGAGCACCCGCTCTTCCAGGAACGAGGGCAAGCGCATCGGGAAATGGGCCAGATCGGCCTCTTCCAGCCGCAACGGTGCATGCTGTATGCCTTGTTCCTGGTGGCGCCAGAAGGTATTGATGGCATCGCCGATCCTGTTGCGCTGCGCGGTGATGGTGGGGTCTGGTGAGCTGCTTGAGCCCGAGGCGTTTGCCCAATTGTCCAGGATGTCGTGAATGACTTGCCGTTGCTGTCGGAAGCGTGCCAGTCGTGCGTTGAGGATGTCGGACACGTCCACATCGAACAGCGGAGCGCGACCATCTTCATTGAGCAGTACGCGTTGCAGGTGTTCGCCGATGATGTCGTTGCCCTGCAACGAAATCGCCGGATGACGTGCCAGGTCTAGCTGGTTCTCCAGCAGAAAAGCCGGCAACAACCTCAGCCCGTTCTCGCGCATGGCCAGTAGGCCGATACGCTGTAAGGCGTTGATGCCCAGCCCCTCTGGCCATTGGCCCAGCCCCATGCGATCGAGTATGAGGGTGTCCAGCGAGAGTTCGCTGAAGTCCGGTGGTGAGCTCAGACGCAGGCGATTGCCTGCCAGGTTCAAATACCGCAGATGCGGCAGCCCACGTAGGCTGGCGATATCGGGGGCGGAAACCCCGATGTTCAGATCCATCAGGGTCAAGCTCTCGAGTCGTGGCAAATTCTCGGCGATGACGGGGATCGCGAACACAAACGCGATGGGCTGTGCCGGGCCGTACATCTCCAATGAACGCAGGTTGGGAAATTGGCGCAGAAAACGGGTGATATGCCGGCTTTGTTGCGTCCAACCGGGGATGATTTCCAAGAGGGGTTGTTGCAGCAGTAGATGGTTGATGCTTTCCCTGAAGAACGCGGGCAGGTCGAGCGGAAAATGTGACAGAGAAACGTTATGCAGTCGCAGCACAGGCTCCCTGCGATCAAGCTCCGGCAGCGCCCTTTCGTACCAGTGCTGCTGAAGTGCATCCTGTAAGCGGTCGAAGTCGATTTGCGGTGGTTCGGGCATGGCGGACAGACGTGTTCGCCAATCTTGCAGTGAGCTTTGCAAGGCATCGCGCTGCACCAGCAGTTCACGCAAGCGGCTGCGTATATCGGAGCGGTTCAGCCCCGCATTTTCCAGGGCAGTCAGCAATTGTTCCGCTGATCGGGACAAGGCCTGGTCCAGGCCGACCTGTTGGATCTGCGCGAGCAGGGCACGTCGAGTGATGTTTCCTCTCATGCCTCCCATGCCCCCTAACGGATAACCGAAGCGGCCATCGGCAAGCCGCAGGGGCGAGCGGTATCCAGGGCGAATCTCCCGCAGGCCCAGCACTTGCCTGAGGGCCGCGCGCGGCAGGGGTGGCGCTTGGCGCAGACGTTGGCGCAGGACTTGCGGCGTGTCGATGTCCAGCGATTGGCGCTGGGCCGGGGTCAGCGTTTCGAACAATGCCTGGTGCAACGAAGGGTGCATCGACGCAGGGGCGGTGCCTTGTCCAGGCATCATCAGATAGCCGTTGCGAGTACTGATGATATGCCTGTGCACGGGGGCGTCGTTGGGGCCGATGGAATCGAGGTGCGATGGCCAGCGTTGACGCAGCTCGAGGCTCAGGGCCAGGTCCGCAGGCCATCCGGAAAGGTGGGGCAGGCTATGCAGGATCAGGCGATCGCTGTCGTCGTTGCGCGGGCAATCGAGGTAGAGTCCTTCGTAGGCGCGGGCCAGTCGCACCTGTTGCTGATAGCCTCGAACCTCTTGGGCGACCTGCAGGGGTATCTGTCCATCGGCCAGGGCCTGCCGCTCTGCGCTGGACGCATCGCGCACGAGCGCCTCGACCACGCTGGTCGGCAGGCGTGGATAGCGGCTGTGCAGGATACTGGTTCCGGGCATGGATAGCTGGGGCAATCCGGCGTACTGGTCGGCGAAGGCCTCGTGCAGTTGCTGGGGTGTGGCGTCTGGCTGGGTCTCGCGGATCTGACGATCCAGATCGAAACGGGTCAGGCTGTCCTCCATCAGCGCAGGCAGTCTCTGATTTTCGCTCACGATGCGCCTGAGCGCGTCTTCGTGGATGTCGCTGACCTGCAGGATGTGTTGAGCTGTCGCCTCGTCGAATTGCCCGCTCAGCGGGCTGGCGCGGCGGAACAGGGTCATGCGCGTCCAGCTGCGGGGCTGGTCCAGTTCGTGCAGCCAGGCGCCGGCACCGTTGTGCTGCAGGGGCGGCTGGTAGCTCGACGGTTTGTGCGGATGGACCAGATAGTGCACGCCTTTCTGCGCATCGGATCCCAGTTCGAAGAACCGGTCTTCCAAAGCCAGCCAGGTCTTGCCCTCGTGGTAGTACAAACCTAACTCATCGGGCTCCAGCCCTGCGGGCAGCACGATGTCATGTGCGAACGGCAGCAGGTCTGGTTTCCACAGCCGGGTACTGCCATCGGGCAAGGTGACGGTCTTGAGTTCTTCGATGAAAGAAGGCGTTTCGACTGGGATCCTTTCCACGGCGGGGATGCCGGTGGCGGCGCCTGTCGCACCGAGGGCGGCGGTGAATGCGACATTCTCGACCACGTCCAGCAGGTAGTTCACAGCCTGATCGCGTTCGCCTTCGGCCCAGCTTTCCAGGCCCTCGAACACTTCGTAGCTCAGTTGCGCCACGCTCAAGCCCATCATCAACTGGCCCAGGCCCGGGACGAAGAAGGCGCCGAGGTTGATCGCGTTCATTGCCAACTGCGAGAAGTACGCCCAGCGCCTGGCCGCGCTTTTCTGGTCTTCGCTGGCGGTGGGCACGGCGTGGAACAGGGCATCGTCCTTGAGGCGCTGGCGTTTCCCTTCGACCAGCTCGTCGATCAGGGGCCGGTTGAACGCTTGCAGCGTCAGCGGCACCCACGCGTTTGGATCCCGAGCCCGCAGTGCTTCGCCCCCCAGATGACCTGGAAACATCTTCACGGTGTTCCAATCTATGGGATTGAGGCAATCGAGCAGCTTTTGCAGAAAATCACTGCGCTCCGAGGCGCGAACCTGCCCTAGCAGAGCCGGCACATCGCACGCCCAGAGCTGCTCACGCATGTGGGCTTGCAACGCCTGGCCGGTGACATGCATCGCCAGCGGATCGGGTGCGCCAGGCAGGTAGGTCAGCAGCATGCCCTTGTATGGCAACAGGACCGGATCGTAAGACAGCAGGTTTTCGACATGGGGCACGAGGCCGATCATCAAGGCCCCCTCAATTCTGCAGCCGAAAGCCTCGATGAAGGCGCAGCGCAGGGTGCTGCCCAGGTATTCGCAGTGGCCTTCGCGGGCGAGCTTCAACAGCGCCTCGCGAAGCGGTTCATCGATTTTCTTGGCCAGGTACGCTCTGTCGACCTCGAGCTCGAAGGCGCAGCGTTCGGTTGCACGGAACGTCGCCCATACTTGATCGGCCGACTCGCCCTCGCTAGGCATATAGAGTTGATCGATCAGGCGTTGGTACTGGCCACCGATGTCCAGCTCGCGGCACAGTGCGGCGAACCCGTCGGCGCTGATGTCCAGCTGTTTTCCAAGAGGCCAGGGACCTTGAAACTGGTCGCTGTCCAGCACGCTGGCAGGCAGGTCCGCGCCGTTCTGTCCGCCTGGTTGGGCTTCATAGGCCTCGAAGTTCTGCAGGGCACAATGCAGCAGAGATTGGGTCGCCAACCTGAGCGCGCGCATGCCGTCGCTGACCGGGTCGCCGTGCATGTACTGGCGGTAGCTCACCGCTTTGCCAGGGTTGAACAGGTAGGTGTTGTCGACATCCAGTTCCACGCCGAAGCGCGCCTTGATACCGGCCGTCAATTGCTGCCGGGCGAATGATTGCAATGAAGGGAGTTGCTTCAGCCGCGCAGCTACCTTTGCTTTATGTGTCCGGTAACGTGCGTAGTCTTCGACGAGCGTGCGTGCGTCCAGTGGCGATGCCTGACACGCTTGCTCGAACCAGGGTATAGGGATCTTGCTGGCAGCGCGCATGCTGCGGTGAGTGTCTGCGGACGCATGCCGCATCCAGGGGGCAATCTTGCCTTCGATCAGGGTGGCAACGCTCTCGTGATCGGGAGGAATGGCATTTTCAGGTGGAGTCATGATCAAGCCTCGTAAAGGAGGCAGGACATGCTAGTGAGCTTCGCAAAGTGGATGCGTTAGCATGATAGTGCGACCCAGGCCGCTGTCCTTCGAGAGGCCTGGGTCATGATCGGTCAATGGTTGAGGGCGTTGGTCAACTCGCGGATGAGTGCCAATTCCTGGGCGCGCCTGCCACGTTCAAGTGCCGAGTACTGGTCGGCGAGCTCCTCGAGCGCCCTCCCGGGGAATCGGTCGGGCACTGCAAGCACCCGCAACCGATACTCGCGTTCCACCTCGGCAAAACGCTCTTCGTAGGTGGTGCGCAGGTAATCGACCCAGGTGTCGTTGTTCGCGGCGTAATCCAGGAATTCCGGGCCGCGCTCACGCTGCTGGACATCCGCCAGTACCGCGTTGCGTTCGTCCATTTGCACCGCTGCCGTCGCCTCGTACAACATGCTCGGAGGCGCAACTGGCAGGTCGAGCGCCTCGGCCAGGTACACCCGATACGCCAGGCGCACCTCTGCCTCGTCTCGCCCTCTGAGTCGCAGCCGGGCAATATCGTCCAATGCCCCCATGCGGAAGGTCTGGCGCATCTGGCGCAGCAGCGCTGCACCGCGCTCCGGGCCGGTAAGCCCGTGCAAGGTTCGCTCGCTGAACAAGCGCAGTTCGATCTGGTTGAATTCCAGCAAGGCTCCGTCGTAACAGGTCTGGTTACCGTCCGGCTGCACCAGCGCCGCTTGCGCCATGGTATTGAAGAGCTGAAGATCCGCAGGGTTCTGGGCAGCGTGCACGAGCACTCGCCCGACGCGCTCGGCAAAACCGTTGCGCGTCTGAATGTTCTGGTACGGCGCCGTTTGCTCCAGGCGTTGCACGAGTTGCAGCAGGTTGTCTGCAGCTGCGCCGTTCTCGAGTTGCTGCCAGGCCTGACGATACGCTTCATTCTCCTCGGGGCTTGCGCGCAGCCACGGTTCGACGGTGGGTTGCGGGTTCGGCTCCGGACTCGACTCATGGCTGTGGTATGGCGAGCTGCCGTTGGAGCTGGGAGACATGGGCGAGAGCTCCTGGATGTCTGCTGGCAGATCCATGTTGAATCTGAATTGTCGACTGAAGCCCTCGCTGGTATGGGCGCGGATCATGCTGTCGCGCTCGAGCGGGTTGCCCAGCAGCGAGATCTCGCTCTGCATTTCCTCGCTGCGCGGATTGTCGAGAATGTGCTCGGGCGGCGTAGTGATCTGGTTACCGTCCAGGTCCAGCAAGTTCAATGGCAGTAACTCGTCGACCCATGCCGGCCACGCCTGCAGGTCTGTGTTGGTCAGGTACAGGCGACGAAGTCTGGAGAGCGATGGTGCCGCGCGGGTGATTTCGCCCATGCGGTTGCCCGAAAGGTCGAGCATCAACAGCCCGTTGATATCGTTGAGGCTGTCCATCAAGCGCTGGTCGATCAGCAGTGCCTGGTCATGCAGCGTCAGCGATTGCAGGGCCGGCATGTTGGACAGCGCGCGAGGCAACGTGGTCATGGGCTGTACATGCCCCGAGAATTGCAACTCGGTGAGGTTGCGAAATGACATGAGCAATGAGTTCAAGCGGTCGGCAGTGGCTGTTACGCGGGTAAGCACCAGGCTACGGACGTTCGACTGGAAAAAGGCCGGTAGCTGCTGCGGGAAGTGTTCCAGGCTCACATCGACGAGGTTCAGCGGCTGCAAAGGCTGCCCTGTGCGAGAGGTACGCCAGAAATCGATGAGCATCGAGCCCAGTTGTGCTCGAGCCTCAATCGTGGCGGCATCCGGGATGCCACTGGAGCTGGAGCTGTGGGTCCAGTGATCGATCATCTCGTGAAGCTGCGTGAGTTCGTCACGCAATTGATCCAGCTGTCGCCGAAGCGGCTCTGCGACGTCCATTTCGATATCGAAGCGCCGCTGGGGCACTTGGGGGGCCAGGCTGACACGCTGGATCTGCGAAGGTAGCAACCCGTTGCCTTGGAGCGAAACCCGCGTGGTGCGTTGTCCCTGCGTGGTTTGTGAGAGCAAGAATTCTGGCAGTTCGCTAATGCGGTTGTCGCGCAGCGAAAGCGTCTCGAGGCTTTCCAGGGACTCGGTGTCCAGCCAGGCCGGCCAGCTGTCGAGCGAGGTACGGTTCAGCCCCAGGTTGCGTAGCGAAAGGCCGCGCAACGAGATGAACGATGGCGGCAGCAGATAATTGCCGCTGAGGTCGAGGGTATGCAGCTGAGCGAGCGCACCCAGCGCCAGGAAATCTCGCTCGCTCGGAAGCAGTTGCTGGTTGATCAGCCGCAGTTCACGCAGTTCCGGCAGGAATCGGGCGGCAGCGTCCAGGAGGGTAGGGAATGGCGAGGGGGCCAGGGCAGCTGCCGACTCCCGGGAAACCGTCAAGGATGTGAGGCGAGGAAAGCGTTGCAGGAAGCCCTGCAGGGTCTCGACTCCCTCCGGGCTGAAGGGGACGATGCCGCCAGGTGCATCCAAGGTCATGTCGATCAGGCGCAGATCTCGGGTACGCTCGTATATGAAACCCGGGAGTTGAGCCGGGAAGTCCGCCAGATGGGCCAGTTGCAACTGGAAAGGCAATTCGAGGCGACCGAGTTCGAGCAGACTGGTGCTGTACCAATGACGCCAGATGGCACCTGCAATATTTGCCCGGCTCGATGCCCTAGCCGGCAGATCGACCAGCGATGCCGACTGGTCCGCCCAGTTCGACAGCGCCAGTTCCAGGGTCTGGCGCTCTCCCAGCACGTGCTGCAAGCGGCCTAAGATCTGCGCGCGGGTCAGACCACTGGCTTCGAGACGGGCCAACAGGGTTTCCGCTGACATTGGGTAATGGTCTTCGATGCCCAGCAGGCGGATCGTGTCGAGCAGAGTATCGCGCAGAATGTATCCGGCGGTCGCTCCCCTGCCACTGAGCAGGTAGCCGATCCTGCCATCGGCGAGGCGCATCGGGGGCACGAAGCCTGGTTGGCGCGCAGGGAGACCCAGCACTCGGCGCAGCGCATGGCGAGGCATCAAGGGGGCTTGTTGCACGTGATGTTGCAGATCGGCGGCGGCATTGTCCGAGGAGAGTCCAAGGGCGGAGAGTTGCTCTTCGGGCAGGGCTTCGACGATGGCCTGGTAGAGTGTCTGGCCACCTTTTCCGGTACCGCCATCCACTGGCTGCAGGCGATAACCGTCGGGCTCTCGGCTCAACACTCGGTTGATGGAGGCGTCGGTCGGCCCGATGCTGTCCAACAGGGGGCCGGCGAACGTTTCGTCGTGGATCTCGATACGCAGGTGCTGCTGCCAGCCCGGCAGACGCTCCAGGGTGTGGAGGATCAGCTTGTCGGTATCGAGCGAGCCTACCGAGCGCAGGAACAGGTTCTCGTAAGCGCGGGTCAAACGCACGTTGGGCAGATAGGCCTCGATTTCCGCTGTCAGGCGAGGCGGCATGCGGCCCTGGTCAAGCGCTGCCAGCTCGGCGGCGCTCGCTTCGCGCAGCAGTTCTTGGCGGATGGGCACTGGCAATGCTGGGCCAGCCTCGGCGATCAGCTGGTCGCGGGCGCTCTGCAGGGGGGCGGTATCGCCGTACAGAACGTCGAACATTTGGCTCCTGGAAGAAGCGGAAAAGGAGCTGATAGCCGTTCGTTGCGTGATCTGCTCATCCAGACGGAAGCGCCGTAATGTGTCTTCCAGTTGCCCCGGCAAGCGTTGGGACTCGGCGATGACTCGGCGCAGTACGGCCTCGTGGGTATCGGTGATGCGCAGGATGCGGCTGGCGACTTCATCGTTGAAGTACACATGGTGAGGTCCGCTGCGGCGGAACAGTTGCATGCCCTGCCACTGCGACGGCCGGTCCGTTTCCGCGATCCAGCTGCCTGCACCGTTATGGCGAATGGTCGGTTGGTAGCTGGAGGGGTTGGTGGGATGCTCTATTTTGTAGACATCGGGTGTGTCGGTCGGTCGGAGCGACAAAGCCCGGTCTTCCAGAGTGAGATAGGTCTTGCCCTGATACTCGTAGACACCGAATTCGTTGGGTCGCAGGTCGCCAGGCAGAATGACGTCATGGCCGAACGGCCTAAGGTCTGGTTTCCATAGGCGTGGTTCGCCATCAGGCATGCTGATGCTGTCCAGCTCTTCGATGAACGAAGGCATTTCGACTGGTGTGTGTTCGATGGCAGGCATACCGCCCGCATGTCCGGCAGCGCCCAGCGCCGCTATGAGCGCGACGTTCTCGACGACGTCGAACAAGTAGCCGAAGGCTTGTTCGGTCTCTCCTTTGGTCCAGCTGTCGATGCCTTCGAACACCTCGTGTGCCAGATCGAACGCGGCGACTCCCATCATGACCTCGCCCAGGGCTGGGACGAAGAAGGCCGCCACGTTCAGCGCCTGGAGCGTCCTTTGTGCGAAATACAGCAGGCGCTCCCGGAACGCTCGTTCGTCAACCAGCGCAGTGGGTACTGCGTGGAACTTTGCATCGTCTTCCAGACGATTGATCTTCTGTGTGGCCAATTCAGCGAGCAATCGCGTGAGTACGGTGCTCTCGCCAAGCGGCAGGCGCGCATTGGGGTCAGGTACCCGAGGCCGGTAGCCGACAGGCAAGAAGCCGGACTTGGGGGTCAGGCAGTCTTCAAGCTTGGTCAGAAACGTGTCCAGGTACCGTGCTGGAACGAACCGTTGGAAGAACTCCAGGTAACTTGCATCGCGTAAACGCTCACGCAGTTCAGCGGTGAATGCACTGGTCGAAGTGTATTGTTTGAGAGGGCATATCGGGTCGTCGGGAATATACAGGACCACCGGGACGGTCTTTCTGGCGGCGTCGCGGTCCGGCCCGATGGCGACGATACCGGTCAGCTCGATGTCCCATAGCTTCAGGAAACTACAGCACACGGGCGTCCCTTGATAATGCGGATGGGCCATTTCGGGGACCTGCAGCAGGGCTGCATACATATCGGCGTCGACATGCCCCTTGAGTAGCGCCAGACCTGCATGCAGACGCAGGCTGGCGCGCTCTGCCGCCTTCAGGCGCGTAACCAGCGGATCGTCGTCGACAGCGCTCTGGCCTGGCGTTGCCGGCGCAGCGATACGCAGGGCCCTGAGCAGCTTCTGGTATTCGCCGCCCAGGTCCAGTTCGCGGGCAAGTGCAGCGAACTGCTCTGGAGCAATGGCAATCTGTTTGCCTTCATAGCCGTTTAGCCCGAAGACCCGTCTGTCGAGTATCATCGCTTTCAACGTTTCATCTTCATCGAGCCCGCCGGCTTGCGCCTCCGACGGCTCGAAGTTCTGCAAGGCGCAGTGCAGCAGGGTTTGGGTTGCCTGCTTGAGCGATCTGCTCGCAGCCACCAACTCATCACGATTGCGATCATCCCGCTTGTAGGCCGCGGCCTTTTTCGCGTGGAGCAAGTAGGTACGTTGCACATCGAGCTTGAGGCCGAAGCGCCGCTCGATGGCTTTGGTCAAGCGCGGTATGGCGAAGGACTCCAGCGTCGGGATGGTCTTTAGCAGCGCTTTGAGACTGGCCTGGGCGTCGATATGCAGGGGATGGTCTTCGTTCAGGAGCCGGACGATCTCCGGTTTTTCCTGGCGTGCCTTTTCCAGCCAGGGCAACGGTGCAGTGGCTGTTTTACGCAAGGCCTGGTGAGTCTCGCTGGGCGCCGATTTCATCCACTCGGGGATTTTTCGCTCGATCAGCGCATAGTGGGCATGGGTGTTGGAAGGGGACAATTGCATGGCTCCGCGATTAGGGGGAGCAAAGCGTGGATTAACCGCCCGCGTGTGACGCGTTAGATATGTCAAACCTTCAGGCCTGCGGTTTCGGTCGAGTATTCGACAGGGCATGCTCAAACGGGCGATTCAGGTTTATGATGGCCAACGGCCGAATCAATCCCCACACGGAGTGCGCAATGCAGACCCTGTACCCGCAGATCAAACCCTACGCCCGGCATGATCTGGCCGTGGAAGCGCCGCATGTACTGTACGTCGATGAAAGCGGCTCGCCGGAAGGTCTGCCGGTGCTGTTCATCCATGGCGGCCCCGGCGCCGGTTGCGATGCCCAGAGCCGCTGCTATTTCGACCCCAATCTGTACCGCATCATCACCTTCGATCAACGCGGCTGTGGCCGCTCCACGCCCCATGCGAGCCTGGAGAACAACTCCACCTGGCACCTGGTCGAGGACATGGAGCGCATTCGCCAGCACCTGGGGGTCGACAAGTGGGTGCTGTTCGGCGGCTCGTGGGGCTCGACCCTGGCACTAGCCTATGCCCAGAAACACCCCGAGCGGGTGCACGGGCTGATCCTGCGCGGCATTTTCCTGTGCCGCCCCCAGGAGATCGAATGGTTCTACCAGGCCGGTGCTAGTCGACTGTTCCCCGACTACTGGCAGGACTACATCGCACCGATTCCAGCCGAGGAGCGTGGCGAGCTGGTCAAGGCTTTCCACAAGCGTCTGACCGGCAACGACCAGATCGCCCAGATGCATGCAGCCAAGGCCTGGTCCACTTGGGAAGGGCGCACCGCGACCCTGCGCCCCAACCCGCTGGTGGTCGACCGCTTCTCCGAACCGGCGCGGGCCTTGTCGATCGCCCGCATCGAATGCCACTACTTCATGAACGACGCCTTCCTGGAGCCCGACCAGCTGATTCGCGACATGCCCAAGATCGCACACCTGCCGGCGGTCATCGTGCATGGTCGCTATGACGTGATCTGCCCGCTGGACAACGCCTGGGCGCTGCACCAGGCCTGGCCCAACAGTGAGCTCAAGGTCATCCGCGATGCCGGTCACGCGGCCTCCGAACCCGGCATCACCGACGCCCTGGTCCGGGCTGCCGACCAGATGGCTCGGCGCCTGCTCGATCTGCCCCTGGAAGAGGCATGAAGGGCCTGTTGCAGCGCGTGCGTGGCGCGCGGGTCGAGGTGGGCGGGGACATCGTCGGCGCGATCGATCAGGGCTTGTTGGTGTTGGTCGCGGTTACCCGCGAGCATGCCGACAAACTGTTGCACAAGTTGCTCAACTACCGGGTGTTCAGCGACCCCCAGGGCAAGATGAACCTGTCTTTGAAGGACGTCTCGGGCGGTCTGCTGCTGGTGTCGCAGTTCACCCTGGCGGCAGATACCCGCAGTGGCATGCGACCGAGCTTCTCGACGGCGGCGCCTCCGGCGTTGGGAGCCGAGCTTTTCGACTATCTTTGCCAGCAGGCCCAGAGCCAGCATGCAGCTGTGGCCAGCGGGCGATTCGGTGCAGACATGCAGGTGCATTTGGTGAATGATGGCCCCGTAACATTTATGTTACAAATATGAGGTCAAAAACCCCTTGTTTGTCGGAAAACAAGGGGTTTTTTACGATAAATAGTTGTTCCAGCCTGATGCGTTGTAACGCGACCTGCTGGATAATCGCGCGCTGCGTGAGCCTGCGTCCGCAGGTTCGTTTCACACCGACTCGAGCATTGTCTGGATCCGTTTGGGGAATCATTACGCCCTCACGGGGTCCGAACAGTGCTCGCCAACCCGGCATTGGTAGCTGGCCGTTGGTTTCATGATTTGTTTTCGGCGAGGGTTGCTCGTGATTGTAAGTCCCCAAAAAGCATCAAGAATCCCCAGCACGCGACTGCGCTCGGCACTCATGGCCGGTGTGGCACTGTTTGGCCTGATGAGCGCGGGTCAGCTGTGGGCATTCAATCTTGACGATGTTGCAGCCAAGGCAAAGGATCTGGCCGGCCAGAAGTACGAGGCACCGAAAAGCAATCTTCCGGCGGTGTTCCGCGATATGAAGTTCGCGGACTACCAGAAGATCCACTTCCTGCAGGAAAAGGCCGAGTGGGCCGACGACAAGACTCCGTTCAAGCTGTCGTTCTATCACCAGGGCATGCATTTCGACACCCCGGTGAAGATCAACGAGGTCACCGCCACGACGGTCAAGGAAATCAAGTACGACCCGAGCCGCTTCGCGTTCGGTGACGTGCCGCACGACCCCGAGTCCACCAAGAATCTGGGGTACGCCGGTTTCCGTGTGCTTTACCCGATCAACAAGGCGGACAAGCAGGACGAGATCATGACCCTGCTCGGCGCCAGCTATTTCCGCGTCGTCGGCAAGGGCCAGGTCTATGGCCTGTCGGCGCGCGGCCTGGCCATCGACACCGCGTTGCCGTCAGGCGAAGAGTTCCCGCGATTCACCGAGTTCTGGGTCGAGAAGCCCAAGCCGACCGACAAGCACCTGGTGATCTACGCCCTGCTCGACTCTCCACGCTCCACCGGCGCCTATAAGCTGATTCTGCGCCCGGGCACCGACACCGTGGTCGACGTGCAGTCGCGCGTGTTCCTGCGTGATCACGTCAGTCGCCTGGGCATCGCCCCGCTGACCAGCATGTACCTGTTCGGCCCCAACCAGCCATCCAAGGTGCTGAACTACCGTCCGGCTCTGCATGACTCCGAAGGTCTGTCGATCCATGCCGGCAATGGCGAGTGGCTGTGGCGTCCGCTGAACAACCCGAAACACCTGGCCGTCAGCAACTTCAGTGTCGAGAACCCGCGTGGTTTCGGCCTGATGCAGCGCCAGCGTGCCTTCAGCGACTATGAAGATCTCGACGACAACTACCAGAAGCGCCCGAGCGCCTGGATCGAGCCGAAAGGCGACTGGGGCAAGGGTACCGTCGATCTGGTCGAAATCCCCACGGCCGACGAGACCAACGACAATATCGTGGCGTTCTGGAGCCCGGAAAAGCTGCCTGAGGCTGGCCAGCCGATCGAGTATGCCTACCGCCTGCACTGGACCCTCGACGAGCCGAAGTTTCAGCCGCAGGAACTGGGCTGGGTCAAGCAGACCCTGCGCTCGACCGGCGACGTCAAACAGTCCAACCTGATCCGCCAGCCTGACGGCAGCATTGCCTTCCTGGTCGATTTCGACGGCCCTGCGCTGGCCGCCCTGCCGGAAGACGCTCGTCTGCGCAGCCAGGTCAGCGTCGGCGACAACGCCGAACTGGTCGAGAACAACCTGCGCTATAACCCGGAAATCAAGGGCTGGCGCCTGACTCTGCGGTTCAAGGTCAAGGAAGCCAACAAGTCGACCGAAATGCGAGCCGCATTGGTGCGCGATGTTCCGGTCGAGGCGCCCAAGGCTGCCGAGGATGCCAAGCAGGACAAGGCGGCTGCCAAGCACGCCAAGGCCGAGAAAGCCAGTAAGGCAGATGCCGCCAAGGCCGAACAACCTGCCGCCGATGCGGCGTCCACCAACGGGGCCGCGGCCACCACCGAACAGGTGCTGACCGAGACCTGGAGCTATCAGTTGCCTGCCGATGAGTAACTCAAGCGCAAGGCCGGAATCGCTTGGCGAGTATCTGGCCCACCTCCCACTGAGCGATGAGCAGCGCGCGGAACTCGCCAGCTGCACCTCGTTCGGTGAGCTGCACCAACGCCTGGCGGCCAAACCGGCCGCCACCTCCGCCGAGGCCGTCCAGGCCTCGGTCGGCGCACGCCTGACCGTGGGCAGCGCCGCCGAGCTGGAAGACGCCGAAATGCTCGGTGTCGACGGCAACGGTCGGGTGTGCCTCAAGATCGCGCCGCCGATCCAGCGCACCCGAGTGGTTCCGGAACCGTGGCGCACCAATGTCCTGGTCCGCGTCTGGCGACGCATGACCGGCCGCACCAATGCCCCGCAACCGCCCAAACGCGAGCTGCCGCCGGCGCGCTGGCGCACGGTCGGCTCGATCCGCCGATACATCCTGCTGACCCTCATGATCGGCCAGACCATCGTCGCCGGCTGGTACATGAAGGGCATCCTGCCTTATCAGGGCTGGTCGTTCGTCGATCTTGACGAGATTCTTGCCCAGCCGCTGTGGGACACCGTGGTGCAGGTCTGGCCGTATGCTTTGCAGACCTCCATCCTGATCCTCTTCGGTATTCTCTTCTGCTGGGTTTCGGCAGGCTTCTGGACCGCCTTGATGGGCTTTCTCGAACTGCTGACCGGGCGTGACAAATATCGCATCTCCGGCAGCAGTGCGGGCAATGAGCCGATCGCGCCGGAGGCACGCACCGCATTGGTGATGCCAATCTGCAATGAAGACGTGCCGCGTGTGTTCGCCGGCCTGCGCGCAACGTTCGAGTCGGTGGCCGCCAGCGGCAACCTCGACCGTTTCGATTTCTTCGTGCTCAGCGACACCAATGACACCGACATCGCCGTCGCCGAGCAACAGGCCTGGCTGGATGTGTGCTCCGAAACCAAAGGCTTCGGGCGCATCTTCTACCGCCGTCGCCGGCGTCGGGTGAAGCGCAAGAGCGGTAACCTCGATGATTTCTGCCGTCGCTGGGGCGGCGAATACAAGTACATGGTCGTGCTGGACGCCGACAGCGTCATGAGCGGTGAATGCCTGAGTGGTCTGGTCCGTCTGATGGAAGCCAACCCGGAAGCGGGGATCATCCAGACCGCGCCGAAAGCGTCGGGCATGGACACCCTGTATGCGCGCATGCAGCAGTTCGCCACCCGCGTCTATGGTCCGTTGTTCACCGCCGGCCTGCACTTCTGGCAGTTGGGCGAATCCCACTACTGGGGCCACAACGCGATCATTCGCATGAAGCCGTTCATCGAGCACTGCGCCCTGGCGCCGTTGCCGGGCAAGGGCGCGTTCGCCGGTGCGATCCTCTCCCACGACTTCGTCGAGGCGGCACTCATGCGCCGCGCCGGTTGGGGCGTGTGGATCGCCTACGACTTGCCGGGCAGCTACGAAGAACTGCCGCCGAACCTGCTCGACGAGCTCAAGCGTGACCGCCGCTGGTGTCACGGTAACCTGATGAACTTCCGCCTGTTCTTGGTCAAGGGCATGCACCCGGTGCACCGGGCGGTGTTCCTCACCGGGGTGATGTCGTATCTGTCGGCGCCGCTGTGGTTCCTGTTCCTGGTGCTGTCGACCGCGTTGCTGGCGACCAACACCCTGATGGAGCCGCAATACTTCATCGAGCCTTACCAGCTCTACCCGCTCTGGCCGCAGTGGCACCCGGAAAAAGCCGTGGCGCTGTTCTCCACCACCATCGTGTTGTTGTTCCTGCCCAAGCTGCTCAGTGTCATCCTGATCTGGGCCAAGGGCGCGACCGAGTTCGGTGGGCGCATCAAGGTGACCCTGTCGATGCTGATGGAGATGCTGTTCTCCATGTTGCTGGCGCCGGTACGCATGATCTTCCATACCCGCTTCGTGCTGGCCGCGTTCCTCGGCTGGGCGGCGACCTGGAATTCGCCCAGCCGCGACGACGACTCCACGCCCTGGAGCGAAGCGGTGCGTCGGCATGGCCCGCAGACCCTGCTGGGCTTCGCCTGGGCCGGATTGGTGGCGTGGTTGAACCCGAGCTTCCTCTGGTGGCTGGCGCCGATCGTCGGCTCGTTGCTGCTGTCGATCCCGGTGTCGGTGATTTCCAGTCGCGTGCGCCTGGGCCTGGCTGCCAAGGACGAAAAGCTGTTCCTCATCCCCGAGGAATACGCAACGCCGCAGGAGCTGCTGGCCACCGACCAGTACGCCCACGAGAATCGCTGGCACGCCCTGCGCGACGGCTTCGTGCGCGCGGTGGTCGACCCCCGGCAGAATGCCCTGGCCTGTGCCATGGGTACCGCACGCCACGGCCAGGCTGCGCCGATCGAGGCGTACCGTGACGAGCGTGTGGCCAAGGCGCTGGAAGTCGGCCCGCAAGGGCTGGACCTTGCCACCCGCCTGGCGCTGCTGAGCGACCCTGTGGCCCTGTCGCGCCTGCACGAGCAGGTGTGGGCGGGCCATCATTCGGCATGGATCGACGCCTGGCGGGCCTCGATCGACAGCGATCCGCATTCGCCGCTGTTGCCGTTGCATCCCGAGAACGAAGGCCAGCCGGCGCTCGTCGGCGCCTGATCGGTCGCATTCGCGGGCAAGCCCGCTCCTACAGGACTCGCATCGGGCCTGTAGGAGGGGGTTCAGCCGCGACGCTTTTCCCCGCCAAGACCTATTTTGGCCAACAAAGTCCCCCCCGGCGCTAGGTCCCAGGCCCGCCATGCGTTAGCATCCCTCTCCGATATTGCGCACTGCTGGGTACGGCCGTGCCTATAAAAAGATTCGTAATTTCTCTTGCTAGGGGATCTGGTGATGATCAAGAAATACCTCTCGCGGCTGCTGGTCGGTGTGACTGCGCTGGTCGCGGTCACGGCGGCGCAAGCCGGCGCCATCGACGACGCGGTCAAGCGTGGCACCCTGCGGGTGGGCATGGACCCGACCTACATGCCCTTCCAGATGACCAACAAGCGCGGCGAGATCATCGGCTTCGAAGTCGACATCCTCAAGGCGATGGCCAAGTCCATGGGCGTCAAGTTCGAGGCAGTGTCCACTGCCTATGACGGCATCATCCCGGCCCTGTTGACCGACAAGTTCGACATGATCGGCAGCGGCATGACCCTGACCCAGGAACGCAACCTGCGTCTGAACTTCTCCGAACCGTTCATCGTCGTGGGCCAGACCCTGCTGATCCGCAAGGAGCTGGCGGGCGAGATCAAGTCGTACAAGGACCTGAACAACGAGAAGTACCGCATCACCTCCAAGCTCGGCACCACCGGTGAGATGGTGACCAAGAAGCTGATGAGCAAGGCCAAGTACCATGGCTATGACAACGAGCCGGAAGCGGTGATGGACCTGGTCAACGGCAAGGCCGATGCCTTTGTCTACGATGCTCCCTACAACGTGGTGGCCGTGGAGAAGATGGGCGCCGGCAAGCTGGTCTTCCTCGACAAGCCGTTCACCTTCGAGCCACTGGCCTTCGGCCTGAAGAAGGGCGATTACGACAGCATCAACTTCATCAACAACTTCCTGCACCAGATCAAGCATGACGGAACCTACGATCGTATCCACGACAAGTGGTTCAAGAACAAGGACTGGCTGAAGGAAATGGAATAAAAGGCAGCGTCAAGCCGCAAGTTGCAAGCTGCAAGAAGAAGCGGATCAATACTCGGTCCGCTTTTTCTTGCAGCTTGCAGCTTGCGGCTTGTGCCTTTCTGGAGTGCTCCACGTGATCAAACACAAGAAAGCCCAGTGGCCCTGGCATGCGCTGACCGCGCTGGTCCTGGTGGGCCTGGCCTTCAGCATGTACCTGGCCACCTCGATGATTTCCTACGAGTGGCGCTGGAACCGTGTACCTCAGTATTTCGCCTACAAGGCGGAAGAGGTGCAGCGGGCAGCCGGCTATGGCAGCGTGCAGGAAATCGTCGTTTCCGGTGACACCGCGCGTGTCACGCTCAAGGATGAAAACGGCGATGAGCAAGTGCTCGACGTGGCCAAGGACAGCCTGCAACTGAGCCGAGGCGATGACGTCGCCGAAGGTGATCAGATCGGTGTGACCCGTCACTGGGCCGCAGGCCCCTTGGCCTGGGGCCTTTGGACGACCTTGTGGATTTCGGTGCTCTCCGGGGCGATGGGGCTGCTGATCGGCTTGGTCGCCGGGCTGTGCCGTTTGTCCAGCAACCCGACCCTGCGCGACCTGTCCAGTGTGTACGTCGAACTGGTGCGTGGCACACCGTTGCTGGTGCAGATTTTCATCTTCTACTTCTTCATCGGTACGGTGCTCAACCTGTCACGGGAGTTCGCCGGGGTAGCGGCGCTGGCGCTGTTCACGGGTGCCTATGTGGCGGAAATCGTCCGGGCCGGTGTGCAGTCGATCGCCAAGGGCCAGAACGAAGCGGCCCGTTCGCTGGGCTTGAACGCCGGGCAGTCGATGCGCCATGTGATTCTGCCGCAGGCCTTCAAGCGCGTGTTGCCGCCGCTGGCCGGGCAGTTCATCAGCCTGGTCAAGGACACCTCGCTGGTGTCGGTGATCGCCATCACCGAGCTGACCAAGAGCGGCCGCGAGGCCATCACCACCTCGTTCTCGACCTTCGAGATCTGGTTCTGCGTGGCAGGCTTGTACCTGCTGATCAACCTGCCGCTGTCGCACCTGGCCAGCCGGCTCGAGCGGAGGCTTGCGCAAAGTGATTGAAGTTCGTGACCTGCTGAAAGTCTTCGACACCCGCGGCCAGGTGGTGCGCGCGGTGGACAACGTCACCACCCAGGTGGCCAAGGGCGAAGTCGTGGTGGTGCTCGGTCCGTCGGGTTCGGGCAAGTCCACCTTCCTGCGGTGCCTCAACGGCCTGGAGCATTTCGACGCCGGGCATGTGTCCATCGGCGGGCTGTGTCTGGACGACCCGAAGACCGACATCAATGCCTACCGCCGCGAAGTCGGGATGGTCTTCCAGCACTTCAACCTTTTCCCGCACATGACCGTGCTGGAGAACCTGTGCCTGGCGCAGAAAGTGGTACGCAAGCGTGGCAAGACCGAGCGCGAGGCCAAGGCGCGAGCGCTGCTGGAAAAGGTCGGTATCGCGGAAAAAGCCAACGAGTACCCGTCGCGGCTCTCCGGCGGTCAGCAGCAGCGCGTGGCAATTGCCCGAGCCCTGGCCATGGAGCCCAAGGTCATGCTATTCGACGAGCCGACCTCGGCGCTCGACCCGGAAATGGTCGGCGAAGTGCTCGACGTCATGAAGACTTTGGCCCAGGAAGGCATGACCATGGTCTGCGTGACCCACGAGATGGGCTTCGCCCGGGAAGTGGCCGATCGCGTGCTGTTCTTCGATCACGGCAAGCTGCTCGAGGACGCCGCGCCAGCGGCGTTCTTCGATGCGCCACGGGACCCGCGGGCCCAGGCGTTCCTGCGCCAGGTGCTGTAACCGCAGCGGCCTCTTGGCGGGGTTACCCGCGAAGAGGCTAGTACAGCGACCCATTCCTCAGATCAGAGCTTGAACCGCCCCACCAGCCCCTGCAGATGCGTCCCCAGACGCGCCAGTTCCACGCTGGAACTGGCGGTCTCCTCACTCGCCGCCGACGTCTGATCGGAAATGTCCCGCACGTTCATCACGCTCCGGTTGATTTCCTCGGCCACCGCGCTCTGCTGCTCGGCCGCCGTGGCGATCTGCTGGTTCATGGCCTGAATGGCCGAGACGGTGCGGGTGATGGTATCCAGCGAACCGCCTGCCCGGCGGGTCAGCTCGACGCTGCTGTCGGTCAGCTCGCGGCTGTTCTGCATCACGCTGGCGACGCGTTGGGTGCCATTCTGCAGGCTGGCGATCAGCTCTTCGATTTCTTCCGTCGACTGTTGCGTGCGTTGGGCCAGGCTGCGCACTTCGTCGGCGACCACTGCGAAGCCACGTCCGGCTTCGCCGGCCCGGGCCGCTTCGATGGCGGCGTTGAGGGCCAGCAGGTTGGTCTGTTGGGCAACCGACTTGATCACGTCCAGCACACTGCCGATCTTGTCGCTTTCTGCCTTGAGCTGGTTCATCGCCTCGCTGGAGTTCACCACCTCGCCGGCCAGTCGCTCGATCTGGGCGACGGCTTCGCCGACCACGCGATCACCTTCGCGGGCTTGCTGGTCGGCCATGAGTGCGGCCTCCGACGCCTGCTCAGCGTTACGTGCCACTTCGTGAACGGTGGCGGTCATCTGGTTCATGGCGGTGGCCACCTGGTCGGTCTCCACCTTCTGGTTGGTGACCCCGGCGCTGGTCTGCTCGGTGACCGCCGACAGTTCCTCGGCGGCGCTGGCGATCTGCGTGACGCCGTCGCCGATGCCGGAGATCAGTTCCCGCAGGCGTTGGGTCATACGCTGCATGCTGGCTTGCAACTGGCCCAGCTCATCGCCCCGTTCGACTCGGGCGGTTTCGCGTAGGTCGCCGTTGGCGATGAGGTCGGCTGCGGCCAGGGTCTGGCGCAGCGGTACGACGATCTGCCGGGTGATCGACCAGGCGGCGAGCAGCCCCAGGAGCAGGGCGAGGCCGGTAGCCCCGGCCAGCAGCATCTTGGCCCGGCGAGCGCCGTCATCGCGCACCTTGGTCTGCGACAGGGTCATGGCCTTGCTGGCCTCAAGCAGAAGGCTGCCTTGGTCTGCCATGCGCTGTAGCACTTGGGGCGCCGCAGCGCCCGCGCTGCCTGCTTGCTTGAGCTCGGCGAAAGCCTGTCGGTATTGGCGCACGGCATCGAGCTGCTGTCCCAGGCGCTGGTGGTCCTGGGGTTCCTCGATCACTGCCTGCATGCGCTGGATCTGTCGTTCGAGCTGATCCAGTGCTGCCTCCAACTGCGTCACCGTGGCGCTGTCGGGATTGAGCGCATAGGCCTGGCGAGCGATGCGCAGCTCCTGAGTGTACTGGTGGATCACCGAGATGTTCCCCAGCTTGTCACCTCGATGGATGATGCTGTCCATGCCCGTCCAGCCCGTGGCGGTAATGGCCAAGGTGAGCAATAGCACCAGGCCGAACCCCAGGCCCAGTTTACGATTGACGCTTACATTCCCCAGCGATTGGGCAAACCATTGGTACATAGGTGACTCCCCGGCGATGTGGCAGCACGAATTGTTGTTGTGATGCCAGGGCATCGGCCCACGCCGGAGAAACTTGATGGCTTAAAGCTAACCGTTTGGTCAGAAAATTCGCGAAAGCAGGGCGGTGACTGCCGTTTCCACTCGCAGGATCCGGTCGCCCAGTTGCACCGGGGCCAGCCCGGCCTTGGTCAGCAGGTCCACCTCATAGGGAATCCAGCCCCCTTCAGGGCCGATCGCCAGGGTTACCGGGCCCTCCACGGCGCGCGGGCAGGCTGGGTAGGGGCCGGGATGGCCGACCAGGCCAAGGGTGCCGTGGGCGATGGCCGGCAGCCGGTCTTCGACGAACGGTTTGAAGCGTTTCTCGATGATCACCTCGGGCAGCACCGTATCGCGCGCCTGCTCAAGGCCGAGAATGAGGTTTTCCCGAACGCTTTCGGGGCTGAGGAACGGGGTTTGCCAGAAGCTCTTCTCGACCTTGTAGCTGTTGACCAGGATCAGCCGAGGCACGCCCAGAGTGGCGATGGTCTGGAACAGTCGACGCAACATCTTCGGCCGGGGTACGGCCAACACCAGGGTCAACGGCAGCTTGGCCGGTGGCGATTGGTCGAAGGCCACCTGCAGTTCGGCTTCGTGCCGTTCCAGGCGCATGACGGTGGCCTGGCCCATCAGCCCACCGATACGGCCAACGCGCAGCGTATCGCCCACTACCACGCCATGGATCTGCTGCATGTGGGTGAAGCGCCGGTCTGCCAACACGACGCGGTCGGCCGACACGAAATCGGCCTCTTCGAGCAGCAACAGATTCACGGTTGGGTCGCAGGCGGTTGGTCGTTGTGATCGTCGGCCGGTTGCTCGTCGTGACCACGTTTGCGGATCAGGCTGCCACACAGCACGCCGATCTCGAACAGCAGCCACATGGGCACGGCGAGCAGCGTTTGCGAGAAGATGTCCGGTGGCGTAAGGACCATGCCGACCACGAAGCAACCGATGATCACGTAGGGGCGGGCTTTTTTCAGGTATTTCACGTCGACCACGCCGATCCATATCAGCAGCACCACTGCCACCGGGATCTCGAAGGCCACGCCGAAGGCGAAGAACAACGTCATGACGAAGTCGAGGTAGCTGGCGATGTCGGTCATCATCGCCACGCCATCGGGTGTGGCAGCGGCGAAGAACTTGAACATCAGCGGGAATACCAGGAAATAGGCGAAGGCCATGCCGGCGTAGAACAGCAGGATGCTCGACACCAGCAGCGGGATGGCGACGCGCTTTTCATGGCGATACAGCCCAGGTGCGATGAAGCCCCAGATCTGCTGGAGAATGAACGGAATCGCCAGGAACAGCGAGACGATCATGGTCAGCTTGAACGGGGTCAGGAACGGCGAGGCCACATCGGTGGCGATCATCGTCGCATTGGCCGGCAGGTGGTCGCGCAGCGGCGCCGACACCAGGGTGTAGATCTGCTGGGCGAAGGAGAACAGCCCGGCAAAGATCAGGAAGATCACCGCCACGCAACGTAGTAGGCGAGTTCGCAGTTCGGTCAGGTGCGAGACCAGCGGCATGGGCTGGTCGTGTTCCGGATTATCGCTCATGGGGCTCGCGGCGGTTGGGGCTGTTCGGGCTGCTCAGGTGCGCTGACCGGCGCTGCCGGCGTGCTCGGCGCATCGCTCGTGTTGGTAGCGGGTGCCTGAGCAGGTGGCGTCTGCGGGTTGAGGATGCGCTTGGCTTCCTGTTCCATCTGCAGGATGTGCTCGTTGTGCAACTGACGACGGATATCGTCAGCGCCGATTTCGCGCTCGACTTCCATCTTGATGGTATTGAAGCTGCGCTTGAGCCGACCGACCCACAGTCCCGCCGTACGCGCCGCACCCGGCAGGCGTTCGGGACCGAGCACCAGCAGGGCGACCAGGCCGACGAGCAGCAACTCGCTGAAGCTGATGCCGAACATGGGTCAGTCTTTCCGTTGTGGCTCTTGGACCGGCTGGGCCTGGCCCTCGATGGTGTGGCCCTGGTTCTGCGGGGCGCTGGTTTGCTGTTGGGCAGACTGCACCGGTGGCACGGGCTGGGCCGGTGGCGGGGTTGGCTCGGCAGGTTTGTTTTCCTCGTCGCTCATCGCCTTGCGGAAGCCCTTGATCGATTCGCCCAGGTCGCCGCCGAGGTTCTTCAGCTTCTTGGTGCCGAATACCAGCACGACGACGATCAGCAGGACGATCCAGTGTTTCCAGTCAAAAATACCCATGGTGTTCTCCTAGAACGCTTGTAGTCAGGCCGACGGTTGCCGGGCGGCTTTTTCATCGTGGCCCGAGAGGCCGAAACGGCGCTCCAGCTCGTCGAGCACGGCTTGTGGGTGCTGGCCCAGGGCGCTGAGCATCACCAGGCTATGAAACCACAGGTCGGCGGTTTCATAGATGACATCGCTGCAATCGTGGCTGATGGCGGCATCCTTGGCGGCGATGATGGTCTCGACGGACTCTTCGCCGAGCTTTTCCAGAATCTTGTTCAGACCCTTGTGGTACAGGCTGGCCACGTAGGAGCTGTCGGGGGCCGCTTGCTTGCGTTGCTCCAGCACTTCGGCCAGGCGGGCGAGGGTGTCGCTCATGTCAGTGTCCTGCGTTGTAGATGGCGTGCGGGTCCTTCAGGACCGGGTCGACGGTATTCCACTGGCCGTTCTCGAAGACGCGATAGAAGCAGCTTTCGCGGCCGGTATGGCAGGCGATGTGGCCCAGTTGCTCGACCATCAGGATGATCACGTCGGCATCGCAGTCCAGGCGCATTTCGTGCAGCTTCTGGATATGGCCGGACTCTTCGCCCTTGCGCCACAGCTTGCCACGCGAGCGCGACCAGTAGATGGCGCGTTGTTCGGCGGCGGTCAGCGCCAGCGACTCACGGTTCATCCAGGCCATCATCAGCACGCGTCCGGTCTTGTGGTCCTGGGCGATGGCCGGTACCAGCCCGTCGCTGTTCCACTTGATCTCGTCCAGCCAGTCTTTCATCGTCGACTCCAAAACGGGCCCGCTCCCGTACCGGGCCCTTTGCGCTAGTGTGCCAGTCAGCGGCGTTGCTGGCTATTGGCGCACGATCAGGTAAAGGCCAGCGGCCAGCATCAGCCACGCCGGCCAGGCAACGGGGGCGGCCAGGCTGGCCGCTTCGGCGGCACCCGTGGCCAGCACCGCACCGCCGCCGAGCAGCCCGGCGCCGAGCAGGCGCAGCGCCCAGCGGTCGCCCTGACGACGGCGCTCCGGCAGTTCCGGGTCTTGCAGGTGGGGTTGCGACAGGCGCTCGAGCAGGTCGCGGGTCATGCCGGCCAGGTGCGGCAATTGTTCAGCCTGACTGTAGAGGTTGCCGAATACCGCCTTGGGGCTCATGCGCTCGCGCATCCAGCGCTCCAGGAAGGGTTTGGCGGTGCTCCACAGGTCCAGATCGGGGTACAGCTGACGGCCCAGGCCTTCGATGTTGAGCAAGGTCTTCTGCAGCAGCACCAGCTGCGGCTGGACTTCCATGTTGAAGCGCCGGGCGGTCTGGAACAGGCGCATCAGCACCTGGCCGAAGGAGATGTCCTTGAGCGGCTTCTCGAAGATCGGCTCGCACACGGTGCGGATCGCCGCTTCGAATTCGTTGACCTTGGTCTGCGCCGGTACCCAGCCCGAGTCGATGTGCAACTGGGCGACGCGGCGATAGTCGCGCTTGAAGAACGCGATCAGGTTGCGCGCCAGGTAGTCCTGATCCTCGGCGGTGAGGCTGCCGACGATGCCGCAGTCGATGGCGATGTATTGCGGGCTCCACGGTTTGACCGTGCTGACGAAGATGTTGCCGGGGTGCATGTCGGCATGGAAGAAGCTGTCGCGGAACACCTGGGTGAAGAACACTTCCACCCCACGCTCGGCCAACAACTTCATGTCGGTGCGCTGATCGGCCAGGGTCGCCATGTCGGTGACCGGGACCCCGTAGATGCGTTCCATCACCAGCACCTTGGGCCGGCACAGGTCCCAGTAGACCTGGGGCACGTACATCAGCTCCGAGCCCTCGAAATTGCGCCGCAGCTGGCTGGCGTTGGCCGCCTCGCGCAGCAGGTCGAGTTCGTCGTAGATGGTTTTCTCGTAGTCGCCGACGATTTCCACCGGATGCAGGCGACGGGCATCGGCCGAGGCGCGTTCGGCAGCCTTGGCGATCAGGAACAGCCAGGCCAGGTCCTGGGCGATCACAGGCTTGAGGCCTGGGCGCACCACCTTGACCACCACTTCCTCGCCACTTTTCAGGCGTGCGGCGTGCACCTGGGCCACCGAAGCCGATGCCAGTGGTTCGACGTCGAAGCGGCTGAACAGCTGGGCGACCGGCGCACCCAGTTGTGCCTCGATCAGCGCCACGGCGCGCTTGGGGTCGAAGGGCGGGACTCGGTCCTGCAGGAGCATCAGCTCATCGGCGATGTCGTTGGGCAGCAGGTCACGGCGGGTAGACAACAGCTGGCCAAACTTGATGAAGATCGGCCCCAGGTCCTGCAAGGCCAGGCGCAGGCGGGCGCCGCGGCTAAGCTCCGAGGCCTTGCGCGGCAGCCAGCGCCAGGGCATCAGCAGGCGCAGGCCCATCAGCCACCAAGGCAACGGCAGGTCAAACAACAGGTCATCGAGACGGTAGCGGATCACCACACGCTGGATGCGAAAAAGACGGCGGACGGCGAGCAGCTTCATGCGTTATCGCTGGTATCAAGGTGGCGGGAGAGGCGCTGCAGGCGCGCCTCGAGTCGTTCTATGTCGAGCTTGAGGGCATCGAGTTCGCTGAAGGCGGCTTCGCCTTCGCGTCTGCCGACCAGGGTGCGGGACTCTTCGGCCAGGTACTCGGAAAGGTTCTGGCTGAAGCGCGCCAGGCCCTGGCGGGTCCAGCGCGCACGCAGGCGTACATGGCCGGCCAGCAGCGAGGTGGCGACCGGACCGAGCCAGCGTTGCAGTTCGTGTTCCCAGTCCAGCTCCAGGTCCTGCAGGATGCCGAACAGGTCGAGCAGCACGGCGCTGTCGCCATGCAGTTCGACCTGGGGACTGTGCAGCACGGCCGTCTTGTCACCGGCCACGGCCAATTGCACCAGGCTACCAGCCGGGGCGCGCAGGCTGCAGTGAACCTCGCCTTCCCAGTGGCCGGCGAGCATCAGCCCGTCGTCATCGGGCAGGATGAATACCTGCAAGGCCGGCTGGCGGCAGTCGATCTCGATGACCTTGCCTTCCAGCGCGGCCAGGCGTGGCAGAGCCGTGCTGTCCATGCGCAGGACCCGGTTCAAGCCATGTTCGACGCTGGCGAGCAGCCCGGCCAGGAGCATCAGGGCTTGATTCCCCGGTGCACGGCGACGATGCCGCTGGTCATGTTGTGGTAGGTCACGCGGTCGAAGCCGGCGTCGACCATCATGGCCTTGAGGGTTTCCTGGTCAGGGTGCATGCGAATCGACTCGGCCAGATAACGGTAGCTTTCCGAATCGTTGGTGATCAGCTTGCCGGCCAGTGGCATGAAGGCGAACGAGTAGGCGTCGTAGGCCTTGGACATGAACTTGTTGGTCGGCTTGGAGAACTCCAGCACCAGCAGGCGACCACCCGGCTTGAGTACCCGCAGCATCGAGCGGATGGCCTCGTCCTTGTGGGTGACGTTGCGCAGGCCGAAGGCGATGGTCACGCAGTCGAAGTGGTTGTCCGGGAAGGGCAGCTTCTCGGCGTCGGCCTGGACGAACTCGATGTTGCCCGCCACGCCGCGGTCGAGCAGGCGGTCACGGCCGACCTTGAGCATCGATTCGTTGATGTCGGCGAGCACCACCTGGCCGGTCGGACCGACCAGGCGCGAGAACTTGGCGGCCAGATCGCCGGTACCGCCGGCGATGTCCAGCACGCGGTTGCCGCTACGCACACCGGACAGCTCGATGGTGAAGCGCTTCCACAGGCGGTGCATGCCGCCGGACAGCACATCGTTCATCAGGTCGTACTTGGCGGCCACGGAGTGGAAAACCTCGGCGACTTTCTTCGCCTTCTGGCTTTCGGGCACATCCTGGTAGCCGAAATGGGTGGTGGGTTCGGCGTGTTCGCCTTTGCGCTGGTCGTTCATATCGCTTCACCGGAAAAAATTACCCGCCATTCTAGGGTGAACCGGCGGATTTGTCTTGGCGGGGTGTACCGCCCGCCGGGCACGGGCATAATGCGTCCATTGTCTTTTCAGTACAGGATCGCCTGCATGACTCAGATCAGCGTCGAACGCAAACATTCCCTTGGTCGCGACGCCGCCCGGGCCAAGGCCGAAGCGCTGGTGGACAAGCTGGCCCGCGAATACGATCTCAAGGCCACCTGGAACGGCGACCGGGTCGATGTGGCGCGCAGCGGTGCCAGCGGCAGCGTGCAGATATTCGATGATCGCATCCGCGTCGACCTCAAGCTGGGCATGATGCTGTCGATCATGGGCAGCAGTATCAAGAGCGAAATCGAGCGGGCGCTGGACAAGGCCCTGGCGTGATCGCCTCACCTTAGGGTGAAGATTCTAAATTCGGTCTCTACCTTATGCTCAAGCCCGATCCCCCGGGCGCATCCTCCCTCCCTGAACGAGCAAGAGGCAATGAGCATGGCCAACGTGAACGCGAAGAAAAAGGACGACGCCACAGGCACCCTGGGCGAGGTGCGTGGCTACGCGCGCAAGATCTGGCTGGCAGGTATCGGTGCTTACGCGCGGGTCGGCCAGGAAGGCTCCGATTACTTCAAGGAGCTGGTCAAGGCTGGCGAAGGTGTCGAAAAACGCGGCAAGAAGCGCGTCGACAAGGCGCTGGGCGCGGCCAACCACCAGATCGAGGAAGCGACCGAGCAGGTCAGTCGCGTCCCTGGCCGTGTAGAACTGCAACTCGACAAGATCGAGCGGGCGTTCGACGCACGGGTGGGTCGCGCCTTGAATCGCCTCGGCATTCCGTCTAAACATGACGTTGAGGCGTTGTCCATCAAGCTTGAACAGCTGCATGAGCTGCTCGAGCGCGTCGCGCACAAACCATAAGGAGAGCAGGATGGCTGGCAAGAAGAACACCGACAAAGAAGGCAGCTCCTGGGTCGGCGGGATCGAGAAGTACTCCCGCAAGATCTGGCTGGCGGGCCTGGGTATCTACTCGAAGATCGACCAGGATGGTTCGAAACTGTTCGACTCCCTGGTAAAGGATGGCGAGAAGGCCGAAAAGCAGGCGAAGAAGACTGCCGAAGAGGTGACCGAAGGCGCCAAGGCCTCGACCACCTCCCGTGTCTCGGGGGTCAAGGATCGCGCACTGGGTAAGTGGAGCGAACTCGAAGAAGCTTTCGACAAGCGCCTGAACAGCGCCATCTCCCGCCTGGGCGTGCCAAGCCGCAACGAGATCAAGGCCCTGCACCAGCAGGTCGACAGCCTGACCAAGCAGATCGAGAAACTGACCGGCGCCTCGGTGACCCCGGTTTCTTCGCGCTCGGCAGCGGCCAAGCCTGCGGCCGGCAAGACCGCAGCCAAGCCACTGGCCAAGGCTGCAGCCAAGCCTGCGGCTAAAGCGGCCGCGGCCAAGCCAGCGGCGAAAAGCGCAGCGGCGAAACCGGCTGCGAAGACGGCAGCGGCAAAACCTGTGGCCAAGCCAGCGGCCAAAGCGGCAGCCAAGCTAGCGGCCAAACCTGCTGCGGCGAAGAAGCCTGCGGTGAAGAAAGCGCCGGCCAAGCCTGCTGCGGCGAAACCGGCAGCACCGGCGGCCAGCGCCGCTCCGGCTTCCAATGCGGCACCTGCGCCAAGCGCAGCGCCAGAAAGCGCTGCTACCCAGGCCTGATATCGCGTAGGGCCTTTCGCGGGGACAGGTACTCCATCGTTCTCTGGGGCGGTGGTGTACCTGTGGGAGCGGGCTTGCCCCGCGAAGGGCGCACTGCGTAATCGCAGACCTACCCTTCCAGATACCGCTGCGCCAACTGCTCCGCCGCCTCCCGCGCCGGTGCCTGCAGATGCGGCACCACCAGCATCATCACCTGGTACACGACGATCCCCACGTCTCCCTCACGCCCGAGCACCCGCTGGTAATCCAGCGAGAACAGCAGGGTCAGGCTGATCTGCTCCACCAGCTGGCCCAGTGCCTGGGTCTCGCTCACCACCTGTCCCTGGCTCTTGAGGCTGGCCAACAGGGCCGCCAGCGTACGCTTGAGCGCGTTGATCAGGTTGCGCATGCCACGCGCCAGCTTGGGCAGGCGACCGGTCAGGTTGGACAGGTCCTGGAAGAGGAACCGGTACTGCGCCATACGCTCGACGATCAGGTGCAGGAACAGCCAGTAGTCCTCGGCATCCAGGCGCACCTCGAGCGGAGGGTCGAGCAATGGCAGCAGCGCTTCCTCGAAGCGCTCGAACAAGCCCAGGACCAACGGCTCCTTGCCGTGGAAGTGGTAGTACAGGTTGCCAGGGCTGATGCCCAGTTCGTTGGCGATCTCCAGGGTCGAGACGTTGGGTTCGCCCTGCTGGTTGAACAGCTGCAGGGCGCAGTCGAGGATTCGGTCGCGGGTCTTCATCCGGGGCGTTTGCTCATCGCGCGCGTACATAGCTGCCAGGCGCCGGGCCCAGCGTTGGGTAGGTGGCGTTGCCCAGGTCGGTGCGTGGCGCTTTGAGCGGGCCGGAGCGGGCCGTGATCCACTCCAGCCACACTGGCCACCAACTGCCTTCGCGACGCTGGGCATCGTGGGACCATGCGCGGGGATCGCTTGGCAGCGCAGGGTTGTCGAGATAGAAAGCCTTGGGATTGCCAGGTGGATTGATGATGCTCTGGATATGCCCGCTGTTGGCCAGCACGAAGCGCCGGTCGCCGCCGAGCAACAGGGCCGAGCGGTACACCGCGTCCCAGGGGGTGATGTGATCGTTGCTGCCGGCGACGGTGAAGCTGTCCAGGTTCACCTGGCCCAGGTCGATCGGCGTGCCGCACACCTCCAGCCCGGCGGCGTGGGTCAACGGGTTGTGCTTGAAGAAGTCCAGCAGATCACCGTGCAGGGCCGCAGGCAGGCGGGTGTTGTCGGCGTTCCAGTAGAGGATGTCGAAGGCCGGTGGCGCCTTGCCGAGCAGGTAGTTGTTGACCCAGTAGTTCCAGATCAGGTCGTTGGGCCGCATCCAGGCGAAGATTCGCGCCACCTCGGCGCCGTCGAGCACGCCGCGTTGGTAAGAGCGACGCTTGGCGGCTTCGACGGTCTGTTCGTCGGCGAACAGGCTGGCGGGGCTGTCGAACTGGCTGTCGAGCAGGCTCACCAGGTAGGTCGCGCTGCGGACCCGGCGCAATTGGCGCTTGGCCTGCAGATGCCCCTGCAGTGCGGCCATGGTCAGGCCGCCGGCGCAGGCGCCCATCAGGTTGGGGTCGCGATTGCCGCTGATGCTGCGACACGCAGCCAGGGCCTGCTCCAGGGCCTCGACGTAGCTCGACAGCCCCCATTCGCGGTGGCGCGGTTCGGGGTTGCGCCAGCTGACCATGAACACCTGTAGGCCGTTCTTGAGCATGTACTGGACGAAACTGTTGCTCGGACTCAGGTCGAAGATGTAGTACTTGTTGATCTGTGGCGGGATCACCAACAGCGGCCGGGTATGCTGCTTCTCGCTCATCGGCAGGTACTGGATCAGCTCGAGCAGCTCGTTGCGGTACACCACCGCCCCAGGTGTCGTGGCGAGATTGCCGCCGACCTCGAAGGCGCGATCGTCCACCTGGCGGGGCAGGCCGTGGTTGTGGCGCAGGTCGTCGATCAGGTGGGCGACACCGCGTACCAGGCTCTGACCGCCCGTGTTGAACAGCTCCTTGACCGCCAGTGGATTGAGCAGCGAGTTGCTCGGTGCCAGGGCATCGTTGAGCAGGTTGAACAAGAAGTGCACCCGGGCCCGGTCGTCGGCGTCGAGCTGGCTTTCCTCGATCCACAGGCGGGTCTGGCGCTGCCAGGCCAGGTAGGCCTGCAGGCCACGGCGGTAAAGCGGATTCTGGGCCCAGGTCGGATCGTTGAAGCGTGCGTCCCGTGGGTTGGGCTGCAGCGGCGTGTCACCGAGCATGACCTTGCCCAGCTGGCCGCCCAGGGCGAGCATGTGGCGGGCGGTGTGCAGCGGGTTGCGCAGCCCGTGGCGACCGATGTGGCGCAAGGTCGAGAACAGGTCACGGCCACGCAGGCCGACCATGGCGTTGTGTACGTTCATCTGGGTGGCGGGAAGCGATGGCGTTCCTTTGGCCGGTTTGTCTTTCATCGGTTTTCTCCGCGAGATGCCCCGTACTTTAGTGCGGGGAGGGATAGCGAGGCGTGCGAACTGCGCGCCCTCACTCCGGCCTGTCTTACTGCTCGATGTAGAGCCGAACCCCGTCCAATGGCGCACAGCCTACGCTGACGGCGAAATACGACGCCGACCACAACGCATTCCCCCGCCAGGCTGGTTGCATCAATTCCGGGAAATAACACGCAACGAATTCTCCACTAGACCAACCTTGAAAAAACCAGGGTAAACGCGCTATTTTGCTGAACAATATGGATAAAGGCCAATCCAGAATGAAAACCACCAAAACCCTCCAGTTGCG